>NZ_JAQZSH010000019.1:0-178049 GCF_053902585.1 Longispora urticae
GGTTGGCGGCGTCGTTGAGGATGTCGCCGGCCTTGAGGTCGGCGCGGGGGATCTCGTAGGAGATGGCGGAGAGGTTGCCGGTCCAGTGGTGTGAGCCGGTGTGCCAGGCCATGTCGACGTATCCGGAGCAGTCGCGGCGGTAGTCGCGGTCGCCGGTGGGGCCGGGGGAGAACTCGGACTGGCTGTACGGGCCGGGCTGGTGGTCGACCCAGTACTGGGCCCGTTCGATCACCTCGGACCGGGTGATGTACCCGTCGATGCCGGAGGTGAACGCCGCCTGGGCCGGGGCGACCGCGGCGATCAGGGAACCGGCGGTGACGGCCGTGACGGCGAGCGTGCTGACGGCACGGCGGAGCAGGGTGGTACTCATCAGAGAGGTGTCCTTAGGGGAGAGGGATTCAGGAGGTGCAGCCGGCGAGGTTCGCCGCGAGGTGGTCGGGGACGTAGCCGGCGCAGAAGCCGGAGGACCCGAGATTGAGGGGACGCCAGGACCTGCTGGCGGCGTCGTAGCCGAAGACGATCCGGGACGGCTGGTGCTGCCCGTCGGGGACCGTCGCGGCCACGGCGAACTTC
Organism: Longispora urticae; assembly: GCF_053902585.1. NCBI lineage: Bacteria > Bacillati > Actinomycetota > Actinomycetes > Micromonosporales > Micromonosporaceae > Longispora > Longispora urticae. The sequence continues at coordinate 574 of NZ_JAQZSH010000019.1, forward strand.
TCGTGACACGACACGTCGTGCAGTGCCGCGGGGCTCGCGGCCCGGGTGTAGATGTCGCTGCCCTTGGCCTTCAGTGCCGCCAACAACACGTCCGGGGTCGCGGGGCAGCCGATGTCGGTCACCCCCGACTGTGGAGCCGGGCTCGTGGTGGCCGTGGTGGCCGTGGTGGCCGTCGGCGCGGGGCTGGCGGTCGCGGCCGGGTTACCGGCGACGGAGACGGTGGGCACCGGCACCGCACCGGCCGTGGGCTTGTCCGCGACGCCGCAGGCGGTCAGCGTGAACGCGATTCCGACGCCGACGATGATGGCTGCTTTCCTCACGTTCCGAATACCTTCATAACAGACTCCACCCGTGTGTGTAATAAATGGTTTTTGGAAGTTCCGCTCCGATGTGGCGCGTTCTTCCGATGTGGTGAACTCTGCCAGCGGTTCCGGGTGGAGTCACTACCGCGGAGCTGGCACCAACGTGCACGGCATCTTGGTGTCAGAAAGCGCTTTGCCCGGTTGACCCTTGATTACCCCGGTCGACCCGCCCGCAATGAGGACCTATATGGCGATGTGACACCAGGACGGAAGTCGCACAGGGGCGGGGAGCACTCGGCATCCGGCGCGGCCAGTGTCTTGTCAGGATCGAGGGCCGTCGCTACGCTCCATTGGTTAGGTAGCCTACCTATCTAACGCCGCCCCTCAGGAGGCATCGTGGACTCCCCCTCGAAACACCCCACCACCCGCGCCCGGCTGCGGCTCCCCCTCGCCGCCGCGGTCGCCGTGGTCCTCGCCGGGACCGGCATCGTCGCCGGCTCCCCCACCCGTGCCGACGCGCACCCCTCCGCCGTGCTCGCGGTCCCCTCCGCCCCCGGCAGCAGTACCGCGATCCCCGGTTTCCTGCTCCAGTCCTCGGCGAAGACGTCGGGCACCGGGGCGCAGATCTCCCAGCCCGGGTACGACACCGCCGGCTGGTACCCCGTGAGCGCCCGGTCGACAGTGCTCGCCGGGCTGCTGCAGAACAACAAGTACCCGGATCCGTTCTTCTCGACGAACATGAAGAACATCCCGACGGCGGACTTCCAGGTGCCCTGGTGGTACCGGGCCGACCTGACCGTCACCGACACGTCCACGCGCACCTACGTGGACCTGTCGGGCGTGCTGTCCCGGGCCGACATCTTCGTCAACGGCACCCAGGTGGCCACCAGCACCCAGGTGGTGGGCGCGTACACCCAGCACGAGTTCGACCTGACCGCGCTGGTGCGGGCCGGGACGAACAGCGTCGCGATCCGGGTGTACCCGAACGACCCCAACAAGGACCTGTCCATGGGCTGGATCGACTGGGCCCAGACCCCGCCGGACAAGAACATGGGCATCGTCCGCGACGTGCGGGTACACCGGGGCGGACCGGTCGCGCTGCGCGGCGGGCACGTCGTCACCACCCTCGACGCGGGGCTGACCCGGGCCGACCTGACCGTGAAGGCCGAGGTGCGCAACGACTCCAACGCCGCCGTGAGTACGACCGTGGCCGGGAACGTCGCGGGCACGGCGGTGACCCAGACAGTGGCGCTCAACGCGCACGAGACGAAGACGGTCACGTTCGGGCAGGTCACGGTGAACAACCCGGGGCTGTGGTGGCCGGCCGGGATGGGCGCGCAGACCCTCAACGACCTGAACCTGACGGCGAGCGTCGGGGGCGCGGTCTCCGACACGTACCAGGAGAAGTTCGGTATCCGCGAGGTCAAGGCGCCGCTGGACGCCAGTGGGCACCGGCGCTACAGCGTCAACGGGAAGCCGATCCTGATCAAGGGCGGCGGCTGGTCCCCGGACCTGTTCCTGCGCTGGGACGCGGGCGCCGCCGAGGACAAGCTGCGCTACGTGCTCGACCTCGGGCTGAACACGGTGCGCCTGGAAGGGCACATCGAGCCGGACGAGTTCTTCGCCATGACCGACCGGATGGGCATCCTGACCCTGCCGGGCTGGGAGTGTTGCGACAAGTGGGAGGGCGAGGTCAACGGCGGCGAGCCGGGCGACAAGTGGACGGCCGCCGACTACGTGACCGCGAAGCTGTCCATGACCGCCGAGGCGCGTCGGCTGCGCGACCACCCGAGCGTCATCTCGTTCCTGATCGGCAGCGACTTCGCCCCGTCGGCGACGATCGAGAAGAACTACGTGGACGCCCTCACCGCCGCCGACTGGCCGACCCCGATCGTGGCGGCGGCGGCCGAGCGGTCCGCGCCGATCACGGGCGCGTCCGGGATGAAGATGCCCGGGCCGTACGACTGGGTGCCGCCGGGCTACTGGTACAACAAGCGCGAGGGCGGGGCCTTCGGGTTCGCCTCGGAGACCAGCGCGGGGCCGGACGTGCCGACCCTGGACACGCTGCGCCGGATGATGACGTCCGCCGAGCTGGACACGCTGTGGAAGAACTACAACGCGACGCAGTACCACCGGTCGCAGTCGGCCACCTTCGGCACGCTGAAGATCTTCGACAACGCGATCACCGGCCGGTACGGGGCGCCGACCAGCCTCGACGACTACGTGCGCAAGGCGCAGCTCGCCCAGTACGAGAACACCAGGGCGCAGTTCGAGTCGTTCGGGCGCAACTTCACCGACGCCTCCAACCCGTCGACGGGCGTCATCTACTGGATGCTCAACAGCCCGTGGACGTCCCTGCACTGGCAGCTGTTCGACTACTACATGGACCAGGGCGGCTCGTACTACGGGGCCAAGAAGGCCGGGGAGCCGCTGCACGTGCAGTACTCCTATGACAACCGGCAGGTCGTGGTGGTCAACTCCCAGCCGGGGGCCGCGGCGGGGCTGACCGTGAAGGTGGACCTGTTCAACCCGGACGGCACGAACAAGTTCTCCCAGACGGCGACCGGCCTGAGCGCCCCCGGTGGCGGCGGGAAGGCGACCGCGCTGACCGTGCCGGCGTCGGTCACGGGGCTGTCGAGCACCTACCTGGCCCGGTTGCTGCTGACCGACGCCAGCGGGCGCGAGGTCAGCCGCAACGTGTACTGGCTGTCCACGAAGGACGACGTGATCGACTGGTCCAAGAACGACTGGTACTACGTCCCCACCAGCTCCTACGCCGACCTCAAGGGTCTCAACGGCATGGCGCAGGCGCCGGTGTCGGCGACCGCGTCGTCGGTGGCCAGCGGGGCGGACACGGTCACGTCGGTGACGCTCAGGAACACCGGGACGGCGAAGACCCCCGCGTTCTACCTCGACGCGCACCTGGTCGGGGCGGGCGGCAAGCCGGTGCTGCCGGTGCGCTGGTCGGACAACGCGGTGAGCCTGTGGCCGGGCGAGCAGGTGACGCTGACGGCGACCTACCGGACGGCCGATCTGCAGGGGGCCGCGCCGAAGGTCCGGGTGTCCGGCTGGAACAGCGCGACCCAGACGGTACCGGCGGGCGGCGGTTCCACCGTGGTCCGGGCCGAGGCGGAGGACGCCGCGCTGTCCCAGGCCACGGTCGCCAGCAACCATCTCGGCTACTCCGGTACCGGGTTCGTGGACTACACGAACATCGTCGGCGGCTCCGTGACCTGGACCGTCCCGGCCGGCACCACCACCCTCACCCTGCGCTACGCCAACGGGACGGCCGTCAACCGGCCGATGGACATCACCGTCAACGGGACGGTGGTCGCCAGCGGCGTGGCCTTCAACGGCACCGGCTCGTGGGACACCTGGACCACGGTCACCCTGACCGTGCCGGCGACCACCGGCACCAGCACCGTGCGCGCGACCGCGACCACGGCCAACGGCGGTCCGAACGTGGACTTCCTCGAAACCTCCTGACCCCCCGCACATTTCTGGAGTACTAGATGGACAACTGGTCACGGCGCACCGTCCTGAGCACGATCGGGCTCACGGGCGTCGGCGCGGCACTCGCCGCCTGCGGCGCGTCCTCGGGATCGGCCGAGGGCACCCTGAACGTGCTGTTCATGCAGCAGGCCGGGTACTCCGAGGCGGACATCTCGGGGATGACCGCGCAGTTCGAGAAGGACAACCCGAAGATCAAGATCAACAAGACCTTCGTGGCGTACGAGGCGCTCCGGGACAAGATCGTCGCGTCCGCCCCGGCCGGTACCTTCGACGTGGTCCTCATCGACGTGATCTGGCCCCCCGAGTTCGCGGAGAAGAAGCTCCTGGCCGACCTCACCCCCCGGGTGCCGGCCGAGTGGAAGACCCAGATGCTCGAAGGGGCGCTGTCCACGGCCGTGTACAAGGACAAGTTCTACGGCGTGCCGTGGATCCTGGACGCCAAGTACCTGTACTCCAACACCGAGCACCTCACCCGCGCCGGGCTCGCCCCGACCGCGCCGGCCACCTGGGCCGGCGTGGTCGAGGCGGCCCGCGCGATCAAGGCCAAGGGGGTCGTGAAGTACCCCCTGATCTGGAGCTGGAAGCAGACCGAGGCCGTGATCTGCGACTACACCCAGCTGCTCGGCGCCTTCGGGGGCACGTTCCTCGACGCCGCCGGCAAGCCCGCCTTCAACACCGGCGGCGGGGTCAAGGCCCTGCAGTTCATGAAGTCCACCCTCGACGAGGGGCTGAGCAACCCGGCCTCCCTGGAGAGCCTGGAGGACGACGTCGCCAAGGCGTTCCCCAACGGCGACGCCTCCTTCGTCCTGAACTGGACCTTCATGTGGGCCAAGACCCAGGACGAGAAGGAGAGCAAGGTCAAGGGCAAGGTGACCATCGGGCAGACCCCGGCCGGCGACGGCGGGAAGCGGCCCGGGTGCAACGGGTCCATGGCGCTGTCCGTGCCGGCGACCAGCAAGAAGCAGGACGACGCCTGGAAGTACATCCAGCACCTGACGAGCGCGGCGGTCCAGGAGCAGTACGCCAAGAGCTCCCTGCCGGTGTGGAAGGCCTCCTACACTCGCGATTCCGTGGTGGCCACCAGCCCGGAGACCGTCGCGGCGGCGAAGGCCGAGCTCGACTCGCTCATCCTGCGGCCCGGCGTGAACCACTACAACGCCGTGTCCCAGATCCTCCAGGGCGAGATCCACAACGCCCTGCTGGGCCGCAAGCCCGTCCAGAAGGCCCTGGACGACGCGGCGGCGGCGGCCGCGAGCGAGCTCACGTGACCGACCAGCTCAACCGTGTCGCCCCGCCCCGGGAGCAGGAGACGCCCACGCGTCCCGCGCGCCCGGGGCGGGGCGAGGCGCGCTTCGCGCTCTTCCTCCTGCTCCCGGCCGCGTTCGTCGTCTTCGGCGTCGTCGTGTACCCGGTCGTGCGCACCCTCGTCATGTCCGTCCTGGACGTCGACGGCCCGCTCGACGACAGCACCCCGTTCGTGGGCGTGTCCAACTACGGCGAGGCGCTCGCCGACCCGGGGTTCTGGCGCGCCGTGTGGCAGACCTCGTACTTCTCCCTGACCTCGATCTTCTTCGAGGTCGTGTTCGGGGTGGGCATCGCGCTGCTGCTCAACGCGCCGCTGCGCGCCCGGTGGCTGTTCCGGGCCATCGTGATCGTGCCGTGGGCGCTGCCGACGATCGTGTCGGGGGCCATGTGGCGGTACATCTTCTCCGGGCAGTACGGGGCGCTCAACGCGCTGCTGACCCAGGTCGGGCTGATGGACGAGTACCAGTCGTGGCTCGGGGCGGACCCGTTCCTCGCCCTGAACATGGTCATCGCCGCCGACGTCTGGAAGAACACCTCCCTGGTGGCGTTCCTGCTGCTCGCGGGCCTGCAGAACATCCCGTCCGACCTGTACGAGGCCGCCCGGATCGACGGGGCCGGCCCGATCCGGTCGTTCTTCTCGATCACCGTGCCGATGCTGGTACCGAGCATCGTGATCGTCCTCGTCCTGCGCACCATCGACACGGTGCGCATCTTCGACATCGTCTACATCATCACCGGGGGCGGGCCCGCGAGCGGGACGCAGACGGTGGCGTTCTACACCTACGTCCGGGCGTTCTCCGACCAGCGGCTCGGCTACGGTTCGGCGCTGTCGTACCTGGTCACGGCCGTGGTGCTGGTGCTGTCCATCGTCTACCTGCGGACGCTGCGCAAGAGGGGGGCACTCCTGTGAGGTACAAGATCTTCATCCACGCCGCCGCCGCGTTCGTGTCCGTGGTGTTCCTCGCCCCGCTGGCCTGGCTGGTCATCGCCAGCGTGTCCGAGCTCCGGGACCTGCTCGCCCGGCCGCTGCGTTGGCTCCCCGCACACCCGACCTGGTCGCGGTACGACGCCATCGCCCACTCCGGCGGTTCGGACGTGGCCGGCATGTTCCGGCAGTCCATGGGCAACAGCGTCGTCGTCGCGCTCGGCACGGTCGCGGTGTCCATGGTCGTCGGGGTGCTCGGCGGCTACGCGCTGGCCCGGCTGCGGTTCCGGTTCCGGCGGAGCACGATGGTGGCGTTCCTGATCGCGTACATGCTGCCCCCGATCGCGCTGCTCATCCCCCTGTACCTGGTGCTCACCCAGTTGCAGCTCCTCGACAGCAAACTCGGCCTGATCGTCGTGTACACCTCGTTCACCACGCCCTTCGTGCTCTGGATCATGACGAACCAGTTCCTGGCGCTGCCCGTCGAACTGGAGGAGGCCGCCCGGGTCGACGGGTGCAGCCGGCTCGGCGCCCTGGTCAGGGTCGTCCTCCCCGTCGCCCGGCCCGGCCTGTTCGCGACGATGATGTTCACGTTCCTGATGTCCTGGGACGAGTTCCTCTACGCCCTGATCTTCACGGCCACCCCCGACGCGAAGACCGTGCCGGTCGCGATCGCCGAGTTCACCGGCCGCTACAGCGCCGACTTCGGGCTCGTCGCGGCCGGCGGCGTCCTCGCCACCCTGCCCCCGGTCCTGCTCGCCCTGGCCTTCCAGCGGTACGTGGTCGACGGGCTGGCGGCGGCGTCCGTGAAGGGCTGAGACACTTGGTGTCCACACTCCGTTACCACTCGCGAAGGCGGCAAGATGGCTAGGGTCTCTGGCTCGTCCCGGCTCCTCGGAGCCATCAACGAGTCCGCCGCGCTCGCGCACCTGCTCGACAGCGGTCCCCTGACCCGGGCCGACCTGCGCGCGCTCATCGGCCTGTCCAAGCCGTCCACCTCCGAGGTGCTCCGCCGGCTCCAGGACGCCGGGCTGGCCCTGACCGTCGGGCGCACCCAGAGTGGCGGGCCGGGCCCGACCGCCGAGATCTACGCGGCCAACCCCGAGGCCGGGTACGCCGCCGCCGTGTCCGTCCGCAAGGCCTCCACCGTCGCCGCCGCCGTCTGCGACCTGACCGGCGCCCCCCGCGGCCGGATCGAGGTCGCGGTCGACTTCGCGGCCACCGACCCCGTCGCCGCCGTGACCGGCGCGGTCGAGGAGGTGTGCCGGCGCGCCGGGCTGCGGGTCGACCAGCTCGACCACGTCCAGATCGCCATCCCCGGGTCCTACGACGAGCGGACCGACGTCGTCCGGCACATCCACGTGCCCGGGTGGGAGCGGCCGGGGCTGCTCGGGGAGGTCCGCCGGGAGTACCGGTCCTCGCACGTCGACAACGACGTCAACCTGGCGGCCGTGGCCGAGCGGCACCGGGGAGTGGCCTCCGCCGATCCCGCCGCCGGGTTCGCGATGCTGTGGCTCGGGGAGGGGGTCGGGTTGGCGATCGACCTCGGGGGGACGTTGCTGCGCGGGGCTCGGCAGGGGGCCGGGGAGATCGGGTACATGCCGGTCGGGTTGCCCGGGGCCGCCCGGCGGCCGGACTTCGAGGAGCTGGTCGGGGGGCCGGCCGTGCTGGGGCTGGCGGCGCAGTACGGGTTCGTCGCCGGGACCGCGCACGAGGTGGTCGGGATGGCGGTGGCCGGGATTCCGGGGGCGGCCGGCGGCACGGATCCGGGCGGGGACTCCGAGGCCGCGCGGGGACGGGCGTTCATCGGGGTACTGGCCGAGCGGATCGCCGTCGGGCTCGCCGCTGTCGTGGCGGTCCTCGACCCGCCCCTGGTGGTCCTCGCCGGGGACGTGTCGCAGGCCGGCGCCGACCCGCTGCGCGCTGCGGTCGAGGCGGCGCTGGGCGAACTCGGCGAGCTGCGGACGCCGATCGCGGTGACCGGGGTGGACGACGACGCGGTGCTGTTCGGGGCGCTGGAGGCGTCGCTGTCGGCCGTGCGCGAGGCACTGTTCGCCCGCCTGGGCCGCCCGGTGTTCTAGCCGCACACCCCGCCGCCACAGCCGGGTCCACTGTGGTCAAACGGCCGATGTCGGATCCGCCCCGGCTGTCGTTAGCGTGGACCGGTGCGTACGCCCGGCAACCGACTCGGCATCGACTTCGGCACCTCCAACACCGTCGCCATGCTCGCCGACGGGGACGGGGTCGCACGGCCCCTGTTCGTCGACGGGTCCCCGGTGCTGCCGTCCGCGGTGTGGGCGGATCCCGATGGCGCGCTGCTGGTCGGCCACGACGCGCTGTACGCCGGCCGCACCCGCCCCGAGGCCCTCGAGCCCAACCCCAAACAGCGCATCGACCACGGTACGGTGCTGCTCGGCGACCGGACCGTACCCGTCGTGGACCTCATCGCCGCCGTGCTCGGCCGGGTCCGTGCCGAGGCGGGCCCCTTGTCCGGCCGGGTGGTGCTGACCTGCCCCGTGTCCTGGGCCGCGCGCCGCCGGGGCATCCTGACCGCCGCCGCCTCGGCCGCCGGGCTCGGCGACGTCCGGCTGGTGACCGAGCCGGTGGCCGCCTCCGCGTTCTTCGTCGCCGGCCGGGCCGCCCTCGCCGTCGGCGCCCACGCCCTCGTGTACGACCTGGGCGCCGGCACGTTCGACGCCTCCGTGGTCCGCCGGACCGCCGACTCGTTCGAGGTGCTGGCCAACTCCGGGCTGCCCGACGCGGGCGGGCTCGACGTGGACGCCGCGATCGTGGCGCACCTGGGTGCCGGATACGCCGGCCGTGACGCGGACCGGTGGCGGCGGTTGGTCGAGCCGGCCACGTCCGAGGAACACAGGGCGAACCGCCAGTTCCACACGGACGTGCGTACCGGCAAGGAGATGTTGTCCCGGTCCTCGGGCACGACGATCCCGGTGCCACTGTTCGGCACCGACGCCCCACTCGGCCGCGAGCAGCTCGAACGCCTCGCCCGCCCGGTCTTCGAGCGCACCGTGGCCGCCACCCGGGCCGCGATCCTCGACGCAGGCCTGCTTCCCGCCGACCTGGCCGGGTTGTACCTGATCGGCGGGGCGAGCCGCACGCCGCTGGTGGCGACCCTGCTGCACACGGCGTTGGGCGTAGCCCCGGTGGTGGTCGAACAGCCGGAACTGGCCACGGTCGAGGGCGCGTTGCTGTACACCGGCCCGGGGGTGCGAACGTCGCTGCTGGCGGCGGGCGCGCTCCTTCCCGCCGAGGCCCGGCCGGACCGGCACGCCGGGTCCTCAGGGGGTCCGCGGGCCGTCGACAGCCCGGGAGGCCGGTCACCTTCAGAGGCCCGGCCGGGCTCCGGTGCAGGTGCCCCGGACGCTACCGCCGACCCTGCCGGAACCCCTGAGACCGGTGGCGCTCCGGGTAGGGAACGTCCACGTCCGGGAGGCGGGCGGAAGCCACCATCTCCTGTCGGCGACGAGGCCGCCACCGGTCCGGCGGATGGTGCGACTGACACGGGGCAGGCCGCCCGTCGTGCGGCGGGTGGTGCGGCTGACACGGGGCAGGCCGCCCGTCGTGCGGCGGGTGGTGCGGCTGACACGGGGCAGGCCGCCCGTGGTGCGGCGCCGCGCCGGAGCGCCCAGGGGGTCCGCGACGCCGCGTCGACCGACCACGCGCCCGCCCCGGCCGAGGTGCCGGAGGATCCCACCCGGGCCGGACCACCCGTCGCAGGCCCGACACCTCCGAAGACTCCGCGACGGGTACCCGCCCCGGCATCGCAGGGCGTCCCGGAACGGGGTGCGGCACAGCTCGGGGCGGCTGTCGGGCCGACGGCGCCGCCGCGCGCGGGGGCGCCCGACGCGAATCTCCCCGAAACGCGGAACACTGCGGCCCCGCTGCCCCCCGTCGGACCTCCCGCAGCGGGCCCGAACACCCTCGGCCCTTCCGGGGACCCGGGTCCGCACGCCGCACCGCCCCCCACCGGTTCCGGCGGCGAGAACGGGGCCCCGCCCGGCGCCGCCGTGCGCCCGGTCGTGCCCGTGGGAACCGGACCTCACCCGGTCGCCGACCCGCCGGTCCCGCCCGCGGGCTGGCGGCGTCGCCTCGCCGTACTCTCCACCGCCGCCACCGTGCTGGTCCTGACCATGGTCACCGGTCTGGCTGCGAGCGACCCCCGATCCGCCCCGGAGCGCGGCGCCGACGGCACGGGGCTGCCGGCGACCGTGGTGGACCGTACTTCCGGCCCGTCGACCCCGGGTCCGACCCCGACCCTCGGCGACCAGGCCACGGCGACCGCCGACACCGCTGCCCCCACCTCCCCCACGGACGTCGGGCCCGGCGACGGCGGGGTGGGACGGACCACCGCGCCACGGCAGACGGCGCAGCAGCCCCAACCCCAGCCGAACCCGCCCGCACCGGCACCGAGGGTGACCTCGTTCACGATCGACACGATCCAGGCCACGCCGTTCCGGTACACGGGGGCGTGTCCGAAGGCGGTGAGCGTGGACGTGTACGTCCAGGTGATTCCGAGTAGCTACCCGATCACGATCACGTACACGCTGTACTCGCCGAACATGAAGACGTTCACTCCGCGCACCGTCACCCTGACAGGGCCGGGGTATCCGCTCGCGTGGCCGACGTTCACGCTGACCGCCAGCGCCTCCGGGGACTACGCCTACCCGCTGGAGGCACGCCTGACCTCGCCCAACGGGATGTCGACCGGATACGGCAGCGTGAACTACAAGGTCACCTGCGTGTAGGACGCGACGCGACGACCGCTCCCGTCCGCCGCGGGCCCGACGCCACGACCGCGCCGTCGGGCGGGCGCCGGAGGGCTTCCGTATCCGCCCTCCGGCGGGGACCATGGTCTGGCGTACCGGACACCGTCACGAACGGGTGGACACGATGCTCAGACTCCTGCGGTTCCTCGCGCTGCTCGTCCCGGCGTTCGCGCTCGCCGTCGTCACGGGTGGCTCCGCCCCGGCCTTCGCGGTGGCACTGCTCGCCGTGACCTGGATCTGCCTGCGGCTGGACGGCGGGGCGCCGCCGTTCCGGTGGAAGCAGCTCGGGCTCGGGTTCGCCGCCGGGGTGCTGCTGTTCTCCCTGATCGCGGTCGTGCGGGCCGCGGCGGTCGGGGCCAGCTGGGAGTTCCGGCCCTCCCCCGCGGCGGTGTTCGGCGGGCTCGCGTTCATGCTCTGCTCGGTGCTGTTCGAGGAACTTCTCTTCCGGGGGTACCTGCTGGACCGCCTGGCCGCTCTCGGCGGACCGGTACTGGCCGTGGTGGTGACGAGCGCCCTGTTCGGGGCGTACCACGTGATCGGCCGGCCGTACTGGGGCATCGGCGCGGTGTTCGCGTTCGCCATGCCGGCCCTGGGCGGGGTGCTCTTCGCGTACGCCCAGCTCAGCAGCCGTGGGCTCGCCCTGCCGATCGGGCTGCACTGGGGCGGCAACTGGGCCACGGTGAGCCTGTTCGGCTGGGGTGGCGGGGGCGCGCTGTGGACGACGGAGGTCAGCCCCGCCCAGGCCCACGCCCTGACCGCCCCCGACCTGCTGCCCCACCTGCCGTACCTGGCGGCGCTCGGGGTGCTGGCCCTCGTCGTCCGCTACGGCCGGCCCCGCGGCGACGCGCACTGACCGGACGCGGGCCGCGCCGACCCGGCGCCGCCGGGCCGGAGTGCAGGGACGGCGGCGCGGCCGGTGCGCGGTGGGCAGTGCCTCCGGTGACCGGTCACCGCTCACCGTAACCCTCTGATGCCGTTGATCTGGTTCTGTTCCGGGGAGGGTCGGCGCCCTCCCCGGAACCGGGCGCCGTTCACCACCCGCACGCGGCGGCTTCCGCGGCGCGCTTCGTCAGGACGCGGCCCACGGCACCTGCGGCGAGCGGTAGTAGGTGACCCCCGCGGCCTTCCACCGGGGGCCCTGCGCGCCGAGCCGCACCTTGAACGCGTTCCAGTCGTGGGTGGACCACGGCGACCAGCCCAGTTCGGCGAGGGCGGCCAGCCGGGGGAACGCCATGTACTCGACGTCGCGCTGCGAGGCCAGGGTCTCCGTCCAGATCGGGGCCTCGATGCCGTACACCGCCGAGGAGCTGACGCCGCTGAGGAAGGCGCCCGGGTTCCAGTTGTAGGACGTCCTCACCTCGATCAGTCCGGCCCAGTCCTGGCCGAGCGGCGTGGACGACGTGTACTTCATGTCCAGGTACGCCTTGCTCGCCGGCGACATGATGAGCTTCGTGCCCGCCTTCGTGGCCGCCGCGACCTTGGCGTGACTGGTCTCGGTCCCCCAGTACTGCGCCACGGTCGTCGGCAGCGGGGTCGCGTTCACCACGTCGTGCCAGCCGAGCACGGTCTTGCCGCGCGCCTGGGCGATGGCCTGCACCCGGTTGACGAACTTCGTGTAGTCCGCCGGGGTGGTGGAGGTGGCCTCGTCGCCGCCGAGGTGCAGGTACGGGCCGGGGGTCAGCGCCGCCAGTTCCGCCACGACGTCCTCGACGAACCGGTAGGTCAGCTCCTTGTTCACGCACAGCGAACTGAACCCGACCTCGACCCCGGTGTACAGCGGCGGGGCCTTGCCGTCGCAGTTGAGTTCCGCGTACGACGCGAGCGCCGCGTTGGTGTGCCCGGGCATGTCCACCTCGGGGACGACCGTGATGTGCCGGGCGGCCGCGTAGCCGACGATGGCGGTGTAGTCGGCCTGGGTGTAGTAGCCGCCGGGGCCGCCGCCGACCTGGGTGCTGCCCCCGTACGTGGCCAGGCGGGGCCAGGAGTTGATGACGAGCCGCCAGCCCTGGTCGTCGGTCAGGTGCAGGTGCAGATAGTTGATCTTGTATCGGGCGACCTCGTCGATGTACCTCTTGACGTCGGCGACCGGGCGGAAGTGCCGGGCGACGTCGAGCATCGCACCCCGGTAGGCGTAGCGCGGGTGGTCCACGACGTGCCCGCCGGCCACCGGCCACGGTCCGGGCTGGGCGGTCGGGCTCTCGACCTTCGCCGGGAGGAGCTGGCGGAGGGTCTGCACGCCCTGGAACAGGCCTGCGGCGGTCCTGGCCCGCAGCACGACCTTCGAGGAGGAGACGTCGAGCTGGTAGCCCTCGGGGTTCGGGTCCGTGCCGGTGAGGAGCAGGGAGATCCCGGTGCCGGGGCCCGGCTGGACCGGGAGGGGGTAGCCGGTGGCGGGGCGCAGGACGCCGGCCAGGTAGTTCGCGACGCCGTCGGCGCCGGGGTCGGCGTAGATCCGGGTGCCGGCGGTGAGGGCGTAGTCGGCGCCGGTGGCGGGTTGGACGGTCACCGGGACCGGGACGAGGGTCGACATCCGACCGGCGGCGGCGCTGGCGGCGTGGGGCCGGGTGCCGTCCGCGTCCGAGGCCAGGGCGCCGGCGGCGTCCCACGGCTGGGTGGGCGCGGTGTTGCGGCCGTGGACCAGGCCGGGTGCGGATGCCGGTGCCGGAGCGGGGCCGGTCGGGCCGGCGAGGGCTGGGCTTGCCGCGCCGGACACGACGACCAACGCCGCGACCAGGGCGAACAGGGTTCTGGATCTCATGACGATCCTCCCGAGGGGGTGAGGTGACGCCATCGAGCGTATTGGATAGGAAGGCTTCCTGATAGATCTCCCGGGCAGGTTGTCCCGCGCCGATCGGAGGCCCGGACCGCACCGACCTCGGCACCGTCGACCTGCCCGACTGGGGCGGCTCCCCCGTCGGCGTGGCCGTGTTCGGGCTGCCGGTGTTCTTCGACGACGCTACCCTGCGCCGCGCCCTGGTCGACCTGCACGCGGCGGTGCCGGCCGGCAGCCACCTGGCCTTCGACTTCGACAGCCGGCTGCTCACCGACCATCCGCAGGTCCTGGCCATGATGGGCGAGCCGTTCCACATGCGCGAGCCGGCGGAGTTCGCGGCGCTGCTCGGGCCGTGGACGCTCACCGCCGAGGGGATCCTGCCGGCGGCCGCGTGGGGCCTGGCCGACGGGGAGACCCCGGCGGACGTCCCGACGAACTTCTACGGCGGCCTGGCCAGAGCCTGAAGACCCTCATCCGGGTACGGTGCCCCGCTGCCACCGCACCGTCTTCGACCTGTGAGCGTCAGGCGTCGAGCGGCGAGTAGACGGCCGGGCGGCGGGGGTCGTCCACCCGGACCACGAGGTCGGCGAACCCGGTCGGGCCGACCTCCTCCTCGTACCGGGCGAACGCCGGCAGCGTCCAGCGGGCCCCCTCCGGCGTGCGCCGCGCCAGCGCCCCCGGTGACAGCCACAGGTGCACGGCCAGGTCGAAGGACAACCCCTGGCCGAGCAGCAGCGCGCCGTCGACCAGGACGACGCCGCCGGGGGCGAGAACCTCGTAGGGGGTACGCGTCGCGCGGTCCGCCGCCGCGTCCCACAACGCCCGGACCACCCGGCCGGTGCCGCCCTCGGCGAGCGGGTCGAGCACCTCGCGGTTCAGGCCCTTGGTGTCCAGCCAGTCCTGGTAGTAGGAGTCGGGGTCGGTGCGGCCGAACTCGTAGCGCAGCGACGCCGGGCGGAGGAAGTCCGTCGCCGACACCCGCAGCGTCGGCCGGCCGAGGGCGCGGAGCGGGTCGACCAGGTCGGCGGCGAGCCGGTCCGGGTACGCGGCCGGCGCGCCGTCGAGGGCGACCCGGACCCAGCGGTCGGGCGGGGCGGCGGCGATCCGGGCCGCCAGCTCGGTGACGAGGAGTTCCGGGGTGACCGCTCGAATCCGCACACCCCCATCATGCCCGCCGGGGACGCGGGCCGACGGCTGGCGCCCGGGTCTCCCGGTGCGCATCGGAGTGCGGGGCTGGCGGTCGGGTGGGCGGGGCCGCGTACCCGTCGAAGGGGTGGGTCGGCGGTTAGGGTTGCGGGATGTGCACAGTGTTCCTCGACCTCGACCGCAGTCGGACGTGGCCGGTGCTGCTCGCCGGGATCCGCGACGAGTTCGCCGACCGGCCCTGGTCGCCGCCCGCCGCGCACTGGCCGGGCCTCGGGGCGCACGTGCTGGGCGGGATCGACCGGGTGGCCGGCGGGACGTGGCTCGCCGTGGACACCGACGGGCCGGTCGTCGCCGTGGTGCTCAACCAGATCCCGACGGACCGGGACGCGACGGTCACGGCCTCCCGGGGCGCGCTGCCCCTGGCGGCGCTGGGCACGCTGGACCTCGACCCGGAGCCGTACGCGGGCTTCCACCTGCTGCGGTGCACCCTCGACTCGGCGGTGCTGCTGAGCTGGGACGGCGTGACCCTCGACCGGGTGCGGCTCGCCGAGGGCCGGCACATCGTCACCTCGCTCGGCGTCGACAACCCGGCGCATCCGCGGGTCGGGTACGCGATGGCCGGCTTCGACGTAGTGCCGCCACCCGCGCCGGAGCCGGGGCTGTCCCCCGCCGACGCCTGGGGCGGGTGGCTGGGGATGCTCGGCGGCGGCGGGTTGCCCGGGGACGACGACCGGGCGCTGCTGGTGGACCGGTCGTTCGGCGGGCGGCGGTACGCGACGAGTTCCGGGTCGCTGGTGGGGCTGCGGGCGGACGGGGCCGTGCGGTACGACTTCACGGCCGAGCCCCGCGACCGGAGCGGTTGGCGGCCGGTCGCGCTGCCGGAGAGCTGACCCGGCCGGCGTCAGGGGCTCTTGGCGTACTCGTCCCAGGGCACGTCCCACGCCGTCCAGCCGTTGCCGGGCTTCACCTGGCGCTCGGTCCCCTTGATCACCACGGGGTCGCCGATCATGGTGAAGCCGAACACCCACTCGGCATCCGCCCAGGAGACGTTGACGCAGCCGTGGGACACGTTGCGCACGCCCTGGTCGCCCTCGGACCACGGGGCGGCGTGGATGAACTCGCCGCTCCAGGTCAGGCGCTGGGCGTAGCGGATCTCCGAGCGGTACCCGTCGGGGGAGTTCGCCGGGACGCCGTAGGTGGACGAGTCGAAGATGGTCTTCTCGAGTTTGTCCATCACGACGAGGCTGCCGCTCGACGACGGGGTGGACGTCTTGCCCAGGCTGACCTTCATGGTCTTCACGACCTGGCCGTCCTTCTTGGCGACCATCTGCTTGGTGGCGTTGTCGACCTCGAGGATCCGGCTGGACGCGTCGATGCTGACGGTGGCGGAGCGCTCCTGGTCCCCGTACTTCCCGTTGCCGAGCGGGTGGCCGTCGAGCCCCGTGCGGACGGTGAGCTTGGTGCCGGGCTTCCAGTACTCCTTGGGGCGGTAGAGGACCTGGTTGCCACCGAACCAGTGCCACGCGCCGAGCTGCGGCGGGTCGCTCGTGACGAACAGGCGGCGCGCGACGGCGGCCCGGTCGGCCTCGGGGACCTGGAAGTCCACGAACTCGACGACGACGGGCATGGCGACGCCGTAGGTGCCGCCGGTGAACAGGTACATCCCGGTGCCGACCCGGCTGCCGGGGCGGGCCATCGTGGTGAAGGCCGTGGTGCGGGTCTCGGTCTTCCCGTCGTCCCCGGTGGCCGTGACCGTCGCCGTGTACGACGCCCCGGGGGCCAGCGGCTTGGCCGGGACCCAGGCGGTGCCGTCGGGACGGAGCGCGCCCTCGACCTTCTTGCCGCCGGTGACCAGGTCGACGGTGGTGACCTTGCCGCCCGTGACCGCGGTGCCGAGCTCGGTGGAGATCGGCAGGTTCCTGGCGTCGGCGGCCGGGGTGAGGGCGAAGGTGAACGGCTCCTTCTTCACCGGGCTGCCCGACGGCGAGGGGGCGGCCGTCGTCGCGGTGGACTTGCCGGGCTCGTCGGCGGAACCACAGGCGGTCGCGGTGAGGACCGCCGCGAGGGCCAGGGTGAGGGTCAGGGGGAGGAATACGGATCGCCGCGTCACGGCGACCATCGTGCCCGATGCCCGCCACTCCGGCCAAACTCCGCTCACGGTCGGTGTCCGGAGCGCCGTCCATGCGTCCGGCGGGCCGTGCGGCAACGTCCCAGCGCGACGGGTTGGTGACAGTTGCGCCGCGGGGGCCGGCGGGAGGCGGTATCTGTTCGACGTGGCCCTCACGTCAGGAGACCCGATGTCCACTCCCGATGACGAATCCCCGTCCCGCCCCGCCGCGCCGGCGCCCACCGCGTTGCCCGTCGTCCGTCTGGTGGTGATCGCCGCCCTCGCGGCGGTCCTGATGGTCGTGATCCTGTACGCCACGACCATCATCTCGATCCCGAACATGCCCGAGATCCTCACCCGTACCGGCCAGGTCGTCTCCGTCGTCGCCGCGATCGTGGCGATCGGCGGCGCGTCCATCGCCACGTTCGTCAGGAACTCGGCGCTGACCAGCTTCGTCCGTACCCGTCGGGGAAAGCGGCTGGCCTGGGTCGCCGGGTTGTGCGTCGTGGCCGTCGTGGCCGCCAGCGTGCTCGCCTGGCGTCCCCGGACGACCACCCCGCCCGTGGTCCAGCCGACCGCGGGCCATCCCCGGCCCACGGCGCCCACCACGGCACCGGCCCCTTCCCCCACCCCGGACGCTCCGCCCCCGACCACCCCTCCCGTCACCGAGCCGCCTCCCGTACCCGTGCCCACCCCGGTCGGCGGCGGCGGGCGGCCCTCACCCGGCACGCCCAACCCCTACCGGCCCTCGCACGCCACGCTCGTTCTCAACGACCCGATGACGTCGGGTTCCCGCTGGCAGAATCTCAGCGACAACACCGGTACCTGTCCCGTGCGCGGGGACGGTCTGCACGCGACGGCCACGAACAAGTACCACGAGTGCTACAACAACACCTCGGCCACCGACTACACCTACGAGGTGCAGTTCTCCTTCGGCACGGCGAGGGCCGCCGGCCTGTTCTTCCGCCAGAGCGGACCCGGTAGCTGGTACCTGGTGGAGATCGGGCGCAGCGGACACGTCTGGCTCGGCAAGGGGGTCGCCGGCAACCCGGAACCCGACCTCGCGGAGGCGTACCTGTCGGCGCCGGACCCCGGCACATTCCACACCCTGGCTGTCGTCGCCCATGGCACCAGCCTCACCGTCCACCTCGACGGCGGGAAGGTCCTGGCCGCCACCGACCCGACGTTCAGCCGTGGCAGCATCGGCGTGTTCACCGACGGGGGCCGGGCACCCGACGGCGTCGACCCCGTCGCCGAGAGCGTGTTCCGCAACGCCAGGGTCTGGACGCCGTGACCGTCACTCCCCGGCCGGCGCCGCCTCCGCCGCCCGTTCCCGCCGGGCCTCCCGACCCCGGACATAAATGATTTTGATCGCGGCGGCCAGCGGGATCGCCATCAGCGCCCCGACCAGCCCCAGGATCTGCCCGCCGACCAGCGCCGCGAGCAGCACCCCGATCGCCGGCATGTCCACGGCGTTGCGCATCACCCTCGGCGCGATCAGGTAGTTCTCCAGCTGCTGGTAGACCACGAAGAAGATCACCACCCCGATCGCCTGGGGCCACAGCGGCACCGAGGCCAGCGCGACCAGGACGCAGATCGCCGCGCCCAGGGTCGCCCCGATCATCGGGATCAGGTCGGTGAACGCGACCAGGAACGCCAGGGGCAGGGCGAACGGCACCCGGAGGATCTCCAGCGCGGCGAACGCGGCCACCCCGGCGATCAGCGAGATGACGATGTTGCCGATCATGTACGACCCGATCTTGTCGATCAGGACGTTGACGCCGTGGCTGACCCGTTCGCGCCGGCTCTCCGGGACGGCCCCGACCAGCAGGTCGAGGAGGCGCGGGAGGTCGAGCATGAAGTACAGCGACAGGACGAAGATCAGCAGGAACGAGGCGAGGGCGCCGAAGAACCGGCGGCCGAAGCCGAGCGCCTGGGTGCCCAGGGTGGCCGGCAGGTCGCGGAGCCAGGCGTCGAGCTTGTCCCGGAAGTGGAACTGGTCCTCCAGGCCGCGGAGCCGCTCGGACTGCCGGCGCAGCTGGTCGAGGTAGTGCGGCGCGTCGTCGGCGAGGGTCTGGGCCTGCTGGACCAGGGGCGGGACGACGGCGAGCAGGAAGCCGGCGACGAAGACGACGGCCGACAGGATGACGATGGTGACGGCCCAGGGGCGGCGGATCCGGTGCCGGACGAGCCAGCGCACGGCCGGGTCGAGGCTGATGGCGACGAACATCGCGATGAAGACCTGGACGAGGAGGTCGCGGACGC
Source organism: Longispora urticae (assembly GCF_053902585.1). Lineage (NCBI taxonomy): Bacteria > Bacillati > Actinomycetota > Actinomycetes > Micromonosporales > Micromonosporaceae > Longispora > Longispora urticae. Next base: position 19,697 of record NZ_JAQZSH010000019.1, read on the forward strand.
CGTAGACGGCCCAGCCGACGAGGAACAGGGCGCCCGCCCCGGCGGCGGCAGCGGCGCCCCAGCGGAACACTGTCCTGAGGTCCGGGCCAGGTCGGGGCATGTGCCCATTGTCGCCCGGATGCCGCATTCAGGCGACAGAATCGGCACGCGCGGCCCACGTAGGATTCGGGGGTGAAGATGTTCGCCATCAGTGACGTGCACGTGCGCTATCCGGAGAACCGCGAGGTCGTGGCGGGGCTGCGCCCGGAGTCCGAGGAGGACTGGCTGCTCGTGGCCGGCGACATCGGCGAGGCGATGGCCGACGTCGAGGGGACCCTGCGGTTCTTCGCGTCCCGGTTCGGCACGGTGGTGTGGACCCCGGGCAACCACGAGCTGTGGACGCACCCGAAGGACCCGCAGGCGCTGCGCGGCGAGGCGCGTTACCGGCACCTGGTGGAGCTGTGCCGGGGGCTGGGCATCCACACCCCGGAAGACCCGTTTCCGGTGTACGAGGGCGAGGGCGGCCCGGTCACCGTGGCTCCCCTGTTCCTGCTGTACGACTACTCGTTCATGCCCGAGGGGGCCAGCACGCCGGCCGAGGGGCTGGAGATCGCGTACAACGCGGGGATCGTGGCCACCGACGAGGCGCTGTTGCACCCCGATCCCTATCCGGACCGGGCGGCGTGGTGCGCGGCGCGGGTGGAGTACACGGAGAAGCGGCTCGTGGATCTCGACGGGGCGCGCACGGTGCTGGTCAACCACTTCCCGTTGACCCGGGAGGCGACCCGCACGCTGCGGTACCAGGAGTTCGCCCAGTGGTGCGGCACGACCCGCTCGGCGGACTGGCACCTGCGGTTCAACGCGGAGGTCGTGGTCTACGGGCACCTGCACATCCCGCGCACCACGGTGGAGGACGGGGTGCGGTTCGAGGAGGTGTCGATCGGGTATCCGCGCGAGCGGCAGTACCGGCGTGGGGTGCCTCTGGGGTTGCGGCAGATCCTGCCGGCGTAGCGGGGCGGTCACGCGCGGCTGGTGACCAACGGTCGGCGGATCGGGCACCCTCAGCGGGAGGCTGCCGACGCACGCGCCGCTTGTCGGGCAGCGGCGCCCATTGCCGTCGGCTACCCCCGCAGCCGGGTCACGAACCCGATCCGGTCGCCCCGGAACAGCGAGCGCACCTGTTCCACCGGCGCCCCGGCCGCGTCGTGGGACACCCGGTGCACGAGCAGCATCGGCAGCGCCGGGTTCGCGCCCAGCAGCAGCGCCTCGCGCGGGCTGGCCAGCACCGTCTCGATCTGCTCCTCCGCCTCGGCGAGCTCGACGCCGAACTCCTCGCGCATGCACCGGTACAGCGAGGCGCCCGGGGCCAGCACCTCCAGCAGGGTCGGGAACCGGTCGGCGGACAGGTGGGTGCTCTCCAGGCCGATCGGTTCCCCGTCGGCGAGCAGCACCCGCTCCAGGTGCAGCACCTCGGCGTCCGCCGGCAGGCCGAGCACCCCCGCGAGCACCGGGCCGGCCGGGACCCGCTCGGCCGTGACGATCCGCCGGCTGGGCTCGCGGCCCATCGTGCGCACCGCCTCCGTGTAGGACACCAGGCCCAGGGGCTGGATGAGTTTCGGGGCGGCGACGAAGGTGCCGCGGCCCTGCTGGGAGCTGAGCCGGCCCTCCAGGATCAGTTCGGAGATGGCCTGGCGCAGGGTGGCGCGGGAGACGGCGTACTCGGCGGCGAGTTCGCGTTCGGCGGGCAGCGGCGCGCCCTCCCCCAGTTCGGCGAGCCGGCTGACCAGGCGGGCCTTCACGGTGAAGTACTTGGGCACGCGTCCGTGCTCGGGGACGCCCTCGCGGACCGGCCTGCTCGCCAACATGTAGCCCAGAGTAACCATGCCCGGGTCCGTTTCCGGGTCCGGCGGGGCTCGGCCCCGGGCCGGCACCTGATGTTCATCTGGCGCTCCACCCGGACTCACCGGGCTGTTTCGGACCAAGGAGAACGTCTATATTACTGGTCTGGACCAATTATCGGAGGTACCCGTGCATCCCCGAAACGTCCTGGCGCTCGCCGCCACCCTCGCCCTCGGCACGGCCGTCGTCGCGACCCCCGCGCACGCCGCCGCGCCCACCCCCCACGTCCTGCACATCGGCATCGACGGACTGCTCGCCACCCGGGTCGACGCCGCCAACGCCCCGAACCTCAAGAAGCTGCGCGCCGAGGGCACCGACGGCCGCAGCCTGCTGTACGCCAACCCGATGGCGGCCACCTCCTCCGGCCCCGGCTGGTCGACGATGCTGACCGGCGTGTGGCCCGACAAGCACCTGGTCAAGGACAACTCGTTCAGCGGGAACAAGCTGAACCAGTACCCGGACTGGCTGTCGCGCGCCGAGTCGGCCAACCCCGCCCTCAACACATGGGCCGCCATGGACTGGAAGGCCATCGGCGACAACATCATCGGCAACGGCCTGGACACCAAGCTCGTCTACAACGGCGACGCCGACGGGTACGTGGGCCACGACGCGACCATCGCCACGAAGGCCGAGACGCACCTGCGCGACGACGCCGCCGACGCCACGTTCGCCTACTTCGGCCAGGTCGACATCGTCGGGCACAACTCGGGGGCGTCCAGCCAGGCCTACCTCACCGAGATCGCCCGGATCGACGGGTACGTGGGCCGGCTGCTCGCCGCCGTCGCCGCCCGCCCGAACCGCGCGAACGAGAAGTGGCTCGTCCTGGTCGGCACCGACCACGGGCACACCCCGGGCGGCGGGCACGGCGGCAGCACCCTCGACGAGCGCACCACGTTCGTGCTCGCCTGGGGTGACGGCGTCGGCGTCGCCAAGCCGAAGACCACCCGCCTCGTGGACCTGTCCGCGACCGCGCTGACCCACCTCGGGGTGGCGGTCCCCGCGGTGCTCGACGGCCGCCCGGTCACCGTGGTCGACGCCGACCCGTTCGAGTCCGTGACCCTGAAGCCGGCGGTGATGGAGTCGATCCCGGCGTCGATCCTGGGCTGGAACTCCGTCCTGCCGACCGGCTGGAGCCGCGACACCTCCGCCCTGCCCGCCGGCGGGGTCACCGAGTGGGCCGGCTGGTCGCTGACCACCGACGCGTTCTGGACCTCCGCGCAGCGCGACCAGGGCCGGGAGACGTTCGTCCGCGGCCGGGGCACCATCGCGGTCGCCGACTCCGACGAGTGGGCCGACACCACCGCGTCCACCGGCAAGACCTACGACTCGACCCTGTGGACCCCGTCGAAGGCGGTCGCCGGGTCGACGGTGAAGGTCAACCTCACGCACTGGTACCGCCAGGAGGGCAACCAGCGCGGCTACGTCGTCGTGAAGTGGAACGGCGGCGCGACCCAGACCGTGAAGACGTACTCCGCCGACTCGGTCAACGGACTCGACAGCCTGACGCTGACCGCGCCGGCCGGGGCGACCAGCGTGCAGGTCGGTTTCCGGCTGGTCGGCGTCAACAACTGGTACTGGGCCGTCGACGACGTGCGGGTCAGCTAGACCTTGCGGTGGGCCGGGCGCACGTGCGCCCGGGCCACTGAGCTGGAACAACAGCTCTCGTCATCTCTCGTCGTCCTGCGTTGTCCCCCGGTGGCATGTGCAACATTCGTGGACCAAGAACCTGTGTTCCAGGCGCCCCGAAGGCGCCATTCCACGCCCCCGATGCCTACGTTCGAGACGTCTCCGCAGTACTTTTTCATCACTCTATGTAGGCAAGGCGGCCGGCAGATCCGATTAGTAAAAGATATTCCGTACTTCAGGAATGGCCCTAGAGCTGGGCACGCGATCGGGTCGAAGTATTAGAGCCCATTGAGGATCACGACATCCCCTGCGCCTCAAGCTGCCTGGTCCCGCTCCCGCCTCGCGCACGACAAGGCACTCTTTCTGACTCGCACTCTGCGGCGCACCCGCCGGCACGGCCACCTGCGTCTGTTCTACTCATTGTTCGTTGAGCATGTAGCACTCAGCGCGTTGAGCCTCCGACTCTCGTGAGAGTATTCCACGCCTATCGACTGACCTCGTAGTGAAGCCGCCTGGGCTCCACGAAATGGACCTCAAGGCAAAGGACAAGACGAGTAAGGGCGCCCCAGGCTCATCCATGATCTGAGCCACGCCACCTAAAGCTTCCCAGCAAGCTGTTCCACCTACTGGTTCCCACCTGGTCCAATATGGAACTTCGGCGCGTCGACCGGCAGTCGGGGCAGTTGCTGGCGACGATCAGAAATTGGCCAACGACCCGCGCTCCTCGTCACCGCATGCGCCGACTGGGGCGTGGATGTGCCCACGAGAGGGCAATGCACCTCGGCAACCAACGTCGTAAGCATGTTCAGGACGAAGACAGACAGCGGCCCTCAGACAGCCCGAACCCCCGACCGAATGTCGGGGGCCGTGTTGGGATCGGCTCATATGGTAGGCGATGCGCACAGCCACCGACACAGGGGCCAACGGCCCTGCGCCCCTCGGACGACCTATCGTCGGTGTCATTGAGAACGAAGCGGTGCGGAAGTATCTGGACACCGGCCGTCGCGCTACAGCTCATCACCAGCGACGCTGAGGCCCACGAGTGGAGGCAGGCCCAGCGCTACCGTCGGGGACGGATCGCCGCGGACAGTTCAGCCTCTCCGATTGAGAGGATTTGCCATATCTTGGCTAGATATGAACAGCATATTTCGTTGTGCACAGGTGAGACAATCGATCCGTGGCCACAACGGACGGCCGAACGTACACGCTGAAGGAGTTCAGCGACTTCGTTCGCCGGTTCAACCAGGAGGAACTCCTGGCCGCGCTGGCCCGGCGAGCACGGCTCCTCCCCCAGCGGCTCGACGACTCGGCGGCATCGCAGTTGTTCGCGGCGACCCCGCCCTGGGCGCTGGCCGCAGTGGCCCGGGCCGTGATCGTGCACGGCAACCCTCACCGACGTGCCGTGCCCACCGACCGACACGTACGGACGGCCTGTCACATGCACAACAACCTGGTCGAGGACGAGCTCGACCACCCGGAGCTCAGCTCGCCGTTCGCGATACTCACCAGGACCCTTTTCGAGCAGTTCCCCTACCAGAGCTCGATCTTCGAGGAGCTCACCCGTTCCATCGCGTTGTTCGACGACTACGCCGGAGACAAGCCCCTCAGGGTGTTGACGAAGCAGTCGCTCGCCGGACTTCTAGGCGCGCCCATGGTGACGGCGGCGTGTATCGCGATCATGCTCGCCACCTCCGCCGACCGCAACGGCGGCTACTTCGACCCCGCGTGGCTCGACCAGCGTAATTTCGACGAGGTGCTGGCGCTCATGTCCCGGCAGGAGATCCTGGCCGTGATCGACTCCGCTTTCGCTTCGACCATCGCTGAGTTCCGCGCCGCGGACGCCCACGCCCGCGACAAGTCTCCGCTTGTCGACCTGGACCGCTACGCCTTCAACCCGCTGACGTCTAGGCCACTGGTAAGGCTGTCCGACGGGCGTCTCATCGGCCCGCCCCCCAACTCATTCCCCGCCGGCTGGCACCGCTGGAGCTGTATTACCTGGGCCTGGGCCGATGGGGTTCGGCGTTCGCCTCTGACCTCGGCCTCGTTTTCGAAGACTACATCCGCCGCCAGTTCACTACCCTTCCCGACGCGGTCGTCCACCCGGAGATCAACTACCGGCAAGGAGGACGGCGCCTGGATAGCATCGACTGCTTCGTCGTGTTCGACGACCTGGTCGTGCTCGTCGAGGCGAAAGCGACCCGCTCCCGCCTTCAGGCGCGCGCCGCCGACCCGTCCGCCGCAGGCATTTACGCTGCCACGCTGGGCCACGCGTTCGGACAACTCGGCATCACCCTCGACTTGCTCAACACCGGTGCCGAGGAGTTCTCCCACATCCCGACCGACCGGCCGATCATCGGCATGGTCGCCACCCTCGACCCGTGGTACACGGCCAACAGCTTCGGCCGTACCGTACTGCCGCAGCCGCCGCTGCCCACCATCGTCGCGTCCGCGCGCGACATCGAACAACTCGTAGCGATCGGCCAGCGCCGCGCCCTGTCCACCATCCTCACCGACCTCGCAGGCGACGGTGGCCAGCACCGGACGCGCGAGATGATGACGACACTCAACGCCCTGTGGCGGCCAGCGGATCGCAATCCCCTCCTCAGCGAGGCATGGAGCCGACTACCGGTGAGCCGGCCAGCCACTGCCTGACGGCTATTCCGCAGCCAACGATGAAGGTTGGCGACGCGGTGTATGCCGCCGACGCCCCGTGCCCCAAGAGTCTGTGGGGGCGGATCCGGCGATGTTAGCGCCGTTCGGCGTCGGTGAGGTCGACAACGACCAGCTCGAAGGGACCCTGCGCGGCGAGGGTGACTTCCCGGATCGAGCCAACGGCCGGGCCTGGACAATCCTGAACGCGCTGAACCTCGACGACGCTGTCCACATCGATGGCACCGACCGCTGACAGCACGCCGTCGCCACACAAGGCAGAGACGCCCTGTAGCTTTCCGGCCGAGCTGCGCGAGCGCATTTGACCCTGGAGTAAATGCGCTCGCGGTCGGTGTCCACCTTTGGGGTGGCTGTCACCTGGTAGGACGGAGTCCTTTGGGCCAGGGTCCAAGGCGCAGAGTTGCCCCTTTGTAGGTGAGTGTGTGGTCGGGTCCGGCACCTTCCGCTTGGGTGCCGGGCAGGCCGTGGTGCGGATCGGTGAGGGAGTCGACGATGTCGGCCGGGAACGGGTGGTCGTCCCAGGTGAGTTCCCAGCTGTCTTCTGCACCCCAGAGTTGTCGGGTGGGGCCGCTGGCGTGGTGTTCACGGGGTGGCGTGCGGTTGAGCGGGTCGTCAAACCAGGTTCCCAGGGCCCAGGTGCCGTTCGGGTCGGTGCAGCTGATGCGGGTGAACAGGGCTCCGAGTAGTTGGCTGGCCGCGTCGGTCGGTGTGGGGGTGGCTGCGAGTTCGGTCTTCTCGGCCTGGGTAAGCCCGGTGCTGGTGGTGAGCCAGTTGCGGGTGTTCCAGGTTCCGACGCGGTGGAGGTGGGTGGTCTCGGTGCGGCTGGTGATGGTGAGGCGTCCGCCGGTGGGGAGATGCAGGAGTCGGAACGTGCCGCCGTTGGGGCGGGTGTCGATGCGCATGCCGGGAATGCCGCCGCCGGTGTCGGTGCCGATGAAGTAGCCGGTGAGGTTGTCGGGGGCGTTGGTGAACAGCACGAGTTCGTCGAAGCGTGGCGAGACGACGATGTCGTAGGCGGTGATGGTGTGGACGCCGCTCCACCCGGGTGGGGCGGCGATGATGCCGGCGTTGAAGGTGTAGAGGGCGAGCACGAATCGGAGGTCTCTTTGGGCCGGGCTGCAGTCGTCTAGGCCCGAGCTGTTCTCAGGGCAACTGGTGATGCCCGCGACGGCCGAGCGCAGTTCCTCGCCGGTGCAGGCGGCGCGCTGGCGTGACTCGGAGATGGCGTTCCAGGCAGTCCATCCTCCGTGTGGATCGCGCTGCGACTCGTTGAGCCGTTCGTCGGCGTCTGCGTCGGGAAGGTCGGCGCGTCGTAGGTCGAGTCTCCAAGGTTGGTCTCCGGGTGTGGATGTGTGCTGGTCGAGGATGGTTCGGCCGTCGGTTGCCTCTGCGGCGTCCAGGCCGAACAGGGGGTGGTTGAGCTGGGTTTGGAGTCGTTCTGCGACTGCGGGTCCGGGGGCTTCGATGGACAGACGATCAATGAAGGTCCACGCGCGTAGGTACAGCGCTTCTGTGGCTAGGAGGCCGTAGCGGCGCAGGACAGCGCTGGCGAGCGCGGCAGGTCCGGGGAAGCGCCGACGTCGGGCCTTGATGGCATCACGCTCGGGCCGGGTCAGCCGCTGACTGTTGTGCCAGTGCCAGGTGATGGGGTCGTCGGGGTCGAGTTCCACGGATTGTTCGGCGAAGATCACGGCGGCTTTCCATGCCTCGGTGTCGACTCCGGCGAGAATGACACGAGCGGTCGGACGTTCTCCGAGGAGGAACAGTTCGCCGTGGTTGCGGTGCTGACGGTAGCGCAGGCCGGGGATTCCGGACAGTCCTTCGCCGTTGGTGCGTGGCAGCGTTTCGGCGGCGAGGGGTCCGACGGCGTGGGGGTGCAGGCGTAGTCGCAGGACGTCGGGCTGGGGATCGACTCCCTGCAGCAGGTGTGCTGGACGCAGCAAGCTCCTCGGGGGGCGTTCGTGCAGGTGGTTGACCGCGTCTGACATCGCCAGAAGGATGCGTGCTTCCAGGGCTTGTTGAGCAGGATCGGTTGCTTCGGGGAGCAGTCGCTGGCGCAGGTCCGGCGGGATGCGGATGGCGACGGGCTTTCGGCCTGCTGCGCGGAGTGCGTCCACGATGAGGTCTCGGTCGGAGCGGCTCAGGTCGGTGGTGGCCCGCATCATCGCGGTGATCGCCTGGGTGTTGTTCTGTCCGGTGAACTCGCACAGGATGTCGGCGAGCTCTTCCCGGAGGCTACGGCGTGCCATGAGTCCTCGTGTCCGCCGCCCCGGCAGGCAGCTACAAGGACGCGTGTACAGACAGCGTCGCAGGGTGTCCTAAATGGTGGCAGGGAGTTGCCCAACTCCGCGGCCGATCCGCTGGTTCGCCGGGGGAACCAGCCAGCCTCACACCTGCCGTACGTGCCGGAAGTAACTTAGCATAAGGGAAATGCATCACATAAGCGCCCAGGTCAGGCTTTCTGCTTGATGGTAGTCGCGCGACCGCTGGTCTCCGCCCAGCTCGGCCCCGGCAGGCGGGACGCCGCAGGATTTCGCGGACAGCCAGACGGCTGAGAACCGGCTTGACCGACATGTCGAGCCCGGCCGCGACCAGCCGCAGGCGTTCGACGGTGAACCGCCCGGACCCGAACAGCCCACACCGCCGTACGAGCGCGCTACGCAGAGTTCACGAACAACCCTCGCACTCCAGCCGACCGCCGAGATTCAAGGGCCGCGTCACGCCGGCGCAGGCATCCTAGGTGGCTAGCTCAAGGCAGAAAGCCCATCGTTCTCGTCAATCGTCCGGAGCAGCTCGCTGTGGCTGGCGGCTTCACGGTGTCGACGGTGATTTGGGACGAAGTCCGAACCTGCGATCAGCGTCGAGGGCAACTGCTGGTGCTCTACGACCATGCAGAACCTTCGCTCCCAGGCAGACCGCTGGCCGGGGATGGGCTAGGTCCTGCGGGGCGGGTCGATTGGCCTTGGCGGGGCGAAGGTGTACCCGCCTCGCTCGTGCGGAAGGTAGGACTCTTCGGTGGTCAGGACGTACTTCTCGCCTGCGAGTGCGACCCGTTCTGCGCTGGTGATCTCGGGCCAGTCGGGGTGGCGCAGGATGGTGGTGTGGACAACTCGAAGTAGGTGGGGAGGAAGGACTCTTCGGCGAGGACGTCTACGAGTCCACATGGACAGCCGGTCTCAACCTAAGTTCGAGTTAGCGGCTAGGCCCAGGCCCGAAGGGCGGCAACGCCCTGCTCCGCAACCGGCCATCCGACGCTCCCATGCCGTCGAGACAGCCGCCCCACGATCGTGCCTCCGGCAGGGCGATGCAATCGATCATCGGAGTTCTCTCGGCGGAAGGAAGTCATAATCCCTGCCAGATTCCGGACAGACTCACTGGTCACGGGAAGGCCACACTGGGCGGATGATGATGACGGCGGTGCCGGGTTTGTGGGACCTGGGCGCGCCGCTCGGACCAGCCGACCATTTGGGTAGCTAGAAGGTAGGGAGCAGCGTTCCCAGCGCCGACTCACCCACAGCCCAACTCGGCCCCGGAAGAGACAATGACATCCCACTCTGACCCGTCAGCAACGACATCACCGGACCGTCCGGAAGCCTGGTCAAGGAGCCTGGCCGCCACGGGCAGGTCACGCAGACTCACCATCAGCGACATCAAACAGATCGAACAGGCCGCCCGCGAGCACATCCCTGACTCAACCGTTGAGTACACGCACATCAGACACGTTGATCGACGGCAAAACAAACTGACAATCTTCGGAGCGAAGGAATACATCACACTCCGAGCGCCGACGATCGACCAGATCATCGTCCACACAGGCGGCCAACGACACCTCGTCAACCTACGAATGACATGCAAGGCAGCAGATGAGGACGGCCCGACCTTTGAACTGTGGATAGGTACACGAACTGGCACCGGATCTGCCCGCATGCACATTGAGAGCTCCTGGCCGTCGCAGGACAAGTCACTGCTGGCCCAGCGGGTGTGGGAGCTTCTGGAAAGGCGAAACCGGTTCCGGAAGTTCTACGTGGCTACGATGTGGTTTCTGGCCGTATACTTCCTCGCGATTGCCGCACAAACGCTCGTTCCATACGTGATGGATCGCTACCGCGCACCCAACGTTGACCACAGCGAACTCACGAACATGGTCATGGCATGCGCCATCTTAGGTGTGTTCCCCGTGCTCTGGTTGTATGCCTGGTGGTGGTCAGCCATGCTCTCCGTGGTCGTCGTGTTGCCCGGGCGGTACGCGACGGTGGCACGCAGACTACTGAGCCGGATTCCCATCCCTGGACGTTGGAAGAGGGCTGCCGCCGCGGATCCGCAAGCAGAAATCGCCTTAGCTGGGTTCGTCCTCGCGGCCCTCGCTACGATAATCACATTGGCCGCCTGGCTGTTTCCATTGAACTGAAGGTCAGCGATCAACCACGGCCGGTCTGCCAGCAGATCACGTCCAGCACCCGCAACGGCGACACCTCCAGCGGGAGCCCCGCCGCGCTCCGCAGCCGCAGTAGGCGGCGATGTAGAGCCCGGTCGTCCTCGCGCAGCGCGACTCGAAGAGGTTCCCACTGCCTGCGGCCGGTGCCAGTGACGGCGGCGACGACCGGGTCCCAGATTGGACGCAGCCGGGGCCGTTTGCGGGCCATCAGCTTGGTCGCCGTCGTCACGCCCACCCCGTCCAAATCCAGGAGCGCGGCCCGCAACCGCCACCCCGCCCAGTCTGCAGGGCCACGGAGCGGCCTCATCGGCCAAGTCACGATCTGCGCCCAGCTCCATCAAGAGGGCGGTGAACTCGGCCGCCTGGTCCCAGAGCAGAATCCGGGCGGTGCCGGCCGGAACCCGCACGGACAAGAACCCGATCGCGACCAGGTCATCGGCGGTGAACCGATTCGCGTCGGCGGCACGCGTGCCCGCGGAGTCCCACGTGTCAAACAGTGCACCCATCACGCCGCCCGACCCGGGCGGTCGACCGTAGTAGTAGCTCAGCAGATCCAGGGCCGCACGATCTTGGGCATTCTCGAGCGCTGCGGGCAGGCGGAACGTCACCCAGCTACTGTGCCCGCCCCGTTCGCCCGCGTCCAGGCGCGGGCCCCCACTCAAGTAGCCCAGGCAGTTCGCCGGCCGGCGTTCGACGATGGTCGCCGACAACTGACCAGGCGGTTCCGCGGCTAGTCTCGGAGTACTCCTCGCGACGGCATCGGATTCGCGGCCTGCTCTGCCGTGCGTTGACTCTTGCACGGGCGCAGGTCAGCGACCTGGTGCCGGCAGCGGGCGGACGGGGCCCAGCTGGGGGATCCGAGGAAACACTTTCGGCCAATGCGTGTGGCACAGATCGGCATGGAACATGGTTCCTCCGAGTACATCGCGAGTCACGGCGTCGTCTCGGGCGTGCTCGACCGTGCGTGGCCATGGGAAGTTCCGGCTAAACACGTTGGTGAGCAATACTGGCGGCGGGACAATCGGGGTGCCGGGACGGGGCAGGACCACGGCAGCTGACTCGCTGCGGACGATGACGCAGGGGTAGGGGCCGCCCACTTCCATCAGGACCGATCCCAGTTCCGTGTCGACCGACCCCACCTTGCAGGTGTAGGAGTTCTCTGCGGAGGGCTGTCGGCCGGCCCGGATGGCGTGACGGATGGGATCGACTTCGGAGGCTCGAGCGTAGCGGTACCCCAGCACCGCGAATGCCAGCAGGTAGGCGGCTTTGAGATCCGCCAGCACGAACGGCAGTTCATCCACCACGATGCTGAGGCCAGTCACCTCATCGGTGAACGAGCGCAGGCCGCCGTGCACCGCGCAGTCGTTTTCCAGCTCGTCGACTTCGTCCATTCTTAGCAAGGCCGCAGCTTCGCGCTCGAAGCCGAAGCCAGCTTCGGAATTGCAGGCCATACAGACCATGACGACGGAGCAGGCAGGGCCGAGTCGGGACTGTCCGCCTTGCGGCGGGGCGTGGTCGCGGCTGAACTGGTTGAACGGCTTGAACTCAAGGCAGACGGGACAGAGCAACTGGTCCCGCAGCGGCGGGTTCAGCGGCACCTTGCGGCAGGCGTCGTCGCTGCCCTCCTCAAGAGCCAGACCATGTTCCAGGGCCTGGCTCTGCCACACGGTCAGCCGGCCGGCCTGAGATCGCCCAAACGGTTTCACTCCGGGATCGTACTGCGCAAACTCACCCCTACGAGCGGTCCGAGACGCTGGGAGCATCGCGTATTAAATCGGGCGGACAATATCGGCGCACTATTTGATGATCGTGTTCTGGTCTGGGGCCCACCGCCATCGGGCGACGCTGGTCCACAGCACTGGCTGCCGGAGCAGGGGCTGCGCCCCAGGTTCCCACAGTTTGCTCCATTTGCGCCAGTTCGGGGATCATTCCAGCGTCCGGCTCGTTCGAGAATGAGGAGAATGCATGAGCGTGGAGATGCGTGGATCGTGGTGGGTTCCCGGCCCGCGGGAGAAGCACAAGCCCTCCGGTCTACTCACGGTGGATGAAGCCGGCCACGTCACCTTGAACACCGACGAACGCAAGCCGCTCGTGGCACACTGGACGCCCACAGGCTGGACCGACAGAACTGATCCCGCCACGGCTCCGGTGGTCCACGGCACGAGCAGCACCGGGCAGGCTGTCACCCTCCTGGGTGTCTCCGGGTACGGCTTCCCCACCACCTACGCGAACGCCGTGGTCATCGGCGCGTGGCTCGACCCGCCGGACGGCCAGGCCGCCGCCGACCTTCCGGTGTTCTGCGGCATCGAAGTCGCGCTGGAGAATTTGACCGAGTGGGCGGCCCGGTCTGGTCTGCGGCGGCACCTGCTGCACACTCCCGGCCCGTACACCGACCGCGTGCTGGCGACGTACACGACGCCGCCCGACAGCACGGCTGTGCTCGAGGACGGCACCGTCGTGGAGCTCCTGGAAAGCCTGCAACCCACCGAGACGCGAACGAGTCTCGCCCAAACGGTGACGTTCACCGAACAAGTCACGGTCCGCATCACCCCCACCACGCCGGCCAGCGTGAACGACCTGCTGGGCCACGTGCAGGCCGTGCAGCGGCTGCTCAGCTTCGCCGTGGGCCGCGACTGCGCGATCACCTCCCTGGAGCTGCGTCTCCCGCAAGAGGAGAACGGCCGGCCCGACCCCCGGGCTAAGCTGCACCTGCCGTTGTGGCCGCGCCGGGACGACAGCGTCAAGCCCGTCGAGGCGCGCAACATGCTGTTCACGTTGGAGCAGGTCGCGTTCGCCGACGTCATGCCGGCCTGGGCGCGCCAGCACGCCCGTCTGCAGGGCCCCATCGCCGGTCTGCGGGGAGCCCGCGACGGCGTCCTGGAGACGCGGCTGGTGTCGGCGGCGACTGCGGCGGAGAACCTGAACCGGATCTCCAACAGATCCGCCGTCGCCATGCCGAAGGACACGTTCGCGCTGCTCCGCAAGACGATCTTCGACGCGGTCGGGGCGAACGCGGAGCTGGCGGACTGCGTGCCGTTGCTCAAGGACGTCCTAGTCAACCGACCGACCCTGGAGTGGCGGCTTCTCGACCTCGCATCCAGCCTGCCCACGGCCGCAGTCACCGAACTCCTCGGGGGCGGCGTCCCCGGCGACGGACCGCAGCTCGAGGAGTGCACGGCGGCGTGGGCGTGGGCGACGCGCAAGGCCCGCAACGACATCGGCCACACCTCGCTGCCGAAGGCCACCGGCACCGACGGCACGGTGATCGCGATGAGCGCGACGACGGTCATGGTCGAGCTGGCGCTGTTGCAGCTGCTCGGTTTCAACGAAGCGCACCTCGTAGACGTGGTGGCACGGCGCGCCAACGCGATCGCACGCCAGGTCAGCACGACCCTGGTCGACCTGCACCGCGAGTCAGGGCAGTCCGACTCCCCCGTCGCAGGCCTTGCCTCCACAGATGGCGGTCCCCAGCAAGTCGGTTCCTAGCGACGTGAGACCACTCGGGTCAGCGCGGACCAGCGCGAAGCGTCAAGCAGTAACCGCGCGCCCGGGTACTGCGCCCCCAGCGCTGGTCCGCGTTGCTCTGCGCGGCGGTCCTGGTCGACGTTGTGATTCTCCGGAGCCGGTTCTACTGAGACGGTGTCGCATCACTCGGGGGATCGGCGATGTCCTGCTGCGGGAATGGTCCGATGAGCCTGAGGAGGTACGGCGGCAGGAGTACCGGTAGCAGGTGATACTCCCCGTTAGGCACCACCGTGAACAGCATTCTGACGAAGGCTGCCGACCACAGCAGTTCCACCGCGTCACGGGCCCGGTCAGCAGTCGAGCGTCCGCCCTTCAGAACGGATATCACCTGCAGACGTCCTATACCGACGCCGACGCCAGCTCGCCACATGTCGGCAGCGACCGTCAACTCGCCGGCGTCGAGGGCTCGTTCCACCGCATCACACAACTCGACCGCAGCGGTGTGTCGTTGTTCCTGGGCAGTCCACGCTTCGCGGAGATCTTCCAGTGAGGCGCCGTCGATGGCTGCGACCATCACCTCTCGCACGTCACCGGCGTGCAGGAGTTGCAGCCCGATTCCGTCCGCGATTCCGGCGTCGATCACCCCCTCGTCGGGGTACTCCAACATCGAGGCGAAGGGACTGGCGGCACCCGCTGGACTGATGAATCGAAGGAAGTCACCGAACTCCCCGCCCGTCACTCCCTCCTTGCCTGCGAGCACGGCATTGAGCGCCAAGGCACGGGCGTCGGTACCGGTCATGGGTTCGCTGCTGGGCCCCTTGTCGTGCTGGGCGATCGCCGACGGCGCCCAGTCAACTCCGGCGGCGGTCAGTCGCTGGTCGATGCGACGAATCCGCCTAGGGATCGAAAAGGGTCCGGGGTGCGACGCGATGGTCTTGTCGATGACCTCGGCGATCCACTCTTCGCGGTCGCCGTCGTCAGGCATCGGGGTGGACTGCTCGGCGTCGATCACGACCGTGAGGATGGCGTTGCGGTAGGCGGCCCGGACCGTGGCCTCAGGGACGGCCAAGCCGTCGTTGAACGCCTCGATCGCCAGGTCGTAGGGACGCCGGCCCTTCCTGGCGTGTCTTCCGAGCCAGGTGACCATGTCGTGGGCCCCTTCGGCTGGCGCCGACACCCTGCCGCGTCCCGTTGACCGCCACACGTTGCGGGCCAGCAGGCCGGTGCTCGAGCTGGGTCGGCGACACCTTCACGCCGCGTTCGGCGGCGTAGGCGATGAGTTCCTTATCGGCCGGGCTCGGCGATTTGCGCACCACACGGTGACGCTAGACCCGGGAACCCAGCCCCGCAACCTTCGCCAAGAACGCGCCCCGCCGGGGTGCTCAACTCGTTCCTGAGCGGCACATCTAAGGGATGAGCCGCACTGGAAGGAGTACGTCATGACGAAGATGACGAAGTTCAGACAGCCGAACCCGAGGCGCAGCGGACCTGTTGAGCCAGACCCGCCGCGTCGGCAGCACACCGTCGTCACGTTGTTAGTGGCGCTCAGCGCGGGACTCGCCGCGTTTCACAGCACGGCCTGGGCAGTAGGCATCAGCAGCACTGTGTCGGTGTTCGCCGCCCTCCACCGGGTAGGCCGGTGATGCTGGCTCGACCGCGAGGTGTGCCCGCCGATCACGCCGGCGGGCCGGCCTCGCGGGCCGTCACCTACCGACGCTCGCGAGGGCCGCCGGGCCGCTCGCCGCGGCCGACCCGCCGAACGGGCTGCCAGCCCCACACCGGGTGGTCGAGGCGGGTCGCGGTGATCTGCTGTTAGGCGTGGCCGCGCCGGCTTTGCACTCCCCAGTCCCGGCAGGTTTGTTTCTGCGCCTGCCAGAAGTCAGTGGCTGCCGCCGCGGCGTCGGGCGAGGTCTTGGTGCTGAGCGGGTCGTCGTGGCCGTTGACCCGGAAGTAGCCTGCGCCGGGGAACGATTCCCGCTGCCCAGCGACATGCACGACCAAGGCGTCGAGGGGCGGCAGTCCGCGTTCGGCGCACCGGTAGTGGAACTGCTCCATGAACTGGGTGACGATCTGGGACTCGCCGCTCATGTGGAGGTTCTGCGGTGACACCAGGCCGGCCGCGTCGAATGTTCGCGAGTACGAGACGGTCTGTCCGCGGTCTTCGGCGCCGTTGAACACCACGAAGTCGATCGCGGCATCGACGTCGGCGGTGGTGAACTCATGCGCCACTCTCACCGAGACACCATATCCCCGCAGTTCGTCCCAGCGGTGCGTTCGGGCGCCGTTGGCGAATTGCCGACAGATGTCACGCTCGTGTCTTGACCAGGTGTCCGTCGAGCAGCTATCACTCCACGGTCGGCAGGCGATCCGCGCGCCCGTAGTGGGTCTTCGGTCAGGTCTCGGGTTCAGTCTCTATCCGGATCACCGTCGAACATGTCACGGCGTCGGGATCTGCGTGTGTTGAACGCTCGATGTAGGCATGGATCTCGATAGCGCCAAAGGACGTCTCCAGCTCGGCGAGACCTTGGCGGGTGATCATGACCTGGCATCCGTGGGCGAAGTCGGATCCGGCGGCCGGTGACCAGTCGTCGGCGTTGTCGAACCAGGTCGTCCACGAGCGGGGCGCGCCGTCTGACCCCCGCCACAGCAGCAACTGGGTGGAGTCGAGAGTCCAGCCGAGCGTGCGGCACAGAGCGGGGTGCAGCCCCAGCCATTCCCATCGTCCAGCTTCGGCGGGCAGAAGGTCGTCCTGACACACCCAGCGGTCCGGCGCGGTGTCACCGAGTCGCTGTGATGTCGCCGCAGTCAGGTAGTCAGAGAGCCCCCACCTGGTGTCGAAGCCCATTCGTCGGGCGTGCGGAGCCTGGGCCAGGCGGCCGCGAGGAAGGTCAGGAGCCGCCGGGGAGATGGTACGTTTGCGGATCTCTCCGGCCTTCTCGGTGGTGTTGCGCCACCACCGCGACGCTTCTGCGATGAGGACGGGGTCGTGGCCGGTGGACAGGTCCGCGGTGGCGGTGGTGAGCGCCTGGTCGAGTTGGTCGAGCCATCCGTTCCCGGGCTCGTAGGAACGTTCTGCGACTGCGGGGAGTCGGGTATGGCGGTACACCGGGCCGATCGGGGCCCGGGCGAGGTCGGGTTCGATGAGACCCGCCCAGTCGCTGGCCGTGCGGGTCCGGGTTCCGGGTGACGGCGCGGGCAGCAGGCCGGCCCGGTCGAGGTCGGACAACACCCTGCTGATGGCGCGGCGTCCGCGAAGGAGGGAGGTCGGCCGGTGGCTGGCCTTGAGATCGTCGTGTTTGAGCAGGTCGGCAATGTCTTGCGCGTCGGCGCCGCTGTGGTGCCGCCAATGCGCCGGGCCGATGATGGTGTTGTCACGGCTGATGGCGGCGGCCCGGTGCAAGAGGTTGGACGACGGTATGTCGATCTCGCCGGCGAGGGTGTCGATCGTCGTGTCGTAGGGGGCGATGACGAAGCGCGGGTTGTCAGAGCCCAGCGCGATCGCCCCGGTTGCCGGGTCTGGGGAGTACAGGTGGCCGGACGGCACGGGCGGGATGGCGATGTCGTAGCCGACGGGCAGGTCTTGGACGGTCGGGCGGGTCCAGCCCAGGCTGTGCTGGTCGGCGGCGAGGGTCGCCAGGTCGGCGATGATGAGGTCGTCGCCAGCGATCGCCGACGCGATCGCGTCGTGGAGTTCCTGGCTCACCTCGGGCGGCAGTAGCGGACACAGCGGGTGCCCGCCGGGCGGGTTGGTGCCGGCGGCGAGAACAGCGGCGGCGGCCTCGGCCGGCCACCCGCCGTCGCGCAGGGCTCCGGTGAGGTGTTCTGTGATGGCCCGCATCTGCGCGTCGTCGCCGGGATGGTCGATGAGTCCCAGGAGTACGCGGCGGGCTCCGTAGTCAAGGCACCGGGCTGGGTGCCCGAGGAACCCGACGATCATGTCGATCACGGCCCCCACCGCCTGGCTGCCGCCCTGTGGCGTGGGGTCCAGCGGGGGGAACTTCGCGTCGTCGTCGGCTGCCGCCACCCGGTTGAGGTAGCTGTCGATGTCAGGCCAGTTGGTGGCGCGCGTGTCGGGTCGGCCGAGCATGGCGATCCACGCCTCGAGGTCAGGTGCCAGGCGGGGCGCGTGGATCTTCTGTAGTCCGATGGTGACCGCGAGGTCTTTGAGCGCGTCCGGCTGGGCTTGCGGGTCGCCGAGCCGGATGAGGTGTGCCCAGATCTCCTTCCGGGTGGTCTCTCCCCAGTTGATGCTCCAGCCGCCGGTCTCGATGCCGTTGACCGGGCGGGCGACGGCGTGTCGTAGAACTTTGCGTGCGGTGGCCTGGTCGCCGCGTTCGGCCAGGGTCCGCCCGAGGAGGAGCTGCTCGTTGGCCGTGAGGTCATGGTCGAGCAGGATGGTGGCGATCCTGCCCAGCTGCACCACGGACGCCGTCGGCAGGAGCCGGGGCAGGATCTCCCGCCAGGGAAAGGAGTCGTAGGTGGTTCGGGTTTCGACTGGTTCTGCGTCCTGGAGGATCAGGAGCAGGTCCGCCGGCGTGACGGCGGCGTCGTTGACCCGGCGGGCCGACCACCGCTCTTCGCGCACGACTAGCTCGCCCTGGGCGAGGGGGTCGTAGCCCGAGCTGGTCGTGGTGTAGTCGTCGGGGGTGGGGGCGAGTGCGAACAGGTCGTCGTAGTCGTCGACGCGTACCTGAGCGGCTTTGCCGGCGGCGTCGACGGCGTGGCGCGCGTCGGTGGCGTGACTTGCGCGTTGTCCGCTGTTGCTGTGGGCGCGGGTGGCGTCGGCGAGGGTGCGCAGGTCCGCTGCGGGGCGGGCGCTGTGGCGCATCAGCAGGTCCCACAGGCCGTCGGGGGCGTGCCCGTGGACCGGAAACAGAATCTCCGCCGTGCAGCTGACCGCCAACGGCGTCAGTGTCGGGTCGGTGGCGGCGCAGGTGACGATGACGGCGATAAGGTCCGGCATACCCAGCAGGCCGTGGCGCACGGCCGCACGGCCCGCCTGCAGTGCCCACCCGGGCTGCACGGTCCAGGCCGCGCGTAGTGCCTCGGCTGCGGCTTTGCGTAGCTGCCACGCGTACTGCTCGCCGCCGTAGGGCACGAGGCGCTGCAGGAACTCCACGATCCGGGCGGCGTTGACCTCGGCGTCGGGTTCGGCGCGTACGGCGCTGTGCAGCCAGCGGGCCCACACGACCATCTGCTCGTCGTCTTCCTGGCTGCCGATCCCGCTCGCCGAGCAGACCGCCAGCTTCACGACGTCGTGGGCGGCCTTGGCCGCCCGGGCCTGTCGGTAGCCGTCGGCCAGCGCGAGGAGTTCACTGGCCCGGTCGTCCGGGTCGGTGGCGCCGGGCCGGGTGACGTCGGCCTCGATCAGGCGCAACTGCCCGAACCCCCACTCCGGGGACGCACCGGCCCGCAGGAACCCGGTGATCAACTGCCGGCGACGTCGCGGCCACCAGCCTTCCCCGGCCGTGAAACGTTCGGTGGCGTACGCGCACAGCGCGTCCATCGCCGCGGGTTCGACGCGGACGATGACGCGGGCGAGTTGGTGGAAGTACTCCTCGCCGTAGTCGGCGACGTTGCTCCATTCCGTCCAGTCGAAGGTCTGCTTCGTCGGGGCCTCAAACACCCTGAGCAGGGTCCGGGCCGTGGCCAGGACGGCCACTGGAGCGGGCGCGCCCAGGCATTCGTGCCGGATGGCGGCCGCGTCGAGCTCGGCGACGGTGAGCAGGGCCCGGCCGAACCGAACCACGCCGGCACCGCGCGGGTTCGCCGACGCCTGCACGACCTGGTCGGCAGGCCTGCCGACCGCCAGGACATGGCGTAGGCGGTGCAGTTCGAAGGAACTCACCCATGGAACGGCTCGGCCGCCGGGGGTGCGTGCGGATTCCAGCTCTTCTTGGTCGGGAAGGAATCGCCGTGCTCGCTCGTCTGAGCCGTCGATGCGCACCAGCAGGCCCGCGATCGCGGTCGACGACGACACGTCGAGTTCCCCCGCTAGCGGGCCCGCGTCGATGCGGGCCATCAGGTCGTCGATCAGCGCTCGGGCGTGGGTGATCTTCTCCTGGGCGCAGGCCGCGCGGATCACGCTGATGGAGGCCCTGACGGCAGAGGCCGGACGGATCGCCCACAACAGGTCCAGGCCCTTGTCCGCCGCCTCGGCCTCCCCGGCCTTCTGCCACTCCGACACCGCCGCCTTCAGCGCGACGGCCCGGTAGTCGGCCCGAAGAACGTCCTGCTCCTGCCCCACCACGTCGCCGTCGTCGACCGCCGGGAGGTCACGGTCGATCCGGGCGAGGAGAGCGGCGGGAACCATCTGGTAGGTGGCCGCCCTGACCCAGGCACGGAGGAAGTCGACCCCGCCCCGCGTCAACGACTCCCCGCCGTCGGTGACCGCGGAACGCATCGGACCCGCGGCCACGAACAGCCGGCGCGCCTCGATGAACGAGCCCGCGCGGGCCATCCGGCGGGCGGCATCCAGCGCCACGATCTCCGGCACCCGCAGGGTCCGGCCACTCATAAGGTGTGGCATCGCCTCGGCCGCCGGAGCGAACCGTGCGAGGGCTGCGGCGACGTCGTCGCGGGACAGGGCCATCTCCCGCTGCCCGGCCTGGATCAGGGCCAGGATCAGGCGGGTGAACGCTTCCATATCCTTGAGGTCGGCGGCCAGGCTCACCGCGAGCTGGATGTCGGAGAGGACGTCGTCGTGCGGGCGCAGTGCGTCGAGTTGGGCCATGAAGAATTCCGGCTGCGCGACCCGAAGTGCTTCATCGTTCTGGCCGGCGAGGATGCGGTGCGCGAGCTCGTCGAACGCCTGGCCGGGCCACGCGCCGGCCAGGTCACGGCACCGGTCGGCGATGTCGGCGTGCACGTCGGTTTCGCTGTCCGTGCCGTCGGGGCCGGTGGTGTTATGCCGCAGGAACAACCGGAAGCTGTTGTGGAAGAAGTGCCACTCGTTGCCCTCGGTGTGAAACAGCGCCCCGGCCACCGCTGTGAACCTGCCGGCGAGAGCCTGTCCCCAGCTGCCGGCCAGCCACCGTACGTCGACCGGCCGGCGCTGCCACGCCACCACTGCCAGCAGCCGCAGCAGGTCCGCCTCACCGCGCACCTGCTGCCAGTAGCTGCGGTAGCGGGCCTCCACGTCGCCGCCGTACTCAGCCGCGTCTGCCAGAACCCGCTCGACCTGCCTGTCCTTGTCGGCGTCATCTGTCGCAGTGACGGTCGCCAGCGTGTTGAGCAGGTACGTCAACGACAGAGGGTGGCCCTCCACGGCCTCGACGAGCCGTTGCCGCTGACCGGCCGGAAGGACCTCTCCGACACCGGCCCGGTCGACGATGTCGAGGACCTGACGAGCGGCCAACGGGCCCATCCGCACCGTGCGGGCATCGGTGAGGTGAGCCCGGATGTCCGGGCGTAGCAGTTCAGCCGTCTGGCTACCGAGAAGGAAGACCACGCCCTCGGGGATCTCCTCGGGAGTGGGCAGGATCGTCAACAGGGACCTGGACGGGTTCTGCTCCCTGGGGATGTGGTCGAGCCCGTCAACGATGATGACCGTCTTCGCTCCACTCGACTGGAAGTCCTGGCCGCAGCCGTCCAACGCCTCCAGCAGCCGCAGCCGCAGGTCCCCGGCGTCCGCGCCGCCGACGGTGGTCCGCACGCCGTACTTCTTCTTCAACGCCGCGCAGATGTCGTCGATGAAGCTGGCCGCCTCGCCGCGCACACTCACCGACAGCACGTCCGGCACGTAGGCGTAGTAGCGCACCACCCGCGCTGCGGGCAGCGCGGTGGCGCTCAGCAGCGTCGACTTCCCGCTGCCCGGTGCCCCCTGCAGCAGCACGTATCCCCGGTCGGTGAAGCCCACCAGGTCCTGCACGACGACTTCCACGTCGTCGTTGGGCACATACGCCGCCGGCACCGGGAAACGGTGCGGGTTACGAAACCCGGGCCGCGAGTCCCAGGCCAGCACCCTCCACAGCTCCTCGGCTGGGATCGCCACGACGCGGTCCTGGGAACGGACCAGCCCGACCCTGCCGAAGAAGTACTCCGCCAGCTTCGCAGCGTCCCGCTGCATCCGCCCGGCCTGCTGGCGGAAACTCGTCAACCAGGCGGTGTCAGCCGTGGTCCCGAACTCGAAGCGCACGCACCGCAAGAACTCCCAGAACTCCCGCTCCTGCAGGCCCGAGGCGGCCCGCAGCTTGTCGAACGCGTCCTGCCACGCCGACACCAGCTCCACCGGCGGCTTCTCGCCGCGGCGCAGGACCTCCTGCACGAGCTGTAGGGCGTGCTGGACGAACGCCGATGTGTGACCGCCCGGCATTCCGTCGAAGAACTTGTCGGGGTTCTTGGCGGCGTGGTCCCTGGTGACGAACCAAACCGTCACCTGCCGGCCCGAGCCCGTCTCCGTCTCCCGCTCCGTGATCTGCGACCAGCCCTCAGCGAGGTCGCCCACGTGGCTACGGCCGTTCCTGCCCGCCGAGCACAACTGGTTCAACGTGATGGTGCCCGGGTAAGTCGGCCACTTCACCTGCAGGGCGTGCACCTCGTCGGCGGTGTATATCGCGAAGTCGTCGACCGCGCCGGCCTCCGGGTCAGCGACCCGGACCTCGACAAGCTGGTCCGCGAATGTCAACACCCTCTGCGCGGCGATCAGGTACTGCCCGACAAGCCCTTCAACGGCGATACGCTCGCCGTCCGAGGACGAAAGTCCCTCGCTGGAGCGGGTGGTCTGGTTCTTTGGGGCCGAGGTCACCCGCTGATTATCCGGCAAGCCCGGGCTCGTCAGGTGGTGGCGCGGCGCTGTGCGGCGCGGTGGCCGAACGGGTAGCGGGCCCACGCCTGGTCCAGCAGCGGGTTGCGGTCGCCTTCGGCCCGGTGCTTGCCCAGCGCCGGGCCGAACTCCGAGAGCAGCTGGTCTCCGGTGGTCATGATCTGGAGCAGGATCTCGCTGGCGGAGCGCCGCTGGCCGGCGGAGACCAGCGCTTCGATATCGCGTGCGGAGGCCACCATCGTGGGGACATCGGTGTCCGGCAGGCCCGGGCGGGCCAGGTTGTTGGCCGCGGGCCACGCGTCGAGGGTGCTCACGAGCCCGAGGAAGGGCCGGTCGGTGGGGATGTGCGCGAGTTCCGGGGCGCCGGCGAGGATCGCACGGTGCATCCGGTTGATCTGGTTGAACCCTTTTCCCAGGATCCGCTGGTAGGGCTCGGTGGCGGTCCGGTCGCCGGCGCGCACCGAGGCCGAGGCACGGGTGGCTTTGGCCTCCACCAGCAGGACCAGGTTGTCGAACACGACGATCCAGTCCACCCCGTCCACTGTGTTCTTCCCGCTGCGGTAGCTGATCTCGGCGTGGACTACCGCGTCGGGAAGGTGTCGGAGCTGGCGTCCGACGTAGTCCTCGAACAGCTCGCCCATGTCCCGGGCGAACGCCTGCCCCCACCGGTCCAGCCCGGGGTAGTACAACTCCAACGGTGACAACTTCCTCAAGATCAGCTGCGGGACGGGGGCGATGTAGCGCCCGTCCCGGAGCTGGACGAGCGGGCGCGCGGTCAGCGGGTTGAACATGTACTGGTCCAGGAACTCCAACGCCGGTGTCTCCGCCGCCTGTAGCGCGAACTCCTCGAAGGTGGTGGAGAACACGGCCCTGATGACGGACTCCACGTCGCGGCGCGGCACGACAGCGAGCACGTCCTGGAAGTTCGACTGGTCCATCCACGCAGGATCGAAGAGTCCGCCGTTTACCTGCGCCGACACGTGCAGGATCATCGCCACGCCGACGGTCGGGATCAACGGCGCGCCGAGAAGATCGGCCAGGGTGGAGTCGGTGACGACCTCCAGCCTCTTGCGGCCGGAGTAGCCACTGAACAGCGCCTCCAGGCGGCAGACCTCCTCGAAGGAGGAGATCTGGTAGGGGAACTGCTCGAACATCAGGCGCACCAGGATGGCGAACCCCGAGTTCAGCTCCGGTTGGTCGAGTTCGTCAGACCGCAGGTTGTTGTACATCAGGCACCCACGCAGGACGTCCCTGGGGGTCACGCGGGTCGAGCGGAAACGGTTCCCGTGGCAGATCGACGCCTTGACCGTCGCCGCCAACGCCCAGAGAGGGGTGCGCGTGGACCGCGGGTCCGGACTGATACGCGGCGGCGCCTCCAGCGCGGCGCGGGCCACGGCGAAGAGCAGCTCCTCCTGGTCGAACCGGCGCGTGAAGTTCGTGAACTCCCGGTAGGAGTACTCGCGATGTTCCCCCTGCGCAAGCCGGATGCCGGCGTCGTTGCTCACGAGCGGAATCCTACGCCGCGCATTCCTACCCAGACGAGTCAATTCACCCCGGGGCGAGCGGTCCTCACCAGCCGGCCACCGCAGAGCCACCGAGTCCGTAGAGCGCACCGTCGGCGTGCGCGTCACCGTCGTGGGCGGCACCAGCGCGACCAGCACCGCCGACCGCTACACCCACCCCAGCGCCGACCTCACCATCACCCTCGGGACCGACCCGCACCCGGGGCATCCTGTTCGGACATATCTCCCACACCGTCACCGTCACCAACAACGGGCCCTCCGCCCTCACCTCGACGGCCGCCACCCGGCCGCACCCGATGTACGCCCAGACCACCGACTACACCCCCGCCGGCGGCACCGTGACCCGCACCATCAGGGCCCTGGCCGTCAGGGCCAGCACCACCCGACACTTCCTCGTCCCCGTCGGGCTCCCCGCGTTCGACCACGACCACACGCCAGCGCCATCCCCACCACCGGCGCGCCCACGGACCCGAGCACGGCCGCGTGCGCGCGGCCGGCCCTGCGACACCGACGGTGCCCACCGCCGACAGAGCAGACTGACGCCCACCAGTGACGGCAGGGCCACTGACCTGGCCCGCTCGACAGTGCACCGTAGACATAAAAAGCCCAGCTCAGAGGCCCTTTAGAGGTTGGTCTAGGGTTCGCCTTATGACATCACGTACCCAGCGCACGGCGGGAACTCTTCTCTCGGCTACCGCCCTCAGCGCCCTGCTCGCCGTACCTCACGACACCGAACCAGCTCTACCCGCCCCACCGGCCGGGATGGTGTGGGTGACCCGCGCCGAGTACCCCGATCTCCCGGAAGGTGCTCATCTTCCAGACGACGTCCACCGCAAACAGTCGATGGTTATCCGGCTGCTCACCACGTCCGCGACGGCCAGCGGGGAAACCGGGTCAGTGCAGGTCGACGGGCTGACGAGGATCTCCCCGCCGATCGGCCCACAGCAGGTCTAACCCCCTGCCCGTCACCTGCCACGCGCTCCGGAACCGCACTTCGGTCGCAGCCTGAGGCACCACCGTCACCGGGGCCGCGTTCGTCGTGACCACCAAGAGGTGACCGCCGGGCCGGTCGACGACCTCGAACCGCACCGCTGCGGCGGGGCTATGACCCACGTTGCGCGCGACCACCCGGTCAAGAGCGGAACCGTCCGCGATCTGCTCGACAGCGAACTCGGCAGGGTCAGGCCGACCGGCCCGAACCTCGACGATCGCCCAGGCGGCAGCCAGCACCACAGCCGCCACCACGGTGGGCCATCTCCACCGGCTGACCGACTCCGGCAACGAGCCGGAGAACACGAGCGTGAGCAGCGCCGGCAGGAGCAGCGCACCGACAACCACACCGAACACCGCGCGGAGCGCCCTCGTGCCATCACCGTACGACCGGAGCACGGCCGACGGCTCCGAAATCTGTCAGCGATGCGACAGTTCGCCTCGGAGAGACTCAGGGAATCTGTCGCGAACCTCTCAGAACGTTAGCTTAGGTGACCTTGATGCCGATTCCGAATGATTCTCGCGTTCGGTGTCCACTTCAGAGTTTTCACAGGTCACGCGCTATTGCGCGGATTCTTCGCTGCTACCAGTTGTACCGCCCGCTATGGGGCATGTGTCCGAAATGTAGACACAGAAGCCCTATCCTGGCCCTATCTTATTCAGGGCCATCTATCTTGTAACCATATAACATTGCCCGTGACCTGAACCACGCTCCTACGACACAGACGGGCACATCCCACGACGGTGGTTTCGCGACCGCATCCTCAGACCCGCCCTCGAGACCGCAGAGCTCGACATCGACATCGTCATGAAAGACTTCCGACACGCGCACGCCTTCTGGCTCCTCGCCGGCGGCGCCGACCTCCAGGTCGTCAAGGAACGCCTCGGCCACGGCAGCATCAGAACCACCGAGGGCTACCTCCACACCCTCCCCGACGCAGACGACACCGCCCTCGACGCCTTCAGCAAAATCCGACGCCGAGCGGCATGATTAGCGGCCCGAACCGCGAAATTGCGCGCGAACTGAGCAATGCCGTCCACAACGATCAGCTGACTTCCTTCGGCGGCCCCACAGCCGTCCGATCAGGTACTTGGCCGCTGTTGCCACCACTTCTAGTCCGCCCGGTGGTCGAGGCTTATCCGGAAGGGTCTCGGGTAGGGTCCGGCGCTGAGGTTCGGTCTTCCCGCGATCCTCGACCTGATCACCGCCGCCGAACGTGGGCTGCGCGGCTGCGCCGGCACCGACCTCGACACGCTGGCCGCCGACCTGGCCCGGCCTGGATACGGCGGCCGTCCACCATGGTGCGGGAAGGAACAACCAGCAGGTGCCGGAATGCTGGTCACACGTGTTGTTCATCTTCCTGAACATCATTAATTTCACGATACACCAGGGACTCTAGCGCATTACGGAAGTCAGCGAAGTCCTCAATGTAATCGGTCGGGTCGTCATCGAGCCCAAACTGACGCCTGACGGACCGAATCTGACTTCTAAGCTCCTCCGCATCTACGGAGTTGTCGAGGGCCGCTTCGACCTCTTCAAGAAGGAGTGTGGCGCTTTCCTTGGTCGCACCAGCCGGAGAGTCCAGAAGGAAGGACCGCTTGAGCCGCTTGATTTTGGAGCCAGTCTTCTCCGTACTTATTTCCCGAAGCGCCTGGCGTTGACGGCTCCCCAACTCGCGGAACAACGCTCGAAAGTTGGTGTCCATCGTCGCAGCCAACTCCGTAAGACTCTCATCGCTGCGGATGGCATCGAGTACGCTTCTAGCCAGGCCAACCTTGTCGAGATGGAATCCGGAAACTATGGTCGCCGCTGCCGCCTCCAACGCCTCATGCATGCCAATCCCGCCGTGGAAATTCACAACATCCGCCGTGAGACTCTGAATCTCTTTCGCGTCAACAGGAGGCAGGAAGGCGTTTGCGTAAAGCTTAACGGCCTCGACGCCAATCTCAACGGGAATGAGGTCCTCAATGGCCAGAACCCCGTTGGGTGACGCGCTCTCCACGTCGGTACTCGGAATGTCCCCTAATTGCAGGACGAACCGAGCGTCAATAAGTGGTTTTCCATTTGGCCCTCGCTGGAGGGCCTTGGCGGCCTGATTGCCAGACTCGTCACTGTCAAGAAGGACGATCACCGCCGGCCTATCGACATCCCGTCCGCGCGCCAAATATACAAGGTAAGGGATATGAGGTGCGGAGCCAGATGGCACAAGCGTCAGCGTGTTGAGATCAAGGTTATTCAACGTAGGGGTTCTCTGTGCACGAAGTCTCGTCGACATTCCTGCGAGTAGAATCTGGTCAGACATGCCCTCCAGCATCAGGTTGCAGTTACTGATGAACGTGGTCTCTCCAACAAAGCTTCCAAACGCTGAGCGGAGAGGCTCGTAATGATTTCGAGCGGCGTTTCGAACGACACGTGAGCCCTCGTCCCCTTCTCCTTTCTCAAGGACCCTAATTCGCTCGCCGTGATTTTTATCGATCAGAAATGGAGAATGTGTAACGTAGACAACTTGGCAAGCGACGCGGTCAGGATTCTGCGGTGCAGCGAAATCCTCGAATATGCGCAAAAGATCTTGCTGGCCGGTGCTGGAAAGATATGCATCGGGTTCATCCATGAGCAGCACTTCACTAACACCTGATTCTGGTGGCTCATGGGCGAGGTACTGCACGAAGTAGCTTAGAAAATACTTCATCCCGCCGCTGCGCTCTTCAGCAGAGTACTCGGTGCCGGTCCTATCTCGAATCGTGAAGACAAGGTCCTGGTCGCGCAACGTTAAGAGAAGCTGGAAATGGTGATCCTGGGACCACCATTTCGGAAAGTTCAGCGAAGCCGCCAGCTTTCGGTTCATCCGCTCGACGATTCCGTTCGCGAATCCGTCATTGCCCGCTTCCGCAGCCTTCAACAGTTCCTGGAACGCGGTCCTGTCGATCTTCGCTACTTTGAGCAGTAGGTCATCGGCGAGGGCCAGTTGCTTGTCATGCGCATCTGTCCCTGCGCTAGCAGCACTAAAGGCGCTCATGAGCTGGGGTGCTGCGGCGGTAACTTGTTCCGCAGTTCCAAACCAGTTGTCCAGATTGTCAAGCACTGTCTTAAATAAAGCTTGGCGCCCCTTACGGGGGCCAGTTTGACTGGACCTTTTCCCTTCGGCCAAATACCTTACAGGGACGCTTTCAGGAAGAGCGACCTTCGCGTCAATCTCGAACCATCGCGGAAGGATCGTGCTTAAGGCCTCAGAATCGTTAACGGCAAAACTTTTCCATTGACCACCCTGTCGAATATAGACAATTGGATCCTTGGCCCCAATTCGAAACATAGAGAAGCCGTCAACTTCGTTTTCAAATTTGGCGGCCAGCGCCTTCTCGAGGCCTTCTCGATCCTCGCCGCTCATGCCTCTGATTTCAAGGCCGAAGTCAGGGAATGCCATCGATTTATCCACCGCAAAGAATTGCGAGTATCGACAAAAGTCTCCACGCTCGATCCCCACCCCAGTCAGGGCATGCTTGATCGCCCCAAGCAATTGACTCTTTCCCGACTCGTTGGCTCCAACCACGGTAGTTACGCCGCTTTCCAGGAGCACCTTAACAAACGGGTACTGTAGTCCCGACTCCAATGTGTCCCAAGGATCCGCGACGAACTTGTCATGCGCTTTGCGTAGGTAGTCGAAATTGAACGAACGGAAGAACCTAATATAGGATTTAGCGATATACATCGATGGCCTCTTCTGGGCGTGCCCGCGGAAATCGATACCTCTGCATAGTACCGCTCGAACCCAACAAGCTGGGCCGATGGAGGGCTTGCGCGCCTCCCCGCGTTCCACCCGCCCCACACAGCCCCTATAGGAAGAGGGCCCTGGTGAAGGTCACATCCACATTTTCGGACTGAATCGGGTCTGTTCCTGGGATCAATCTCGGCCCCACGCGGGCGGCCACGGCGGCTCGGACGGATTCCCGGCCGGCAGCCGACCCCGCTAGTTGGTCGGCTGGTCCACCACCTCGTCGGGCGGCGCCCCGGACGAGCTCAAGACAGTGACTTTGTGGCGAGGTGATGGTCCGCGTCGAGAGCGGCGTCGAAGACGACAACGTGGCCGCGATCATCCACCGCGACGGCTGCCGAATATGACTCGCCCGGTGGGGTGACGCTCCACATCCGGCGGCCGCGGTTGTCATACCGGATGACGGTCGGGTGCCCGTCGATCTTGACGACGGCGACGGCTCCGCCGTCAGGTGTCGGGTCCAGATCCAGAGGCTCCGCGCACCTGGGTGCTGCGGTTGTCCAGAGCTGCTGGTCGTGGGGGTCATAGCCAGCGAGTTCCGCGACGACCGTGCCGTAAGTGCCGTCGCAGTGCTCCGGCGCGTCGGTCGTCAGGAAGGTGAAGTGCCGCCCGTTCCAGGCGGTCACGCCACCGTAAGGGCTGGTAGCCGGGTCATGATCGCGGAGGTCGCGCTGGTGCCCCTGGTAGTCGACTCGGATGATCGAGGTGATCGTGGAGACGGTGATGCCCTGGTCGTAGGCTCCGAAGGATTCCAGGTAGCCCCATTTCTCCATCGGTCCCAGGAGGCTGTCCCAGCCGATCGCGCCCGTGCTGGCGTCGATGCGTACCAGTCGGACGTCTTGGTGCCCGCAGTCGGGCGCGGTGGCGTTGATCAGCGCGTAGACGTTGCCGTCCGCGCCGACCGTGAGCCTGTACGCTCCGCTTCCGTACGGCGGGGGGCAGCCGTATTCAGGCAGGTCGTTGATCCAGAGCAGACCGGTCTCGTTGAGTGCCGCGATGTGAAGTCGGTTGTCGGCGCGGCTGCGTAGCTGGGTGAATACCCTTCCGTCGGTGCGGCTGGGTGTCGTGAGGCGCAAGCAGTCGTATCCGTTCTCGCCGGCCGGGTACGTCCAGGCAGTGGAGCCATCCCGCCGGACATTCTGGTAGGTGCTGGTGTCGGTCGCGCAGCCGTCGGCGATGGTGACCGCTCCGTCGGGGTGGTAGGCCGTCTCTGTACCGCTGTTGGTAATCGGGTGGGTCCAGCTGGCGGCGCCGACGGTTGCCCGCAGGCGGGTTAGTGCCGCTGCGAGGTCCAGCCGGTGGGTCCACCGTGGCGGGGCTTCCCTGTCGTCGCGGATCATCGGCCCGGTGCTGGTGAGGGCTGTGGTGATCTGCTGCAGGGTGGCGAACGGTGCTGCGGCGGAGAGCACGGCTACCGCTCCTGCGACGTGCGGGGCGGCCTGTGAGGTTCCGGCTTTGGTGTCGGCGTTCGCTGGGGTGTCGATCGCGGGGACAGTGATCGCCCATGCTCCGGGCGCAAGAAGGTCGAGCAAGGGACCGCCCTGGGAGAAGCAGGCGATGCGGTCGGCGCGGATCACGCTGGCACGGTCGTTGCACAGGTCCCTGGTTGTCACGTCTCCCCAGGCAACGTCATGCCCGGGTTCGGAACTGTCATAGACCGCGCCGACGGTCAGTGCCCCGGGGACGCAGGCCGGCCAACTGACCCCGGACTGGTAGACACTGTCGTGGTAGGCGTCGTTTCCGGCAGCGACGACGGGCACGACACCGACCTGGCGCGCGTCCCGGAACGCGGCCTCGCCTTTTCCGCCTCTGCACTGTTGGGTGTTCCAGGAATCGTCTCCCAGGCTGAGGTTGATGGCCGCGATGCCGTATTCGACTTGGTGTCCAACTACCCAGTTGACGGCGGCGATGACGTTCGTGTCGTCGGCGAAGCTGCGCGCTCCATCGCGTTGAAACACGTCCAGTGAGATGATTCGAGTTCTCTGGGCCATGCTGAGCACGATCCCTGCGACGTTCGTGCTGTGTCCGTCGTCGTCGGTGCGTCCGTCATCACGGGTGGCGGGAAAGTCCTGGGCGTAGGCGACCCGGCATGCTGGGCCAGCGCTCGAACATTGCCCGAATGCCGGGTTCGTGTAGTCGACGCCCGTGTCGATGACCGCGACGCTGGTCGCAGCTCCATGGAAGTCGGCGGCGGCCACCTCCGGCTGACGAACCAGAGGCAGGCTCTCATCCACAGCTCGATCGCCTCGACGCCCGGGTCCGCCGCCAGGGCGCGCATTGCCGACGTCGAGGGCACACGCACGAATTGAATCGGCAGATGCGCGTAGTCCCGCAGAACCACCACGCCCCGGCGTACCCGTCCCAGTGAGTCCGCCTTGGCCGCACGGTATGCCTCACCAGTCAGTGCGACGAAGGCCGTACGGGCCTCCGGGTCGCGCAGATCGCCGTGTCCGTGTCCGGCCTGTTTGATGATCTGGTCTCGGGCGGGACCGACCCGGTAGGTCACCAGAACATCGGAGCTGGCGTCTGGAGGTTTCGGTGTCGCGTAGGTGGGCTGTGGGCTCAGGGTGATCAGGAGTGTGGTGATCGCGAAGAGCTGCGTGGCTCTTCGGGACATCACCGCAGGGTGCCTGCCGTCCATTTTGGCTCCTTGGGAGTCTCGGTTGATACTCCGTGCCGTTGTCATGTCGCAGTGCGGTGGGCCGTCGGGAACGCGAAACCACGCCCCGTGAGTTGGGCGACGCGCGATGCGGGGACGGCGGTGGATTCTGACTTGCCAGAGGATCACGTGCAGGCGCCGGCGGTCATCGCCGGCGGAGTTTCAGCCCAAGGTCGATGGTGCCGTCTCGGGTCTTCGAGGCTGCTGGATAGGCCGGGTGCGGCAATGGGGTGTGGGATGTGGCGAGGGCGTCGAGGAGAAACTCGCTCGCCGCATTACCTCCGACTCACTTCGATGCGGCTCCTCCAGGCCGCGCAGCCGTACCCCGCTGGAGGTGTTCTCTCGATACGTCGTCGGTTCGCCCAAGGGTCGTGCCGTTCGTGCGCCAGTTGGCAATCAGCAGGGCGATTGCGGCGAATATGACGAGCGTGCTGGTGGTCGCGGCAAGCGGTCCGTGGGCTGCGACGGTTCCGGAAACCAGGTTGTAGCTTGCGTGCCAGATGGCGACGGCGAGGATGCTCCCGGTCTTGTTGTACATCCAGCCCAGGACAACGGCACCCGAGAATAGGCCGAATAGCCAGCCGACGATCGTGACTGGCGTGAATTCGCGGAAGCCGGTCATTATCAGGAATAGGGGCACGTGCCATCCGGCCCAGATGACGGAGACGACGCCAATCGCGGCGGTGGGACTCATGCGACGTTGCAGGGTTGGTTGTAGGTATCCGCGCCAGCCGGTTTCCTCGCCGATCGCGTTAACGCCGAAGATGACGGCGAAGGTACCGAGCACACCCCACTGGGGGAAGCCGTTGATCTGCCCGAACGACGACCATGCTGGCAGTTTGTGCCCAAGCACAGCCATCGTGGCGAGCACGAGCGCCCTACACGCCAGCGGAGACAGGGCGAGCAGCCACCAGCGGGCCCCTATGGCGCAGCGGCCCACCCGTCGGAGCAGGTCGGCGACCCCGGCGCGTCCTTTGGTCAGTGCGGTGACGACGAACGCCGCGAGGGCGGGAGCCAGGAGGCCGGGTATGTGAGTGGGCCAGGCCCGCAGGTCCACCACGTGACCGGTGAGGGCGATCGGGAGCCACCACGCCCACGCCCCCAGGTAGGCCAGAATCGTGTATGTGAGTACAGGCCGGTTAGACATCGACGCAGTGCTGGGGGAAGACCGTGTGGCGTCCGGTCGCCGGTAGGTCCGGGGGCCGTTCCGTGACGCCGATCCGCAGAGCGATCATGGGCCAGCCCAGGCCGGAGAGCAAGCCGCGCAGGCGTTGGCGGGTGACGGGTACCTCGATGACATCGCTGATGGGTGAGATGGCCAGGTCGGCGGCGACGGCCGTGAGGAGGACGTCGCTGAGGGCCTCCCCGGCGGTCAGCCAGGCGGTGGGGTCGTCGTTGTCGGTGAACAGGATTGCGTACCGGGCGGCCTGGTCGCCCACCTTCTCCCCCATCGACGCGGTGTGGTCGGGGTCGAAGGTGCGGATCGGGACGGTGCGGACGGTGGGATCGGGAGCCGGGACGTCAACGCCGTCGCGCTTGTAGGCAGGCCGGTGAGTCCAGGTGTCCAGGTCCGCACGGTAGGCCGGGTCGTCGAGTTCGATGTCCTCGGCCCGGTCGACCGCACCGGCCAGGACGATCATCTCCTCGGGACGCAGGATCTGAAGGTGCGCCCCACGGTGTTCCGCGGCTCGGCGAAGCCGTTCCAACAGCGGCTCCGGGACGGCGATATTGGGAAACGCACGGCGGTCGGTGTGGCGGATGAGCATCGACTGGTACCGGCGCCAGTCGTCCGCCTCCGGGGTGCGCAGCCCGGTGAGGCGCAGCTCGGCCAGCAGATCTGGGCGCTGGGGGTCCGGCAGCCGGGATATGACGCACGAGTGTCCATCCGCTGCGAGTGTGACGCGGGCGTGGTCGAGGACCGCCCCGCAGCTGACGGTGAGCAGGCGCCCGTCGGGGTCGATGGAGGTGACCTGCCGGTCACGGCGGGCCCACAGCTCGGCGACGTCGCCAGCGAGCTCCCACCGCCAGGGTTGGGTGTTCAACAGTGACGGGGCGTGCTGGGACGCTGCGACGGCCCGCAGCAGTCGGAGGTTCCCATGCCACAGGGCACGGCCATTCCACACAGCCGTACGCGAGGCGATCGAAGCACGAGGACTGACACTGGCCCGGGTCTGTGGCCGCCTCACCGAACTGGGCGCGCCACTGAGCGTTCCCACGCTCAGCAACTGGCAACGTGGCAGTACGCGACCGGACGGTCCCCGCTCCCAGCACGCGCTCAGCGTTCTGGAAGACGTCCTCGAACTCCGGCCCGGGACCCTGAGCCAGTTCCTCGAGGCGCCCGCGACCTCGGACGCACCCCACGACGTGCGGCCGGACCTCTGTCACGTTCGATTGCGGCAGGCCAGTGCGCAACTCGGACTCGATCAGCACACCAACCTCGCCGTGCTCAGCGTCATCGACGACGTGACAGTCGAGCCCCAGGGCTGGCGATACCACCGCCGCATGGTGGTACGCGCACTGCGCAGCGGAACTCACACGAGGCCCGCGTCGTTCCAGTCCACGACGAACAGCCTGCCGACCTTTCAACCGGGCCCGGGGGCCACACGTGGCCGCACCGTCATCGACCCCGACCTCGGCTTCATGATCAGCGAACTGCTCCTCCCGTACCTGGTACGGGGCGAGACCACCACCGTCGAATACACCTACACCAACGAATTGTCCGACAACTTTCACGGAAGCTGGTTTCAAGGACCAGGCAAGAGGTATGAACTCACGGTGCGCCTGGCACCCGGCACCTCTACTCGTTCCGCCCACAGGATCACGTGCCCCAGCCCACAAAAACCAGCCAAAGACATCTGCGAGCTACGACTCATCGGCGGCACCACCGCGTACATGATGGAACCAGACGCCGCTTCCGGCTTCCACGGCATTCGTTTGCAGTAGAAGTACATCGGCGACGCTGGTCCAGGACAACGATCCTCAAATTGAGATCGCTCCTCAGCGAGCGGTCGAGCTCCACAAGTGGGCTCGGACCCTAATTCTCTGCCGTAACGGTGGGACTCCAGCAAGGGCAAGCCGTTCGACCTTATGGGCGCCCTGAAAGCCTCGGTCTCCGATGCCCGCAAGGGCCGAGGCGAGGAACCGGAGCCGGAGAAGAAGGCCCCGCGAAGGCGGGGCGGGCGTTGACGTCGGCCCCCCACCGGCCACGACGCACCCGAGCCGAAGAAGGCCGCCCCCAGCAAGACACCGACGCCGCGATGGTACCCAGATGGACCTATTTGGGAGCCCGGAGAGGACGGTCCCAAGCGTTTCTACGGGAAACACGGGTTTCAGCTCACCGGCGAGAAGAGAGAGGACGCGGGTTCCAGGTGCCCGGTCACGGGGTGAAGCGGTATCCGATGCCGGGTTCGGTGCGCAGGTAGCGGGGCCGGGCCGGGTCGGGTTCGAGTTTGCGACGCAGGTTGGCGAGGTGCACCCGCAGATAGTTCGTCTCCGTCTCGTAGCGCGGCCCCCACACCTCCTGGAGGAGTTGGCGTTGGGTGACGAGCATGCCCGGACTCCGGACCAGCATCTCCAACAAGTGCCACTCGGTCGGGGTCAGCCGGACCACCCCGGCGGCGGTGGTCACCTGCTTCGTCGTCAGGTCAACGGTGAACGCGTCGGTGACGATGACCGGCTGCTGGCTGGCGGGGGTCGTGCGGCGCAGGGCCGCGCGGATCCGGGCGAGGAGTTCCCCCATGCCGAAGGGCTTGGTCACGTAGTCGTCGGCTCCGGCGTCCAGCGCCGCGATCTTGGCCTGTTCGGTGTGCCGGGCGGAGAGAACGATGACGGGTACCGTCGACCAGCCGCGCAGCCCTTCCACCACCGCGATGCCGTCCATGTCGGGCAGGCCCAAGTCGACGATGGCCACATCCGGCGCGGTGCTGCTGGCGGCGGTCAGCGCGGTGACGCCGTCGGGGGCGACGGTGACCTCGTAGCCGGCGGCGGTCAAGCTGATCCGCAACGCGCGCAGGAGTTGGCGGTCATCGTCGACGACAAGGACGCGGATCACGGCGCGATCCGCAGGGTCACGGTCATGGTGAGCCCTCCGCCTGGGGTGTCGGTGGGGGTGATGGTGCCGCCCATGGCCTCGGTGAAGCCGCGCGCGATCGCCAGCCCGAGGCCGAGGCCGGCGTCGGTGGTGTGGTCGCCGAGGCGTTGGAACGGCGCGAACATCCGCTCGCGTTGCCCCGCGGGCACGCCGGATCCGTGGTCGATGACCGCCAACTCCAGCCGCCCGCCGACGTGACGGCCGTGCACCCTGATCCTGCCGCAGGGCGGGGAGGCGCGTCGTGCGTTGGTGACCAGGTTTGCCACGACGCGTTCGAGGAGCCCCGGGTCGACGTGGGCGAGGGGCAGGTCGTCGGGTACGTCGACGGCCACCGGCCCGCCCGGCGTGTGCAGGAGCGCGGTGGCGACGATCTCGTCGAGCGGTACGGGCCGCAGGTCCGCCGACAGCACCCCGGCCTGTAGGCGGCTCATGGCCAGGAGGTTCTCCACGAGGGCGTCCATCCGGTCGGCGGACTCCTCGACGGTGGCGAGGAGCTCGGCCTCCTGGGTGCCGGTGAGGGTGATCTCCGGTTCGCGGAGGGTGGAGACGGCTGCCTTGATGCCGGCGAGCGGGGTGCGCAGGTCGTGGCCGACGGCGGCGAGGAGTGCGGCGCGGAGTCGGTCGATCTCGGCGAGTTCGCGGGCCCCGGCGGCTTCGGCCGCGAGCCGTTCGGCCTGCAGGGCGCGGGCGGCTGTCGCGGCCAGGCGGGTCAGGAGCCGCTGGTCGGCGGCGATCACTGGCGGACCGTCCACCACCAGGCGCAGGTTGTCACCAGCGGCCACGGACAGGCTCGGCTTGTCGCCGGGGGTGCCGCCCACGGCGGCGGCGATCCGCTCGGTGCCGTCGCGGGTCTCCAGAAGCGCGGCGGTGTCCATGCCGAAAGTGTCGCGGACACGTTCCAGGAGCCGGTCCAGGGAGCCGGCGTCGACGGGTTCGGCGCTGATCCGGGCGAGGAGGGCGGCTTCGACCCCGCTTCGGGCGGCGGCGGCGCGTTGCCGGGCGGCGAGGTCCACGGCGAGGCTGACGGTGACCGCCACGGCGACGTAGACGACCAGGGTGATGACGTGGTCGCGGCTCTCCACGGTGAGGGTGTGGAAGGGCGGCACGAAGAAGAAGTTGACCAGCAGGTCGCTGGCCACGGCGGCGGCCAGGGCGGGCCAGACCCCTCCGATCACGGCGACGACGACCACGGCGGCCAGGTACAGCAGTACGACGCTGGCCAGCGACAGCTCGCCCCGGGCGCCGGCCAGCCCGGCGGTGAGGGCGGTCAGACCCACGGCCGCCAAAGCGGTTCCGGCGAGGGTCCGACCCCGGCCGAGCCCCGCGCGGCGCGGCTCCGGGGCCGACCCGGGGGCCGACTCCGGGTTCAGCTCCGGGGGTGACGAGTTGCTCATGGTCGGAACGCTAGTGCGTCGGGACCTTCGGCGTGGCGGGGTCCTCGGGAAGCCGGACCCGCTTGAGCTCGGCCTTGCTGGACCGCAGCCGCCACGGCACGTTGGTGACCATGACGTTGGTCTCGAACAGCAGCCGGGCCTTCAGCCGCAGCGCGGACTGGTTGTGCAGGAGGTGCTCCCACCAGTGTCCGACGACGTACTCGGGGATGTAGACCACGACCACGTCGCGCGGGCGGTCGCGGTTGAGCCGGGCCACGTACTCGAGGACGGTGTCGGTGACGTCGCGGTACGGCGACTCGATCACCGTCAGCGGAACCGGGATGTCGCGGTCGTCCCAGTCGGCCTGGAGGGCGCGGACCTCCTCGGGGGTGATCGCGGCGGTCAGGGCGGTGAGCGTGTCCGGCCGGGTGGCCCGGGCGTAGGCGAGGGCGCGCAGGGTGGGCCGGTGCAGTCTCGACACGAGGACGACGGCGTGGATCCGGCTGGGCAGCACCATTCCGCCGGGGTCGGGGACGAGTTCCTCGGCGACCCGGTCGTAGTGGCGGCGGATGGCGCGCATCATCGCGAACAGCACGGGGATGGCAATGACCACCAGGTACGCGCCGTGGGTGAACTTCGTCGCCAGCACCACCACCAGCACGACGCCGGTGAGGCACGCGCCGATGGCGTTGATGAACCGGGCCCGGTGGATGCGGCTGCGTTCCTTGCGGTCGCGTTCAACGGCCAGTGCCCGGTTCCAGTGCCGGACCATGCCGATCTGCGACAGGGTGAAGGAGGTGAACACGCCGAGGATGTACAGCTGGATGAGCCTGGTGACGGAGCCGTCGAACATGTAGATCAGGGCGCCGGCGACGGCGGCGAGCAGGATGATGCCGTTGGAGAATGCGAGCCGGTCGCCCCGGGTGTGCAGCTGGCGGGGCAGGAACCGGTGTTCGGCGAGGATCGACCCGAGCATCGGGAAGCCGTTGAACGCGGTGTTCGCCGCGAGGATGAGGATCAGGGCGGTGGCGGCCTGGATGAAGTAGAACATGATCGTGTCGGTGCCGCCGAACACGGCCGCCGCGATCTGCGCGATGACGGTGCGCTGGGCGTCGGTCTCGCAGTTGCCGGTGAACCCGACCAGGTCGCAGGTGTGCTCGACGTAGCGGACGTCGCTGATCAGGGCCAGGGCGGTGATGCCGGCGAACATGACGATCGCCAGGATGCCCATCGCGGCCATCGTGCGGGCGGCGTTCTCGGCCTTCGGGGTCTTGAAGGCGGGTACGCCGTTGGAGATCGCCTCCACGCCGGTCAGCGCCGTGCACCCGGAGGAGAAGGCGCGCAGCCCCAGCACGACGAGCGCCATGCCGGTGAGCCCGACCTGGGCCTGTTCGGGGCGGATCGCCAGGCCCGCGCTCTCGGCGACTGGGGCGTTGCCGCTGACGGCCTGGCCGATCCCGATCGCGATCATGGCCAGGACGCCGCCGATGAACAGGTACGTGGGCACGGCGAAGGTGCGGCCCGACTCGCGTACGCCGCGCAGGTTCATCGCCGTGAGCACCACGACGAACCCGACGCAGATCACCACGCGGTACGGGTTGAGCGCCGGCACCGCCGAGATGATGTTGTCCACCCCGGCGGCCACCGACACGGCCACGGTCATGATGTAGTCGACCAGCAGGGCGGCGGCCACGACGAGCCCGGCGGACTGGCCGAGGTTGCGCGAGGCCACCTCGTAGGAGCCGCCGCCGGACGGGTAGGCGCGCACGACCTGCCGGTAGGACACCACGACTACCGCGAGCAGGACGCACACCGCGAGGCCCACCCACGGCGCCATGTACAGGTACGCCAGGCCGCCCAGGGTCAGGACCAGCAGGATCTCCTGGGTGGCGTAGGCGACCGAGGACAACGGGTCGCTGGCGAAGATCGGCAACGCGATCCGCTTCGGTAGCGCCTGCTCGCCGAGGCGGTCGCTGCGGAGGGGACGGCCGACGAGGACCCGTTTGAACCATGCCAACATGCCCTCAGTGAACCTTCAAGATCAGTACTCAACTGTTGATCTTGACGCTTTCTTGACGGCGGAGCCGGCAGTCTTAACGCCCTCTTGGCGCGGGTCACCCGCAGGCGGGGCTCAGAGCAGGAAGCGGCCGTCCGTCGGCCACTCCTCCTCCATCCTGGCCCGCAGGTCCTCCGCCGCCAGCCGGACCGCCTCGACCACGGAGTCCGCCAGGTCCTCGGGATGGTGGCGCATCGCGCTCGGGTCGATCGTCAGCGAACGCAGCAGGTCGGTAGGTGTGACGACGACGCTGACCAGCCCGTTGGAGCTCGCGCCCCGGCCGGCCAGCTCGCCCCGGACGTCCCCGGGCCTGGCGGCGGGTTCTGCTGGGATTCTCATGGGCGGCCTCCCCGCACGGCTGGCGGGCCGGAGCCGCGCGGACAGCCCCGCGGCCCCGACCCGTGACCGGCGACCTGTGAGGATCGGCTGGCCAGGTCCGAGTCA
Source organism: Longispora urticae (assembly GCF_053902585.1). Classification (NCBI taxonomy): domain Bacteria; kingdom Bacillati; phylum Actinomycetota; class Actinomycetes; order Micromonosporales; family Micromonosporaceae; genus Longispora; species Longispora urticae. The sequence continues at coordinate 59,440 of NZ_JAQZSH010000019.1, forward strand.
AACACGCCGGACGCGCCCGACTCCACGATCTTGACGGCGCCCCTACGCGTCGAGACGAAATCCCTACGCGGAGCCCTGCCCGACGTCGTGCGCCTCGGACCGCGTCGGAAGCCGCTGCCCGGGTGGCGGTGCCAGCCGGTAGCGCATCCGGCACACGATCGCGTCCGTGTCGCGGCGCACCGCCCGGTCGATCACGGAGCCGCGCTGGTTGCGCAGCACCCGTTCCCACAGGTGCTCCGGTTCGATCTCGGCGACCAGGACGAACACCCTGCGACGGGTACCGTGTTCCCGGATGAACTCCACCAGCGGCCGGCCCAGATCCCGGTGCGGGGCGTCGAGGAGCGCCAGGGAGACGTCGGGGTGCCACGCCTCCCACTCCTTGCGGAACAGCGCCATGTCGGCCGGCTCGTCCGGGTAGACGACCCGGACGGCAACGACCTCGTCGCCCAGGGACATGGCCGCGCTCAACGCCTCCTTGCTCAGCGCCGACACACTGTGCACCGGCACCACCACCAGCGAGGTACCGCCGCGCGGGGGTGCTGGGATCACGCCCACGCCGAGCCGCTCCCCCATCCGCCGGTACGCCGCGTGGATCCGCAGGAACCCGATGACCAGCAGCGGCAGCGCGACGGCGATGATCCAGCCGCCCTCGGTGAACTTGGCCACCAGGGTCACCACGGCCGCCACCGCCGTGAGGACCGCCCCGAACGCGTTGATCGCCACCTTCCACCGCCAGCCGGAGACCCGGTGGCCGAGCCAGTGCCGGACCATGCCGGTCTGCGCGATGGTGAAGCCGACGAACACCCCGATCGCGAACAACGGCACGAGGGTGTTCATGTCCCCGCCGGCCACCAGCAGGAACACCCCGGCGGCCACGGCCAGGACGACGACGCCGTACCGGTACACCTGGCGGTCGGCCCTGATCGCGAACACGTGCGGCAGGTAGTGGTCGGACGCCAGAAGCCGAGCGAGGACGGGCAGGCCACCGAAGGACGTGTTCGCGGCCAGGGCCAGGAGCACGACCGTGGACACCTGCACGGCGTAGAAGCCGATCCCGTGGCCGAGGGACGCGTTGGTCACCTGGGCGAGCACAGTGGTGCCCTCCACCGGCCGGATGTCGAACTTCGTGATCAGGACGGCCAGGCCGATCAGGAGCACGCCGAGGATGCCGCCGAGGGCGAGTTCGGTGTGCTGGGCCCGGCGCACCCGCGGGGTCTTGAAGGTCGGTACCGCGTTGGCGATGGCCTCCACCCCGGTCAGGGCCGCGCAGCCGCTGGCAAAGGCCCGCAGGAGCAGCAGCACCCCGACCGCCTGCACGGTACCGGCCTGGTCGAGGGGCGGGGCCGCCGGGGACTCACGGAACAGGCCGACGACGATGACGAGGACGACGGAGCCGACGAACAGGGCGGTGGGGGCCATGAAAGCCCGGGCGCTGTGCGCGATGCCCCGCAGGTTGATCGCGGTGATCAGGACCAGGATCGCCAGGCACAGCTCGACCGTGTAGGGCAGGAGCTGCGGGAACGCCGAGGTCAGTGCCGCGACCCCGGCGGCGATGGACACCGCGACGTTGAGGACGTAGTCGATCACCAGGGAGGCGGCGGCCGTGAGGCTGGTCGTGCGGCCGAGCTGGGACTTGGCCACGGCGTAGGCCCCGCCGCCGTCGGGGTAGGCGGCGATGACCTGCCGGTAGGAGAAGACCAGTACCGCCAGCAGGCCCGCGATGGCCAGGGTCACCGGCAGGGTGAAACCGAGGCCCGCGCCGCCCGCCGCGGCCAGGACAAGCACGATGGCCTCGGGGCCGTAGGCGACGGAGGCCATGGCGTCCAGGGACAGGGCCGACAGGCCGCCGAGCACGCCGAGCCGGTGCCGCTCAGCGGCGGGGAGTGACGGCGCGGGCGGGGTCCGTTCACCAGGGTCGACGGGGACCGAGGTCGTAGCGTTTGCCATACCGTCACGATGTGCCTGGTCGGGGCACTTCGCCAGAGTCCTTGACGCGATCTCTACGCCGCCGGGCCCATTCCTGACGCGGCCTTGACGGGTGGCCTACGGCTGGAAGCGGTACCCCATGCCCGGCTCCGTCAGCAGGTACCGCGGCCGGGCGTGGTCGGGTTCGAGCTTGCGCCGCAACTGGGCCATGTACTGGCGCAGGTAGTTGGTCTCGCTGCGATACGTCGGACCCCAGATCTCCTGGAGGAGCTGACGTTGGGTGACCAGAGCGCCGGGGCTGCTGACCAACAGCTCCAGCAGCTGCCACTCCGTCTTCGTCAGGTGCACGGAGTCCCCGGTGCCGTCCGCCGCCCGGATCGTGTGCAGGGCGAGGTCGACGGTGTACCGGCCGAGCCGTGCGGTCGTCGGTGTGTCCGTCGCGGACTGCCGGCGGTTGACGGCCCGGACCCGGGCGAGCAGTTCGTCGATGTTGAACGGCTTGGTGAGGTAGTCGTCGGCCCCGGCGTCCAGTGCCTCGATCTTGTCGACGCTGCCGGCCCGGCCGGACAGCACGATGATCGGCACGGGGCTCCAGGTGCGCAGCTGGCGGATCACGTCGACCCCGTCGATGTCGGGCAGGCCGAGGTCGAGGACGAGCAGGTCGGGCCGGTGCGACGCGGTCAGCCGCAACGCCTCGGCGCCGTCGGCCGCGGTGAGGACCTCGTGCTGGCGCGCGGTGAGGTTGATCCGCAGGGCGCGCAGGATCTGCGGTTCGTCGTCGACGATGAGGATGCGGGTCATGCGAGTCCTTCGGGAATGACGGCGGGCAGGCTCAGGGTCATGGTGAGCCCGCCGCCGGGGGTGGTCTCCGGGGTCAACGCGCCCCCCATGGCCTCGGCGAGGCCCCGGGACAGGGCCAGGCCCAGGCCGACGCCGGTGGCGTTGTCGCGGTCCCCGAGGCGTTGGAACGGCAGGAACACCCGGTCGCGGTCGGACTCGGGGATGCCGGGGCCGTGGTCGATGACCCGGATCTGGACCTGGCCGGCGTGCGTACTGGCGGTCACGATCGGCGGCTGGTGCGGTGGGCTGTGCCGCAGGGCGTTGGCGAGGACGTTGACGAGGATGCGTTCGACGAGGGCCGGGTCTGCGTACAGCTCGGGAAGGTCGTCGGGGAAGCGGACGGCCACGCCCAGGGACCGGACCCCGAGGTCGTCAACCGCCCGGGGGACGACCTCCCCCACGCTGACGGCCTCGATGTGCATGCCCAGCGCCCCGGCCTGCAGGCGGCTCATGTCCAGGAGGTTCTCCACGAGCCGGGCGAGGCGTTCGAGGGACTCGTCGGCGGTGGCGAGCAGTTCCTCGCGGTCTTCGTCGCTGAACTCCACCTCGGTGCTGCGCAGGCTGCTGACGGCGGCGGTCGCCGAGGCCAGCGGGGTACGCAGGTCGTGGCTGACGGCCCGCAACAGCGCCGTGCGCAGCCGGTCCACCTCGGCGAGGGGCTCTGCGGCGGCGGCGCGTTCGGCCAGCCGCTCCTGGCGCAGCGCGACCGCGGCCTGGGCGGCGAACGCCTCCACGATCCGCTGGTCGGCCGCCGCCAGCGGGTGGCCGCGCAGCACGAGGGCGAGCCGGTCGTCGACCGGTACGTCGACGTCGCCCTCGGCCGGGGTGGCGCACGGGGTGCCGCCGACCGTCGCGGCGACCTCCCAGGCGTCCGGGTCGCGTTGCCGGTCCGGGCCGGCCGGCAGGTCCGGTCGGGCTTCCAGCAGGGTGACGCTGGTGAGGTGGAAGGTCTCCAGGAGCTGTTCGAGTAGTGCCGTGAGCGGCCGGCCGCCGCGCAGTACGCTGCCGGCCACCGTGGACAGGGTCTCGGCCTCGGCGCGGGCCCGGGACGCCTGGATGGTGCGGCGTCCGGCCAGTTCCACGACGACCGCCACGGCGGCGGCCACCACCAGGAACACGACGAGGGCGAGGACGTTCTCCCGGTCGGAGATCGTCCACTCGTGGATCGGCGGCGTGAAGAACCAGTTGAGCAGCAACGAGGCGACGAGCGCTGCGACGAGCGCGGGCCACAGTCCGCCGACCAGCGCGATGGCCACCACGGCGGCGAGGAACAGCAGGATGTCACTGGGCAGGGTCAGCTGGTCACGGGCCGCGGTCAGCCCCCAGGTCATCAGCGGCAGCCCGAGGGCGGCGAGCAGGAACCCGGCGAGCCGGCGGCGGACCGACAGCGCCGGCCGGGGCACCCGGCGTAGGCGGGCGCGTTTGCTCTCCTCGTGGGTGACGAGGTGCACGTCGATGCCGCCGGACTCGGCGGTGGTGGTGACGCCGACGCCGGGGGAGAAGATCTGCGCGAACCGTCCGCGTCGGCTGGCGCCGAGGACCAGTTGGGTGGCGTTGACGCCCCGGGCGAAGTCGAGCAGGGCGGCGGGGATGTCGTCGCCGATCACCTGGTGGTACGTGCCGCCGATGTCCTCGAGCATGGTGCGCTGCCGGGCGAGGTGCGCGGGGTCGGCGCCGGTTAGGCCGTCGCTGCGGGTGACGTGTACGCCGAGCAGGTCGGAGCCCTTGGTGCGGTCGGCGATCCGGCCGGCGCGGCGGACGAGCGTCTCGCCCTCGGGGCCGCCGGTGAGCGCGACGACGACGCGCTCGCGGGTCTCCCAGGTCCGTTCGATGCCGTGCTCGGCGCGGTACCGGTCGAGTTGGTCGTCGACCTTGTCCGCGAGCCACAGCAGGGCCAGTTCGCGCAGGGCCGTCAGGTTGCCGGGGCGGAAGTAGTTGCCGAGTGCCGCGTCGACCTTGTCGGACTTGTAGATGTTGCCGTGCGCCATCCGCCGGCGCAGCGCCTCGGGGGTCATGTCCACGAGTTCGATCTGCTCGGCGGATCGCACGATCGAGTCGGGGATCGTCTCGCGCTGCACGATGCCGGTGATCTGTTCGACCACGTCGTTGAGGGACTCGATGTGCTGGATGTTCACCGTCGTGATCACGGAGATGCCAGCGTCGAGCAGGGCGGCGATGTCCTCCCACCGTTTGGTGTGCGCGGAGCCGGGCACGTTGGTGTGCGCCATCTCGTCCACGAGGGCCACCTCGGGCGCGCGGGCCAGAACCGCGTCGAGGTCCATCTCGGTGAACCGGGCCTCGCGGTAGGTCATGTGCCGGCGGGGCAGGACCTCCAGGCCCTCGACCATCGCCTCGGTGCGGGGCCGGCCGTGGGTCTCGACGTAGCCGACCACCACGTCCGTGCCCCGCGCGCTCCGGCGGTGGCCTTCTTCGAGCATCTTGTACGTCTTGCCCACGCCGGGGGCGGCCCCGAGGTAGACGCGTAACTGTCCGCGTGTCACGGCGCCGCCCCCTTCCCTTAACCCTTGACCGGGTGCTGCTTGTCCAGCGCCAGGTTCAACTCCAGCACGTTGACCACCGGCTCGCCCATGAAGCCCAGCGCGCGGCCGGTGGTGTGCTCGTCGACGAGCTTCTGGAGGGTCGCCGCGTCGACGTTGCGGGCCTTGGCGACCCGGGCGAGCTGGATTTTCGCGTACTCAGGGGTGATGTTCGGGTCGAGGCCGCTGCCGCTGGCGGTGACAGCGTCGGCCGGAACGGCAGGCTTGTCCGGTGCCGATCCGCGGATCGGGGTGACGATGCCCTTGGAGTAGTCCTCGCCGAACACGGCCAGCTCGACCCTGACGCCCTCGTATGTGTCGACGAACGGGTTGGCGCTGTCGTCCTTCTTCGCGGACTTGGCGTTCTCGTCGTAGGCCGACGCCGTCTCGTTCAGGCTGACCACCCGGGTGATCTTCCCGGTGAGGCCGTTCTCGCGGAACACGCCCAGTACCGCCCCGAGGCCGTCGGAGGTGCAGAACGGCCGTGCGCCGTCCACGCCCTCCAACTCGCCGACCGCCACGCTCCGCGCGCAGACCTGGCTGAGCAGCGCCGACTTGTACGGGTTGTACGCCGGGTTGTCCGACCCGTCGTCCAGGGTCGCCGAGTCGTCGACCGGCTTGCCCGGGTCCGGCAGGGTGTCGACGACCGACTCCGGCCCGAGGTTGGACGCGCTGGTCGCCGTCGGGTCGTATCCGTCGCCGGCCGCCGAGGGCCGGGACTGGAAGTAGTGCGGCAGCGGGTCGCCCTTGTCGTCGACGAACGCCTGGCCGATCAGGGTGCTGCCGACCGGCTTGCCGTCGCGTTCGACGATCGAGCCGTTCGCGTTGCCCCTCAGGCCCGGGATCTGGGCGACGGCGGTGATGAGCAGGGGGTACGCGATCCCGAGCACGACGGTGAACACCGCGAGCGCGCGGAGTGCCGCCAGGTGGGCGGAGATCCAGGTTGGAAGTCTCATGTCACATCCCCGGGAGGAACTGGACGAGCAGGTCGATGAGCTTGATGCCGACGAACGGGGCGACGATGCCGCCGAGGCCGTAGATCAGCAGGTTGCGGCCGAGCAGCTTCGACGCCCCGCCGGGGGTGTACTTCACGCCGCGCAGCGCCAGCGGGATGAGCGCGACGATGACGACGGCGTTGAAGACGACCGCCGACAGGATCGCCGACAGCGGGCTGTGCAGCCGCATGATGTTGAGGGCGTCGAGGCCCGGGTACACGGCGGCGAACATGGCCGGGATGATCGCGAAGTACTTGGCGATGTCGTTGGCGATCGAGAACGTGGTCAACGCGCCCCGGGTGATCAGCAGCTGCTTGCCGATCCCGACGATCTCGATCAGCTTCGTCGGGTCGGAGTCCAGGTCGACCATGTTGCCGGCCTCCTTCGCGGCCGACGTGCCCGTGTTCATCGCGACGCCGACGTCCGCCTGCGCCAGCGCGGGGGCGTCGTTCGTGCCGTCACCGGTCATGGCGACGAGACGGCCGCCCTCCTGCTCCTTCCTGATGTAGGCGAGCTTGTCCTCCGGGGTGGCCTCCGCGAGGAAGTCGTCCACGCCGGCCTCGTCGGCGATGGCCTTCGCGGTCAGCGGGTTGTCGCCGGTGATCATCACGGTGCGGATGCCCATCCGGCGCATCTCGTCGAACCGCTCGCGCATCCCGGCCTTGACCACGTCCTTGAGGTGGATCACCCCGAGGGTGCGGGCGTCGTGGCCCGGCCGGCACTCGGCGACCACCAGAGGGGTACCGCCGGAGCCGCTGATCGCGTCCACGGCCGCGCCGACCTCGTCGGTGGGGTGCCCGCCGTTGTCGCGGACCCACTTCATCACGGCCGAGGCCGCGCCCTTGCGGATCCGCCGTGTCCCGGTGTCCTCGGCCAGGTCGACCCCCGACATCCGGGTCTGCGCCGTGAACTCCACGAACGTCGCGTGGGTCATGATCCCCTCCTCGCGCGCCCGCAGCCCGTACCGGCTCTTGGCGAGCACCACCACGGAACGGCCCTCGGGCGTCTCGTCGGCCAGGCTGGACAACTGGGCGGCGTCGGCCATCTCCTCCGGGGAGACCCCCGCGACGGGTACGAAGTCGCTCGCCTGCCGGTTGCCGAGCGTGATCGTGCCCGTCTTGTCGAGCAGGAGGGTGTTCACGTCCCCGGCCGCCTCGACCGCCCGGCCGCTCATCGCGAGGACGTTGCGCTGGACGAGGCGGTCCATGCCCGCGATGCCGATCGCGGAGAGCAGCGCGCCGATCGTGGTCGGGATCAGGCACACCAGCAGCGAGACCAGCACGATGCCGGTGACGCCGTCGCCGTCGATGACGCCGGAGTCCAGGGCCGGGGAGCCGGCCTTGGCGAAGATGGCCAGGGGCTGCATGGTCGCGACCGCCATCAGGAAGATGATCGTCAGCGAGGCGAGCAGGATGTTCAGCGCGATCTCGTTGGGGGTCTTCTGCCGGCTGGCGCCCTCGACCAGGCTGATCATCCGGTCGATGAAGCTCTCGCCCGGCTTCTGGGTGATCCGCACGACGATCCGGTCGGACAACACCTTCGTGCCGCCGGTGACGGCGCTGCGGTCCCCGCCGGACTCCCGGATGACCGGGGCCGACTCTCCGGTGATCGCCGACTCGTCGACGCTGGCGATGCCCTCGACGACGTCACCGTCGCCCGGGATGGTCTGGCCGGCCTCCACGACCACGTGGTCGCCGAGCCGCAGCAGGTTCGCCGCCACCGACTCCTCGGTAGAGGTCGCGGCCCCGGGCTTCCAGCCCACCAGCCTGCGGGCCACCATGTCGGTCTTGGCCCGGCGCAGCGTGTCGGCCTGGGCCTTGCCCCGGCCCTCGGCCACCGCCTCGGCCAGGTTGGCGAAGACCACGGTCAACCAGAGCCAGATCGTGATCAGCCAGGCGAACACGCTCGGCTCCGTGATCGCCAGAACGGTGGTGAATACCGAACCGATCTCCACGATGAGCATGACCGGGTTGCGCCACAGGGTGCGCGGGTCAAGCTTGCGCAGCGCGTCCGGCAGGGACCGGTAGAGCTGTCTCGGGTCGAGGAGTCCGGAGGACACCCTGCTGGGCGCCCGCGGGGTCGATGCCGCGGCGACATCGTGTGCCATCTCAGTCCTTGTCATGTCTAGAACAGCCCCTCGGCGATGGGACCCAGCGCCAGGGCGGGGAGGAAGGTCAGGGCGACCAGCACCACGGTCACGCCCACGACCATGCCCACGAACAGCGGCCGGTGGGTGGGCAGCGTGCCGGCGGAGGCCGGGGTGGGCTTCTGCCGCGCGAGCGAACCGGCGAGGCCGAGTACGAAGATGATCGGCAGCAGGCGGCCGAGGACCATGGCCAGACCCAGCGCGGTGTTGTACCAGGGCGTGTTCACCGAGATGCCGGCGAACGCCGAACCGTTGTTGTTCGCGGCGGAACTGAACGCGTAGAGCACCTCGGAGAAGCCGTGCGGCCCGGAGTTGAGCATGCTCGCCCGCTGCTCCGGGGAGGACATGGCCAGCGCGGTGCCGACGAGCACGATGCAGGGCGTGACCAGGAAGTACAACGAGGCGAACTTGATCTCCCGCGCGCCGATCTTCTTGCCCAGGTACTCCGGTGTCCGCCCGACCATCAGGCCGGCGATGAACACGGTGAGGACCGCGAGCACGAGCATGCCGTAGAGGCCGGAGCCGGTGCCGCCGGGCGCGACCTCGCCGAGCTGCATGTTCAGCATCAGGATGCCGCCGCCGAGCGCGGAGTACGAGTCGTGGAAGGAGTCCACCGCGCCCGTCGAGGTCAGGGTCGTGGCCGCCGCGAAGGTCGCCGAGTTGGCCACCCCGAACCGGGTCTCCCGGCCCTCCATCGAGGACCCGACGGCCTGCGGGACCGTGCCCGGGGCGTGCGCCTCCAGCGCCATGACGCCGACGGTGCTGGCGACGGCGATGACGCCCATCACGGCCACGATCGCCAGGCCCTGGCGCTTGTCGCCGACCATCCGGCCGAACACCCGGGGCAGGCTGAACGGGATGAACAGGATCAGGAAGATCTGCAGCCAGTTCGTCCACGCCGTCGGGTTCTCGAACGGGTGCGCGGAGTTCGCGTTGTAGAAGCCGCCGCCGTTGGTGCCGAGGACCTTGATGACCTCCTGGCTCGCGACCGGGCCGCCCGGGACGTGCTGGGTCGCACCGGCGAGCGTCGTGACGTCGGTACCCGTCGAGAGGTTCTGGATCGTGCCGGCGGCGACGAGAACGATCGCGCCGATCACCGCGACGGGCAGCAGGATCCGCAGGCAGACCCGGGTCAGGTCCACCCAGAAGTTGCCCAGCGTGGCCGACCGGCTCCGCGCGAAGCCGCGCACCAGGGCCACGGCGACCGCGACGCCGACGGCGGCGGAGACGAAGTTCTGCACCGCCAGGCCCGACATCTGCACCAGGTGGCCCATGGTCGACTCACCGGAGTAGGACTGCCAGTTGGTGTTGGACATGAAGCTGATCGCGGTGTTCCACGCCTGGTCGCTCTTGACCGGCGGGAAGCCCAGGTTCAGCCACAGCTTGTCCTGCAGGCGCTGGAAGCCGTAGAGGAACAGCACCGACAGGAGGGAGAAGGCCAGCACGCTGCGGGCGTAGGTGCCCCAGGTCTGCTCCTTCGCCGGGTCGGCGCCGATGGCCCTGTAGACGCCGCGCTCGACCGCGTTGTGCCTCGTGCCGGTCAGGGCGCGGAACATGTGGTCGCCGAAGTACCGGTACGAGATCGCCAGGGCGGCGATCAGCGAGGCGACGAACAGCACGCCGGCTGTGGTCGTGTCCATCAGAAACGCTCCGGGAACAGGAGGGCAGCCACCAGGAACAGGGCCAGCCCGACAGCGAGGACCAGGCCGACGAGGTTGACAGCGTTCACAGCTTCTCGACCCCCCTGACCACCAGCGCCAGGACCGCGAACACGACCACGGTCAGCACCACGTACGCCAGATCAGGCACCGTGCTTCTCCACTTCGTCGGTTGTCCTTCTCGGCAGCCGCGGGACTGCCGGGTCGTTGACCCATGGCCGGGGCCGGCGCGGGCGGCGCACCGGTCGGTACGCCTCCCCCAGCCCCGTTGTCAATGCCAGCACAAGTGCTCCCAAACGCAACATATCGGTCAAGCCCATGATCGCGGCGACGAACGCGGAGGCGATGGGGGCCGAGCCGGGAGCGACGGTGATCCCCCACGGGATCTCCACCGGCTCCGCGGCCCAACCGCCCGACCTGACCCACACGACGACTCCCCGTGACCCGCTCGACCGCGATCGCCCTTCGACCGCGTCAGGAAGTAGAACCCCTGGCGAGACCCCGGACGAGAGGTCCATACGCGATCCCTACGGGCCGGCCCGCGATTTTGACGTTTTCACTACGGGGCCCTCGCCGGAATGCCTTCCAGTGGGAGGAAAACACTGATAGTGCGGCAATTAACCTGTCCGCGGATATGTCCGGCGTCAGGTGGGCATCGCCGAGGACCCGGCTCCCCTCACACCTCCGTGGGCGGAGTGGGCCGGCGTCAGGTGGAGGCTCCCGGAGCCGTACGCCCCGGCACCGTCCCGGTCAGTGCACGCTCACGACGACCTTGCCGAGGGCGTTCCCCTCGCCCACCCGGGCCAGCGCCTCGGGCACCTCGTCGAGGGTGAAGGTGCGGTCGATGTGGATGCGGAGATCACCGGCCACACAGAGCCCGGCCACCGGTTCGAAGTGCGTCGGTCCTTCCTTGACGGCGAGCACGCCCAGTCGGCGGTGCGTCAGCGCACCGATCACCGAGCCGACCGTCAGGACGCGCAGCAGCGCGCGCACCGATCCGCCCACACAGCGGTAGCGGCCGCCGGGGGCCAGTGCCCGGCGGTAGGCGAACACCGACCGGTGCGCGACCAGATCGAGGATGAGATCGTACGGCCCGCCGCGGGTGAAGTCCTCGCTGCGGTAGTCGATCACCGTGTCCGCGCCGACCGACCGCATGAAGTCGAGCTTGTCCGCGTTGTCGACGCCGGTCACCTCGGCGCCGAGTCGCCTGGCCAGCTGAATCGCGAACGAACCCGAACCTCCGCCGGCGCCGTTGATCAGGACCCGCCGCCCGGCCGCCGCGCCGTCGGTGCCCTGCCACGCGATGACACCGGCCTGCGGGATCGCCGACGCCTCAGCGAAGGTCAACGCCGGGGGCTTACGGGCCAGCGCCGCGTCGGGGACGACCGCGTACTCCGCGAAGCCGCCCTTGAGCATGAGGTTGTCGCCGTACACCTCGTCACCGGGCCGGAACCGGGAGCCGGTCGGGCCGACCGCCTCGACCCGGCCGGCGATGTCCGAGCCGAGGATCCGGCGCGCGGGGACGCGCAGCCCACCGACGCGCGAGTACAGCGGCGAGCCCCGCAGGGTCTCCCAGTCACTCAGGTTGACCGAGGTCGCCGCGACCTCGACGAGCACCTGCCCGACGCCCGGGGTCGGCCGGGGGACGTTCTCGATCCGCAGGACGTCGGGCGGCCCGTACCGGTCGTACACGACCGCTCTCATCGGCACACCCTAATCCCTCCGGGGCCCGGCCGCTCCCGTCATCACCCCATCGCCGTGTCGACTTCCCGTCCCGGGCCGGACCCGCCGACTCAGCGCCTCGCGGGAACGCACGCGGGTAGCCACCACCCGGCCGACGCGGCCCGCGGCTCCGCGACCTCGACGCGGCCCGCCTCCGCACCCGGCTCCGCGGCCTCGTCGCCACGGCGGCGGTTCGCTAGTCGTCCGCACCGGGTCCGGCGATCAGCAGCCCGTAGATCATGTCCAGGTAGCGGCGGTCCGGTGGGCCGTCCGGCGTGGTCCGACCGAGTTGGAGGTGTCCGAGGTAGAGGGCCACGCCCATCCGCCCGCGTCTCCGGGCTTCGGCGGCCGGGAACCCGAGTTCGGCGAACAGCTGGCTGACGTACCCGATCCGGCGTTCGGTCACCCTGCGGAGCACCGGCCCGACGGCGGGGTGCTCCGCGGTGGCGAGCAGGTTGGTCCCGATCCGGTCCTCCGCGGCGGTGGTGATCACCGTGTCGAGGAGCCTGCGGAGCCGGATCGCGGGGTCGGGCTCGGCCTCCAGGCCCGCGATCAGAGCCTCGGTGTGCCGGTTCTCCCAGCGGGCCAGGGCGGCGTCGATCAGCGCCTCGCGGTTGGCGAAGTGCCAGTAGAAGCTGCCCTTGGTGGTGCCGAGCCGGGCGGCGAGCGGCTCGACGGCGACAGCGGCCAGGCCGCCCTCGCCGATGGCACGCAGGGCGGCCTGGGCCCAGTCCTCGGCACTGAGCCGGGTGGTGCGGGTCACGGGGGCCTCCTTGGCCGGGAACCATACGCCAGCGTACTGTGCTGAACCATACGCAGGCGTATGGAGGTCGTGATGCGCAACGTCCACGAACGTTTCCTCGCAGCCCCGGTCAAGGCGGTCGACGCGCTGCTCGACAGGCTCGGATCCGACGCGGACCCGCTCTGGCCCACCCCGGCCTGGCCACCCCTCAGGCTCGACTGCGGCCAGAAGCCCGGCTCACGCGGCGGGCACGGACCGATCCGGTACGTCGTCGAGGTCCGCGAGCCGGGCCGGTTGCGCTGCCGCTTCGAGCCCGGCCCCGGCCTCGAGGGGCACCACGAGTTCAGCCTGGCGGCGGTCCCCGGTGGCTGTCTCGTGCGGCACGTCATCGAGGCCCGGCTCCGCGGTCGGGGGCGGCTGGCCTGGCCGTTGGCGATCCGATGGCTGCACGACGCGCTGCTGGAGGACCTGTTCGACAACGCCGAGCTGGCGGCGACCGGCCGCCCCGCGCGGCCCCGGCGGTGGCCGGCCCGGACGCGCTGGCTGCACCGGTACAGCTGGCCCCGGGCGGTGCCGGTGCCGATCCCCGAACGCGCGGCGCTGCTGCGGGCGGCGCTCCCGGGTCCGTACGGCCTGGCCGACGCGTGGCGGATCCCCAAGGGGCCGGGCCTGCCCGCCGAACCCGACGTCTGGGCGGCCGAGCTGTTCGGTCGGCAGCAGACCTCGCCCGGCTGGCTGATGCGGCTGCGCGACCGGCTCGTCGTGCTCGTCGGCATCGAACGGTCACGGCCCGACTCCTTCGCCCGACTGGCCGGCGGCCCCGGGGAGCACCTGCTGGGCAGCGACGCCGGACACCTCGACTTCCGGGCCTCGATCCTCGTCGAACCGGACGCGGTCACACTGTCCACCCTCGCCCGGGCGCACAACCTGCGGGGCCGGGTCTACCTGGCGGTGGTCCGTCGGGTGCACCCGTACGTCGTCCGCAGGATGCTGCGCGGCACCAGTCGGCGCCTGGCCCTGGGCGTGCCGGGCGCCGGCGGGCGGGAGCTGGACCGCACCCGCGCCTCCTGACCGGTCGGGGCGGGGTTGGTCAGCCGCGGTCGGCCGGTCGGCCCCGCTAGAAATTTCGATTCTCTTTTCGATGCGGTGAAACAGTCGACAGCCCGCTCCGCCCGCACTGCCTGCTGAACAGGGCAAACCCACGGGCATCGACATTCGAGCCGTCAGCCCGCGACGATGATTTTCACAGAATTGTCAGGGGCACAATCGACATATTGATCTTTTCTTCGCCCAGAGTCCATCATGGGTTGTCGATGCCATCACGCGACAGGGAGCCCCACCGGGCTCCGCCAGAAAGGCATCCCCTCCTGTCCCCGGGAACCCGCCCGACCGATCCCGAAACCCGTGATCGAACGGGCGGATCACCCGAGGAGCAGTAGCCGGACGTGCCGCCTCCCGGCCCGTCCGACCCGGCGTCGGAACTTTCCGGCCGACGCCGTCCCCTCACCTAGGAGTCCACTGTGTCCACGCTCTTCCGCAGGCTCGCCGGCGCGGCGCTGACCGCCGCCGTCATCGTCATGCTCCCCGTCGCCGCCAGTGCCACCGGCCCGACCGGGTACGGCTTCGCGCAACCCGCCCAGGCGGCGGGCGGCCCGACCGTCGTCGACAACCCCCAGGCCGCCGACGCGACCGCGCCCACCGCTCCCCGGGCCCAGGGAGCCCCGCGCGCCGCGGCCACCTGGTACTACCACATCGAGTCCTCGTGTCGCGGCTACGAGAGCTCCATCCGCAGAGGCGCCAACTACTGGGGCGGGGCCGTCGAGACCCAGTCGGGCGGCACGCCGGTGGGCTGCGTGAGCGGCTACGTCCAGGGCTGCGGCGGCGGCACCACGGTCGTGGGCTGCAACTGGAACATGGGCGGCAGGATCGCGCTCTCCTTCAGGGTCAACGACTTCGCCCTCCTGTCCGCGCACGAGTTCGGGCACAACTGGTACGGACACTCCGCTTCCGGGTGCATGAGCTGGCGCAGCGCGTACGAGGTCATGCGCACCCACAGCTGCTGACCGGGAGCTCCGAAACACCATCGGCGAACGCCGGCTCGGGTACCCGCGCGCGGGGCCCGGGCCGGTGCCTCGCGGTCCGCGACGCGGGCGTCAGCGCCCACTCCAGCGCGGCGGTCACTCTGTCGCCGACCCGAGCAACGCCCCCGCCGGCAGGCGAAGACGGTCCCCGCCCGAGGTGGCCGACCGGTCAGACTGACTAGCCGAAGGTGAGAGTGGTCAGGGCGGACTCGGCGGCTTCGATGCCGGGTCGGGCGGCCCCGACGAGGGCCACGACCAGAATGGCTTTCACGGTACCGCCGGTGTCGTCGACGCCGTAACGGACCCGGACGCCGTCCACGACGCAGGCGTACCAGGACAGTCCGGGAAGACCGGTCAGCGGTGCGGCGGGGGCGGCCCTACACCGGTGCTCGGTCAGGTTCTGCCGCAGAAAGTTCGCCGCCGGGCACCGGCCGCCCGCGCTCGCCGCGTGGAATGACCGCTCCGGCACGTTGGCGAAGACGACGGCGTTCCTCCTGTCGGCCGAGGTGATCGACCCGACCTCGCCGTCGGTGAGTTCGCACTGTCCCGGCAGCCAACCGGCCGGAACGGTGATCGTGGCCCGGTGCCCCACGGGTCGTCCCTCGGTGTGCGGGACCCGGGTCACGCCGGCGATCGCGGCCGTCACGATCACGCCGGCCGCGACGACCCCGGCGGCGTACCGGACCGGACCGCCGGCACGAGCCGGGCCGGTCGCAGCACCGCCCTTCCAGCCGGGTCCGACGGTCCGCGGCGCCGGCTCGATCTGGCACAACAGAGCGAAGGTCAGCGGAACGATCAGCAGGTTCCACTCGACTCTGGTGCTGTTGTCCCACAGGGCGACACCGGAGCCCGCCCCGATGGTGAAGGCCGCGAGACCGATGAGTGTGGCCCAGGTGGCCATCGCCAGTACCGACCTCCAGGCCGGCTTCTCGCGTTCCTCCCTGGTGTCGACGACGAATCTCCACAGCACCGGCAGGAGCACCAGCAGGACGGCGGCGGCCGTGGCGGGCGATCCGGACAGCAGCGCGTCGAGTCCGAACGCGGAGAGCGCCGCCCCGATCAGCGTCCGCGACAACAGCGGCGTACGGACCGGACGCACGCGGACCGCGATGATCAGCACGGCCACGCAGACGAGGACCACCAGGCGTTGCGGTGAGGACAGCAGGTCGCGGCCGGTGAACCCGTGCCCGAGGACGGCGATCTGCACGGCGCTCGGCAACGCCCAGACGACGAAGGCGATCCCGAAGATCGATCCGGTCGTGTGCCGGCGGTCCACGCGCAGGCTGAGCGCGGTCGCCAGCCCGACCAGCACGATCGCGACGAGGCCGCTGAACCGCCTGAGCTCCAGGGCCCAGTCCAGAGCCGTGCGCGCCCAGGTCCCGTCGAAGATCGGCCCGAGGATCAACTGGAGTAGCGACCCGGCCAGCAGGAGCACGGACGGGAGGCCCAGCCCGATGATCGCGGCGTTCACGGTGGCGCGCAACCTGCCGGCACCGACCGGGTGGCGCGACTCCCACCGCAGGACCGCGGCTCCGGCGGCTGCCGCGAGGGCGCAGTACAGCCATTGCCAGATCGAGCCGACCCGCCACAGCTCGCTCGCACCGACGACACCGAGATAGCCGAGCGACAGGACAGCGAGCAGCAGGAGCGCCGCACCGATCAGCACACCCCGCCGCCGCAGCAGGCGCAGCCGGGCGACTCTGCCTGCCAACGTGACCTGGGCACGCGCGAACTCCGCACCCGACAGCAGGATCAGCATGACCAGCCATCCGACGAGCCCCATCTCCGCGATCCCACTGAAGAACCTCAGCGCGGACGCGGACCGGGGCGCGGACAGGGTCGGCGCGACGTCCCGGTCCAGGCCGTCGGCGAGCTGGAACGGGATCTCGTTCGTGGCGTGGCTCGACAGGCACCAGACGACGGTCAGCACCCACAGCGGAAGGCTGATCAGGAAACCGGTCACCCGGTGGGTCAGCAGCCGGTCCGGCAGCAGGAGGACCACCGCGGGCACCAGGCTGGCCCCGATCATCAGCACCTGTGTCCATCCCGGCACGGGCTGCCAGCTGACCCGGAAGGACGGAAGTGCGCTGCTCACCTGCCCGACGGCGCGGGCCAGCCCGGTGGCGCCGTCCAGCACGCTGAAGCTGGCGCCGCAGGTCAGCAGGGCGATCGCCGCGAGCAGTGGCCGCGCGTTGCCGGCCACCGAGGCGGCGGTCGCCACCGCCCACGCCGCGAGGGCCAGCGACACGAGCATCAGCACGACGGCGGCGTCGGCGATCGGAGTGTTGCGGAACCGGACCTGAGGCTCGGTCGGGCCGATCTCGTAGACGCCCGCGACCAGTGCCAGGCAGGCCGCGATCAGCGAGGTGCGGACGAGCCCCGGCGCCGTCGTGATCCGCTCCCGCTCCGACGCCGCCGGCACACGGGACTTGACCTTGCCCCAGGGGCAGGGTTCGACGATGGTCCGCATGAACAACAACGCGCTGCACACCGTGGAAACCCGGATCCGCGAACAGGTCGCCGCCTACTGCGAGGCCGACAACGTGCCCGGCTTCGTCGCCGGCGTCCACCATGCCGGCCAGCAGGTCGTCGTCGCGCACGGCGTCGCCAACACCGCCACCGGCGCGCCGATGCGCGGGGACACCGGGTTCCTGTACGGTTCGGTCACCAAGGTCATGACCACCACCCTCGTCCTGCAGCAGGTCGAGCGGGGCGTGCTGGACCTCGACGCCCCGGTCGTGCGCTACCTGCCCGAGTTCACCCTGTCCGTGCCGGGCGCGGCGGACCGGATCCTGGTCCGGCACCTGATCGGCCACACCAACGGGATCGACGCGGACCTGTACTTCCCCGACGTCCGGGGCCGCGACGCCCTGAAGAGCTACGTCGAGGGCCTCGCGGGCGGCGGCGTCCTGTTCGAGCCGGGCGAGCAGCTCAGCTACTCCAACGGCGGCATGATCATCGCCGGTCGCCTGCTGGAGGTGGTGACCGGTCTGGCGTTCCCCGACCTGCTGGAGCGCGACGTCTACGCACCCGTCGGCATGACCGGGTCCAGCACCTCGGCGGAGCAGGCCATCCTGCGCGGTACCGCCGTCGGGCACTTCCTGGACCCCGAGACGATGGCGGCCCGGCCCACCGGCATGTTCACGCTGCCCGACACCTGGGGCCCGGCGGGCGGCACCCCGATCGGCACCGTCGCCGACCTGCTCGCCCTCGGACGCACCCACCTCGACGGTGGCGTGTCCCCCACCGGCACGCGGGTCCTGTCGGCGGAGTCGACCGCGCTGATGCGGCAGGTCTCCTTCGACATGGCCAGCCCCAACGTCCCGCCGATCGGCCTGGGGTGGGTGCTGTACCCGTTCGGCGACACCACCGTGCTGGCCATGTCGGGCGCCTCCCCCGGCGGCGTCTCCCTGCTGTGCGTCGTCCCCGAACACGACCTGGTCCTCGCCGCCTTCGGCAACACCCCCGGAGCGATCCTGCTGCAGGACCAGCTGCTGCGCTGGCTGCTCCGCGAACACCTCGGCGTCCAGATCCCCGCCCTGGTCACCGAGTCGGAAACCGATGTCGACCTCACCCCCTACGTGGGCACGTACCGTTCCGACCAGCTCCGGATCGACGTCAGCATCGTCGACGGCCAGCTCGAGGAGCGGATGAGCTACGAGCCGGCGGACGCCTCGCAGGAGCGGATCTTCACGGCCTTCGCCGGGGGCACGACCTCCGCCCCGCCGCAGCGCTACGTGCCGATCCGGCCCGGCCTGTTCGCGCCGGCCGGATACCCCTTGGAAACCTTCGACGGGTACCTGCGCCTGCTGCTCGTCTCCTTCCACGACCTCCGCGACGGCCGGGCGCGGTTCCGCAACGGCGGCGGCCGGCTGACCCGACGCGTCTCCGCGTGACCTGAACCGGGTGGCAGGATGGCTGACATGATCACGATTGGCAGGCTCGCGGACTACGCCGGAGTGACCATCAAGGCCATCCGCCACTACCACGAGCGCGGCCTGCTCCCCGAGCCCGACCGCGACGCGTCGGGCTACCGGCGGTACACCGCCCGGCACGCCGTCGACCTGGTCGAGATCCGGACGCTGGCCGGGGCCGGCGTACCCCTCGCGCGGGTCAGGGAACTTCTCGACGCCGACCCCGAAGCGCTCGCCGCGGCCATCACCGCCGTCGACCGCGACCTCCGGGACCGCATCGCCCAGCTGCGGCGCACCCGCGCGCAGCTCGCCCAGCTGCGCGGCGGCGACCAGCTCTTCGTCTCCCCCGACGTCGCCAGCTACCTCGACGGCCTGCGCGAACTCGGCGTCAGCGAACGCCAGCTCCAGCTCGAACGCGACGGCTGGATCCTGATGCGGACGGCCTCACCCGACGACGCCGCCGAGTGGGTCGCCGAGAAGCGCGGGCTCCTCACCGATCCCGGGTTCCGCGCCCTCTACCTCGACCACGACGCCGCCTTCGACTGGTCGCGGGACGACCCCCGCCTCCCCGGCCTCGCCGACCGGACCCGCGCCTGGTTCGCCACGCGGCACAGCGCGACGGAGACCCGGCCCGTGCACTACCCGGCCATCGCCCGCCTGGCGGCCCGGCCGGAGGCCTCGTCCCCGGCCTGGGACCGCCTCGCCCAACTCATGAAGGGCTGAGCCCAGGCCCGGGCCGACGGATACCGTCAGACGGTGACGATCCTCCGGTCCCTGCTCCTGTTCGTGCTGGCCGCCCTCGCCGAGATCGGCGGGGCGTGGCTGGTCTGGCAGGGTTGGCGCGAACACAAGGGCGCGCTGTGGATCGCCGCCGGGGTCGTGGCGCTCGGGGCGTACGGGTTCGTCGCCACCTTCCAGCCCGACGCGCACTTCGGCCGGATCCTGGCCGCCTACGGCGGGGTCTTCGTCGCCGGCTCCCTCGCCTGGGGCATGGTCGTGGACCGGTTCGAGCCGGACCGGTGGGACGTGACCGGCGCGGCGATCTGCCTCCTCGGCGTCGCCGTCATCATGTACGCACCCCGCGGGTGAGCCGGCACATCGGGAGAGAATGACAGCATGAAGGTCGAACTGCGCTCGGTGCCCGGCTGCCCCAACCTGCCCGCGGCCCGCGACACGCTGCGGGTCTGCCTGGCCGAGCTCGACCCGCCGGTCCCGTTCACCGAACTCGTCGGCGACTACCCGTCCCCCTCCGTCCTCGTCGACGGCACCGACGTCATGGGCACCACCGGCAGCGGCGCGGCCTGCCGACTGGACCTGCCCACGGCCGCGGCGGGCCACAGGATCGCCAGGACGGTCAGCGCGCGGTGGCGGAGGTGTCGAATCCCGGCACCCGATGGCCCTTCGGCGAACCGTTGATGCACAGATCGGCGGCGACCGTGCAGGTCACGCGCCGATCTGGTGGGTATGCGCTACCGTCTACGGCCGGAGCACGCTGGGGAGAGGAAGACATGAAGACCGGGTCAGAGTTCGCGATTCCGGCACGGGTGGATCTACCGGACCGCAACGGCGGGTCGGGGAGCCGGTTGAGCCGGTGGCTGCTGGAGCACCGGGTGCAGCCGGTCGGCCCGGAGGCCAGTGAGGACCACGCCGAGCCGCACGCCTGGTGGAAGGTCATGTGCCTCACGGGCGTCGACTACTTCTCCACCCTGTCCTACCTGCCCGGCATCGCCGCGCTCGCCGCCGGCGCCCTCTCGCCGCTGGCCACGCTGCTGATCGTGGCCCTGACCCTGTTCGGCATGCTGCCGATGTACCGGCGGGTCGCGCGGGAGAGCCCGCACGGGCAGGGCTCGGTGTCGATGCTGGAGAACCTGCTGCCGTTCTGGCGCGGCAAGATCTTCGTCCTGGTACTCCTCGGCTTCGTCGCCACCTCGTGGATCATCACGATCACCCTGTCCTCGGCCGACGCGACGGTGCACGCCCTGGAGAACCCGTACCTGCCCGGGTTCCTGCACGGGCACGCCGTACTCATCACGGTCGTGTTGCTGTTGATCCTGGGCGGGGTGTTCCTGCTCGGCTTCAGCGAGGCTGTCGGTGTCGCGATCCCCCTGGTCGCCGTCTTCCTGGCGCTCAACGCGGTCGTCGTGGTCGCCGGCGTCGTCCACCTGGTGGCGCACCCGGCGTCGCTGACCGCGTGGACCGACGCGCTCACGTCCACCGGCGGCGGGTTCGGCGGCATCGTCGGCCCGGCGATTCTCGCGTTCCCGCTGCTGGTCCTCGGCCTGTCCGGCTTCGAGACCGGCGTGAGCATGATGCCCCTGGTCGCCGCGGACGGCAAGACCGCCGCCGAGCGCCTCGAATCGCGGATCCGCAACACCCGCAAGCTGCTGACCACCGCCGCGCTGATCATGTCGGTGTACCTGATCGCCACCAGTTTCCTCACCACCGTGCTCATCCCGAAGGAGGCGTTCGCCAAGGGCGGCGAGGCCAACGGCCGGGCGATGGCGTACCTCGCCCACGAACTCCTCGGCGAGGGCCTGGGCACGGTCTACGACGTCAGCAGCATCGTGATCCTGTGGTTCGCCGGAGCGTCGGCCATGGCCGGCCTGATCAACATCGTGCCCCGCTACCTGCCCTCCTACGGCATGGCCCCCGAATGGGGCCGGGCGGTCCGGCCGGTGGTGATCGTCTACACCGTGATCAGCATCGGGATCACCATCGCGTTCGGCGCCGACGTCGACGCCCAGGCCGGCGCCTACGCCACCGGCATCCTCGCGATGATGGTCTCCGGCGCGGTCGCGGTCACCATCTCCGCCGCCCGCCGCCGCCAGGTCAAGGCCGCCGTCGCGTTCACCGCGTTGACGCTGATCCTGCTGTACGCGCTGGTGGAGAACGTCATCGAGGCGCCGTCCGGGATCGCGATCTCGGCGGTGTTCATCGCCGGCATCATCGTCGTGTCCCTGATCTCCCGGGTCACCCGCACCACCGAGCTGCGCGCCGACCGGATCGAGTTCGACGACGCCGCGCGCCGGTTCGTCACCGACTCGATCGCCCACGACGGCCAGCTCAACGTCATCGCGAACCGGCGCCAGGCCGGCGACCTCGCCGAGTACTCGGAGAAGGAGGGCGCGCAGCGCGGCATGAACCCCGTGCCGCACGCCGCCGACGTGCTGTTCCTCGAGATCGACGTGATCGACCCGTCCACGTTCAGCGACGTGCTCCGGGTCCGTGGTGTGGAAGTCGACGGGTACCGGGTGCTGCGCGCCGACAGCCCCGCCGCCCCCAACGCGATCGCCGCGATCCTGCTCGCGCTCCGCGACGCCACCGGGGTGCGGCCGCGCGCCTACTTCGAGTGGACGGAGGGCAACCCGCTCGGGCACCTGTTCCGCTACCTCATCCTCGGCCGGGGTGACACCGCGCCGGTCGTCCGCGAGATCATCCGGTCCAGCGAACCCGATCCGGCGCGGCGGCCCGGGATCCACGTCGGCGGCTGACCGGACCTCCGGCGGGGTGGATCCCGGGCGGGCGGAGGACCGGTTCGCGCCGTGGCCGAGGCCGGTCACGGTAGCCGGTCACGGTGCCTTACGCCTGCCGCGACGCGATCAGCTGGGCACCATGGCCGACCGGACCGTTCCGACGGTCTGCCGCGAGCAGTGCGGCCGCGAACAGCAGGCCCGAGAGCGGCAGCAGGTCCAGGCTGACCGGCGGCAGGGCGACACCGGCGACCGTCAGGACCGGGCACCACCAGGGTGCGCGCCGGACCACGGCCAGCAGCACGGTCAGGGCGATCAGTCCGACGAAGAACAGCTGCGGCCCGACGGAGTAGACGGCCGGCACGACACCGGGAAGGTCCTGGAAGTCGTGCTGCATCGCGTTCAGTTCGACCTTGTCGGCGGACAGCGCCGCCTGCACGATGTCCACCCCGAACTGGACGACCATGGCGACCAGCCCGGCGAGGGTGACGCCGACGGTCACGGTCCGCCACCAGGTGGCCGGCAGCATGCGGCCGAGTCCGAGGACCACCGGGGCGTAGAGCAACAGCCCGGCCAGACCGAGGACGTGCGCGACCTGCCAGTCGACGCCGGGGCCGTACACGTCGTCCATGCGGCCGATCAGGCGGACGACGCCGTAGGCGGCGAGGAGGAGCGGGGCGGCGAGGAAGAGTGCTCGTTGTGAACGCATGCCAAGATCGTCTACGAGTTCGGGGTGGCGGGAAATCCGGGACAACCCTGGCGCGGACCCTGAGCGGACCCCCGACCACGGCCCGAGTCGCCGCCGTGGGCGGTGCGCCCGCGCGCCCATACAATCGGGCCATGATCGAGTCTTGGGCGAGTGACTGGGCGCACGGCTGGGCGGCCTCCCGCGGCGTGGGCCCGATCGAGCCGGTGCCCGGCGGCCAGCGGATCGAGGTCGGCCAGCCCGGCCACGTGGCGCGGTACGTGCTGTCGGCCGCCGACCCGGCCGTGCTGCGGGCGATCGACGCGCCGCTCGTCGAGTCCGGCACCTGGGTCAAGGTGTGCGCGCCGGCGGCCGAGGTCCGGGCCAGCCTCGGGCCACACTGGGTGGAGGCCGAGCTCTGCCACCTGATGACCACCACGCTGACCGCCGACGTGCCGCCCGCGCCGGACGGCTACCGGGTTCAGCTCGAACCGGCCGGGGCGGCGGTGACCGTGGCCCGGGTGCTGGACGCGACCGGGGCGCTGGCGGCGAGCGGGCAGGTCGCCGGTACCCGGAAGAACGTGGTCTTCGACCAGATCGTCACCGAGCCGGAGCACCAGCGGCGCGGCCTCGGCAGCCTGGTGATGGCGAGCCTGGCCCGGCACGCGGTCGAACACGGGGCCGTCGGCGGCGTGCTCGGCGCGACCGGGGACGGCCGGGCGCTGTACCTGAGGCTCGGCTGGCAGGTGCGCGCACCGCTGTGCGCCTTCGTCCGCGCGTAGCCCGTCCGGGACCGCCGCGTTCCGTCAGGACCACACCTGAGCTCTCGTCCGCCGCGAATCGGCCCACCGGGCGACCACACGCCGCGCACCCGGCCCGGCTCGGCGGGGCGAGCCCGGCCACCTCGGGACAGCCGCGCTCCGGCAGCGCCGCACCTGATGTCTCGTCAGCCCGGGCCCGGTCCACCGGGCGACCGCACGCCGTGCACCCGGCCCTGATCGGCGGAGTTTTCCCGGCCAGGTCCGCAGCGCAGCCCGGGCCCGGCCCACCGGGCGACCCCACGCCGTGCACTCGACCCTGATCGGCGGAGTGTTCCCGGCCAGGTCCGCAGGGCAGCCCGACCGGTGGCACCGGAACTCTCCGACGCCCGTGCGACCCTCTCGACGCCCAGATGCGGGCGTCGTGGCGACGCGCGCCGGAGTTGACGGAGGACGAGATCTCCGAGCTCAACGCGGACCTCGTCCACCTTCCCGAGCACGTCGATCGCGGCGACGGCCGGTTCCTGTCCACCAACCACCTCGTCGGCTTCGCCGGGGCCGGTGGCGAGGCGGTCTGGTGTTTCGACGTCACCCGGCCGGACGAGAACGGCGAGTATCCGGTGTACCTGCACCACCAGGACGACCAGGAGGGGCGCACCCGGTTCGTCGACAGCGGCGAGTGGGAGTTTCCGGAGTCCGCCGGTCCGGACTTCCCGTCCTTCGCGGCGTGGTTCACGACGATGACGCGGGCGCTCGTCGCGCCCGAGCCGCCGGAGTGGTGCACGGAACTGGGCGCGCCCGACGCCCGCGTCGGGGACGTGCCGACCCGGCCCAGCTGAGGACGGGGCCGCCCCGCCCGGCTGAGGACGGGGCCATCCGGCCCAGTTGAGGATGGGCGACCCGTCCCAACTGATGACAGGGCGACCCTGCCGAGTCGACGACGGGGCGGCCCGGCTGAGGACCGGGCGACCCGGCCCAGTTGACGACCGGGCGACCCGCCCGAGTTGATCGAGGGGCCGCCCGGGTGCGGGGTGTGACATTCTCGGGGTGTGCGGATCCTGGTGGTCGAGGACAACGACCGGCTCGCCCGGAGCCTGGTGGCCGGCCTGCGCCAGCACGGCTACGACGTGCACCGGGTCGCCACGGCCGAGGCCGCGCTCGTCGCCGCCCCGGGTTCCGACGTGGTGCTCCTCGACCTGGGTCTGCCCGACGCCGACGGGATCGAGGTGTGCCGCCAGCTCCGGGAGTTCGAGTCCGTCGCCGTCATCGCGGTCACGGCGCGCGGCTCCGAGCACGACCGGATCATGGGGCTGCGCAGCGGGGCCGACGACTACGTGGTCAAGCCGTTCAGCCTGGGTGAGCTGGCGGCCAGGATCGAGGCGGTGGCCCGGCGGACCCGGCCGGCGCGGGCCACCCGTCCGGAGGCGGCCACGCACACGGTCGGGGACCTGCTGGTCGATCCCGGTACCCGGACGGTGACCCGGGCCGGGGCGGAGGTCGTCCTCACCCGCAAGGAGTTCGACCTGTTGGAGGCGCTGGCCGCGCACCCCGGGAAGGTGTGCACCCGGGAGGCGCTGCTCGACCAGGTGTGGCGGGCCAGTTGGGAGACGCCGAGCCGGACGTTGGACGTGCACATCGCGGCGTTGCGGGCCAAGCTCGGGGACGCGGTGACCATCGAGACGCTGCGGGGCGTCGGCTACCGGCTGCGGGTCTGACGTGCTGCGCCGGATGCTGCTGGTGCTCGTGCCGCTGCTCGTGGGGCTGTTCGCGGCGCTCGGGGTGCCGTTGGCGGCGTACATCGCGCAGCGGGAGACCCAGACGGTGTACCTGGACCGGCTGGCCGACGCCGACCGGTTCGCCTCGCTCGCCGACGACGCGTTGCGCCGGGACCGGACGGAGGCGCTGACGGCGGAGCTGCGCCGGTACTCCGACCTGTACGGCATCGACGTGGGCCTGTTCTCCGTGGACGGGCGGCTGCTGGACTCCTCGCGGACGGCCCCGCGCACCGACTCCCCCGCGGTCGCCGAGGCCCTGGCCACGGCCCTGGCGGGGTACCGGCCGGACCGGGTCGACGCCGTCTGGCCCTGGCGGGACGCGCCCATGGTGGTGGTGGAGCCCGTCGGGCGGGACAGCGGGGTGATCGCCGCCGTGGTGCTCGTCGCGCCCACCGGGGACCTCCGGTCGACCATCCTGGGCCGGTGGGGGCTGCTGTTCGGCCTCGGGCTCGTGCCCCTGGCCCTGGTGGTGGCCGTCGCCGTACCGCTCGCGCGGTGGGTGCTGCGGCCGGTCCGCGAGCTGGACTCCGCGACCATCGCGATCGCCGCCGGCCGGCTCGACGCGCGCGCCGCGACCGTGACCGGGCCGCCCGAGCTGCGCCGGCTCGCGACGTCGTTCAACACGATGGCCGGTACCGTGGCGCGGATCCTGCGGCTGCAGCGCACGTTCGTCGCGGACGCCTCGCACCAGCTGCGCAATCCGCTCGCGAGCCTGCGGCTGGCCGTGGAGGTGCTCGGCCCGCACGTCGCCCCCGAGGGCCGGGCGGCGCACGCGGACGCGGTGGCGGAGGCCGGGGAGCTGGAGCGGGTCGTCGAGGCGCTGCTCGCGCTGACGGAGGTCGAGGGGGCGGCGCCGTTGGGTACCCCTCAACCGCTCTCCGACGTTTTCGCCGCGCACGTCCGGCGCTGGGACCCGCAGGTCACGGCCGCCGGGATGCGGCTCGTCACGGACGTGGCCCCGGGGCTGGCCACGCACGCGCCGCCCGACGGGCTGGGCAGTGTGCTCGACGAGCTGGTCGACAACGCCGCCCGGCTCAGCGGCGGCACGGTGCTAACGGTCGGCGCGGTGCTGGACGGCGACCGGGTGGTGCTGACCGTCCGGGACGACGGCGCGGGGCTGACGGCCGAGGAGCGGTCCCGCGCCGCCGGCCGGTTCTGGCGCGGGGCCGCCCACCAGAATCTGCCGGGTACCGGGCTGGGCCTGGCCATCTGCTCGGAACTCGTCGCCGCGTGGGGCGGGGAGCTGTCCCTGCACGCGTTGGAGCCCCGGGGCCTGGAGGTGCGGATCGCGCTGCCCGGCGGGGAGCTGGCCGAAGGCGGCGCTCAGGCCTTCACGGAGCGGAAGTAGCGCACCGCGCCCGGATGCAGCGGTACGGGCCCGGTCGCGATGCCGGTGCGGGTGTTGATCCGGTTGGCCTCCGGATGGCCGCGCGCGATCCGGTCCCGCCGCGCGAACAGCGTCGCCGCGACCAGTTCCACCAGGTCGTCGGGCAGGTCGGGCTGGGCGAGGAGCAGGTTCGGAGTGGTCATCGTCTCGGCCGCCGACACCCCCGGATAGGCGGAGGACGGCAGCGTGGCCGGCGTGTACAGCTCGCCGAACCGGTTGTTCAGCGCGGTCACGAACTCCCCCAGGGGCACCATCCGCACGGCGCTCATCCGGGCCAGCCGGGTCACCGCCGGGGTCGGCACCCCGGTCAGGGTGAAGAACGCGTCCACGGTGCCGGCGGCCAGCGCCGCGACCGCCTCGTCCTGGTTCGCGGTGACCAGCTCCGCGCGCACCCCGACCAGGGCGAGCAGCCGCTCGGTGGTGAACCGGGTGCCCGAGCCGTCGGCGCCGGCCGCGACCCGCCGGCCCGCGAGGTCGGCCAGGGTGCCGACCGGGCTGGCGCGCGGGACGAGGAGCTGCACCCAGCTGTCGTAGAGCCGGGCGACGGCGGCGACGTGCGGCGCTCGACCCGCGGGGATGCCGGCGACGGTGGCGTCCAGCGAGGCCAGGGCCAGGTCGGTGTCGCCGGAGTCGAGGAGGGCGAGGTTGTCGACGGAGGCGCCGGTCGGGATGGCCCGGACCCGGGTGCCGGGCAGGGCGTCGCCGAGCACCTCGGCCAGGGCGGTGCCGACCTCGCGGAACACGGCCCCGGGCGGGCCGGTGGCGATCCGCAGCTCGGGCGGGCCGGTGACCCCGCGCCGCCGGGCCACGGTCGTCCCGACCCCCACGGCGGTCGCGCCGGCCGCCAGGAGCCCGGCGCCGACGAGCTGCCGTCGGGTGACCATGCCGCCAGTGTAGGCACGGTCCGAGCACGGGGGCCGAGTGTAAGCGGGGTCTTAAATCGGGGCCGGCCGCTGGGCCTCCGGCCGGTCGGTGACGACGATCACAGTCAATCCCCCCGTCACCTCTCCGCCCCCCGGAGGAAACATGAACCGCAGACCGTTCTACCGCCACCTCTATTTCTGGGTACTGGTCTCCATCGCCCTCGGCATCGTCGTGGGCCTGGCGTTCCCGCAGCGGGCCGCCGAACTCAAGTGGCTCGCCGACCTGTTCATCGCCCTGGTCAAGATGGTCATCGCCCCCACGATCTTCTGCACGGTCGTGGTCGGGATCGCCGGCCTGGGCAACCTGGCCCGCGCGGGCAGGCTGGCCCTGGTCACCATCGGGTACTTCACGGCCCTGACCGTCGCCGCCCTCGCCATCGGCATGGTCGTGATCAACATCGTCCGGCCCGGCGACGGGCTGAACATCAAGCCCGACCCGAAGCTCGCCCAGGCGACCCTGGACAGCGCCAACACCGCCGAGAAGGCCGGCGTGATCGGCTTCGTCCAGGGCCTGGTGCCCAAGTCGATCCTCAGCGCGTTCACCGACGGCCAGATCATCCAGGTACTCGTGGTCGCCATCCTCGTCGCGATCGCCCTGTCGTTCATGGGCGCGCGGGGCGCGTCCGCCGTCCGGGGCATCGAGACCGTCGGGCGGATCATGTTCGGCATCATCCGCGCGATCATGTACGCGGCCCCGGTCGGCGCGTTCGGCGGCATGGCGTTCACGGTCGGCAAGTACGGCGACAAGGTGCTCGGCAGCCTCGCCGCCCTGATGGGCACGTTCTACCTGACGTGCGCGCTGTTCATCGTCGCCGTCCTCGGCCCGATCGCCTGGTTCTCCGGCTTCAACATCTTCACATTCGTCCGCCTGATCAAGGACGAGCTGCTCATCGTGCTGGGCACCTCCTCCTCGGAGACCGTGCTGCCCCGGATGATGGCGAAACTGGAGGCCGCCGGCGCGCGGAAGTCGGTGGTGGGCCTGACCATCCCCACCGGGTACTCGTTCAACCTCGACGGCACCTGCATCTACCTGACGATGGGCGCGCTGTTCATCGCGCAGGCGACCGGCGCGCACCTGTCCCTCGGTACCCAGCTGGGGCTGTTGGCGTTCATGCTCATCTCCAGCAAGGGCGCGGCCGGCGTGACCGGCGCGGGGCTGGTCACCCTCGCGGCGTCGCTGAGCGCGTTCGGGGACAGCGCCCTGCCGGCCGTCGGGATCGCGCTGCTGGTGGGCATCGACCGGTTCATGTCGGAGGCGCGGGCGTTGACGAACCTGGTGGGCAACGGGGTGGCGACGATGGTGATCGCCCGGTGGCAGGGCGAGTTGGACACCGCGCGGTTCCGGGAGGTGCTGGACCGGCCGGAGCTCATCGACGTGGACGCGTTGCTGGCGGAGGAGCCGGAGAAGGCGCCCGAAGAGGTGCGGGAGCCGGTCGCGGCCTGAGGACCGGTCGCGGCTGGAGGGCCGGTCACGGTTGGAAAGCCGGTCACGGCCGGAGGACCGGTCGCGGCGTGAGTGCCCGGCTCAGCCGGTACCCGTCAAGGTTCTGAGGTATTGGGTCTGGTCCGTCAGCACGTCCGTCGCGAACACCGACCGGGGCGCGAACAGGCCGGTGAGGACCAGCAGGACCGGGGAGTCCTCCAGGGACTTCGGGACCAGGCCGTGGGTGGCGCCCGGATAGTGCCTGACCTCCAGATTCCTGAGGGTCCGGCGGTATCCGGCCTCCGTGTCGGCGACGTCGACGTTGATGTCGTGGCCGCCGAGCAGGAGCAGGGTCGGGACCCGCGCGGCGGCGGTCAGGTCGGCGGTGGCGTCGGAGCGGTAGTTGCGCGCGATGAACGTCCACCGCCCGGCCGTGAGGTCCGGGTCGGCGTCGGGTTCGCGCCGGTAGTCGGCGTAGCTGGCGCCCGCGTCGAGGAGCGCGCGTTCCCGGTCGCTGCGCGCGACGGCCGCCGTGACCTCGGCCGGGGAGGCGCCGCGGGCCCGCAGCTCGGCGAGCAGGTTGAACCTGCCCTGCTGGAGCCAGTTGACGGCCGGGGCCACCGCGATCACGAACGCCAGCCCGGGGGTACGCGCGGCGACCTTCGGCATGACCCAGCCGGCCTGGCTCGCGCCCCACAGGCCGATCCGGCGGCCGTCGATGTCGGGGCGCGCCCGGGCCCACGCGATCGCCCCGGCCACCTCGGCGGCCCGGTCCTCCATCGTCTGCCCCAGCCAGTCACCGGCCGACCCGGCGACCCCGGGCTTGTTCCAGGACAGCGAGGCGTACCCGGCGCGGGCGAAGGACTCCCAGAGCGGCCGGTAGAACCCGTCGTGGGTGGCGTCGACCGGGCCGTCGCCGTGCACGAACACCACCAGGCCGAGCGGGCGGGCACGGGTGGTGGGCAGGGCCAGGACGGCGTCGAGGGTGCCGATCGTGACCCGTTCCTCCCGCAGGTCGTAGGTGTTGCGGTAGACCACGGCACCCGCGCCGAGCACCGCCAGGACCACCGCCGCGATGACGATTCTCTTCCACATGGCGCCCCCTCAAACTATCGTTGCAAGAACGATCGTACTAGACTTGTACGTATGGAGCTGCTCCGGGTACTGCCCGCCCACACCCGCCACCGCGCCGCCGAGCTGTACTGGGAGGCGTTCGGCCGCAAACTCGGCCCCGCCCTCGGCCCGCCCGACCGGGGCACCGCGTTCCTCGCCGCACACCTGCACGCCGACCGCGCGGTGGCGGTCATGGCCGGGGAAACACTCGTCGCGGTCGCCGGCTACCAGCACGGGGGCCGGGCGCTGCTGGGCGGCGGCGCGCTCGACGTCCTCCGCGCGTACGGCCCGGTGCGCGGCCTGCCCCGCCTCGCGCTCCTCGCCGTCCTCGAACGCCACCCGGCCCCCGGCGAGCTGGTCATGGACGGCATCTGCGTGGACCCCGCCCTGCGCGGCCGGGGCATCGGCGGCCTGCTGCTCGACGAGATCGGCGCCGTCGCCCGCGACCTGGGGTGCGCCCGGATCCGCCTCGACGTGATCGACGCCAACCCCCGCGCCCGCGCCCTCTACGAACGGCACGGCTTCGTCGCCGCGCACACCGAACACACCCCCTACCTGCGCCGCCTCCTCGGATTTGGCGCGGTGACCACGATGCGCCGTAAGGTCGGACCGTGATCGCGACCCGGGCCCTCGTCGACGCGCTCGTCCGGGAGGACGACACGGTCGACGCCGGCGAGCTGTACGCGGTGGCCGCCCTCCTCGGCATGACCGACCAGCAGGTCCGGCTGTGCCTCAAGCGGTTGGTCGCCGAGGGCCGCTACACCCACGAGGGCCGGGGCCGCCGGGCCCTGCTGCGCGCCACGGCCGCCACCGGCGACGACAGCGAGTTCGTGCGCTTCGCCCACCGGCAGGACCGGGGACTGGAACCGTGGGACGGGCGCTGGCGGTTCGTCGCGTTCGCGATCCCGGAGACGAACCGGGCGGCGCGCGACAGCTTCCGCGACGCCCTCGGCCACCTGGGCGGGGCGGCGGTCCAGGGCGGGCTGTACGTCTCCCCGCACGACTGGGACGACCTCGTCGACGCCGCGGTGGACCGGCTGGGCGTCGCGGCGGGGGTCACCCGGCTGACGAGTACGGACCTGTGCGTGGCCGGGGAGCGCGACCCCGGGCGGCTGGCGGCCCGGTTGTGGCCGTTGGAGGAGGTCGCCGGGCGGTACGCGGAACTCGCCGACCTCGCCGGGGGGCTGCTCGACGGCCTCGGCGGGAAGTCCCCGGTGGAGCTGCTCGGGGCCGCCGTGGAGCTGACCGCCGCGTACACCCGGGCGATGGAGCCCGATCCGTTGCTGCCGCCCGAGTTGCTGCCCCGGCCGTGGGTGGGGGCGCGGGGCCGGGAGCTGGCCGGGCGGTGTCTCGCCGAGATCGCCGAGCGCGGCGACCCGGCGATCCGGCTGTTCCGCCGGTACACCGCCTGACGCGCTACGGTGCGGTGGCCTCGGCCGCGCGCCGGACCGCGTCGACCGCCGCGGCCACGTCGGCGTCGTCGGTCGACCAGTTGCTCACCGACACCCGCAGCACATCCCTGTCGTGCCACCGCGAACCCGACATCCACGTGACCCCGTCCACCAGCAGCCGCGCCGTCACGGCCCGGGTCCGCTCGTCGGTCCCGAACGCCGCGCACACCTGGGTGAACACGACGTCGTTGAGGATCTCCGCCCCCGGCACCGCCGCGATCCCCGCCGCGATGGCCCGCGCGTGGCCGGCGAACCCGTCGACCAGGTCCGCGACCCCGGACCGGCCCAGGGACCGCAGCGCCGCCCACACGGGGACGCCCCGGGCGCGCCGGGAGAGTTCCGGTACCCGTTCGAAGGGGTCCCCCACCCCGCCGTCGTGCACCAGGTAGCTGGCGTGCACGCCCATGGCGTCGCGGACGACGTAGGGCCGGGCGACGACGGCGATCCCGCAGTCGTAGGGCACGTTGAGCGTCTTGTGCGCGTCGGTCGTCCACGAGTCCACGGCGGAGCGGCCCTCCACCAGGTGCTCCAGGCTCGGCGAGGCGGCGGCCCACAACCCGAAAGCCCCGTCGACGTGTACCCATGCGCCGCGCTCGTGGGCCAGCGCCGTGGCCGCCCCGACCGGGTCGAACGCTCCCGAGTGGACGTTGCCCGCCTGCAGGCACACGATCGCCGGCCCCTCGCCGAGCAGGTCCCCGAGCGCGTCCACCCGCAGCCGCCCCTGCCCGTCGGAGGGCACCACCTCGGGGGCGCCGAGCCCCAGGTACCGCAGCGCCAGGTCCACCGTCTCGTGCCGCTCCCGCCCGACGAGTACCCGCACCCGGGGCGCCCCGGTCAGGCCGAGCCGGTTGACGTCCCACCCCGCCGCCGTCAGGACCTGCTGGCGGGCGGCGGCGAGCGCCGTGAAGTGCGCCATCGTCGCGCCCGTCGTGAAGCCGACGTCCGCGGTGGCCGGCAGTCCGAGGACCTCCAGGATCCAGCCGGCCGCCACCTCCTCGAGTGCCGCCGTGCCCGGCGTCGCGTACCGCATGCCGGTGTTCTGGTCCCAGGCGCTGACGAGCCAGTCCGCGGCGAGGGCGGCCGGCAGCGTCCCGCCGATCACCCAGCCGAAGAACCGACCGGAGGGCATCGCCATCAGGCCCGGTTCGGCCAGCTCGGCGAGCAGGTCCACGACCTCGGCCGGGGCGGTCGGCCCCTCCGGCAGCGGCCCACCGAGCACCTCGCGGAGTTCGTCGGCGGTGGCCCTCGGCGGGACCGGGCGGTCCGGCATCGAGGCCAGCCAGGCCCGGGCGTGGGCGGCGGCCCGGTCGAGGGCGGCGACGTAGGCGTCCAGTCGCGCGGTCACCCTCCCACTGTGTGCCCCGGGGGCGGGTCGGCGCGGGAGTTTCGGCGAGCGCGGCGCGCGCGATGCCGGACATCCGGGCCGGCGGGGCCGTTTCCCACACCGCCGGCCCGGCGTTTCAGTCGAGGTGCCAGGTCGACTCCAGCCGCGGTCGGCCGTCGGGACCCGTGACGGTGTGCCAGCTGGCGCGCGGGCGCGGCGGGCAGGGGCGGGGGCGCAGGACGTGCAGCGCCGGGTTGGTCAGTGGCGCGTCGGCGAGGCCGCGGCGACCGTGCGGCAGGTAGTCGCGGAGTGCGGCTTTCAGCACGTCGAGGCGCGACCGGGGGGCCGGGGCGCCGCCGGTGCCGGTGCCGGTGCGGACGGTGGTGCCGTCGCGGACGGCGGTGAGCAGGGCGAGAAGGGTCATGGCTGTGACTCCTGGGTGCGTGCCGGCCGGACGGCCGGCAGCGCGCACGGGTGGCGACCGCGGGTGCCGCGGCCACCCGCCACGGCAGGGTCGAACGCCGCACCACGCGGGGCGGGGCGGATCGACGCGCGGGCTACCGTGCGCGACGGACGAGTGGAGAAGGAGTGACCACACTGGATGATCGACTACTGGGGCCGTCCACGGGACCTCACCTCCTCCGACTCGGACGCCGACTCCGTCGACGCCGCGCACGAGGGCGGGGGGGAAACGATCCGGGACCCGGATCACGCACCCCTGATCTCGTAAGAGCTTTAGCACTGCCCGGCGTATCCCGCGTGGGGAAGCCACTTGGGGTCACCCCTTGAGCCGGGGAGACCTGTCCTGAACCTGGGCGTCTCTCGACGTCGTGGGGTCAGTGGCCTGTATCCAGAGCAGACGCCTCACCTAACGAGGTGCCTTCGAACCTCGACCAGCATGAACTCCGCAAAAGCCGCCTGTCAAGCGGGTGTGCGGGGCCGACCGTGAGATCCCGCCCACGACCCCGGAGCCCGGACGGCCGACCGGCGTCGGCTACGCGGGGCGCAGTACCCGGCCGCGGCGTTCGTCGGTGAAGGTGCCGTCGTCGATGACCACGTGGCCGGCGAGCACCACGAACCGCATGCCGCCCGGGGTCACGTCCGGCCGGGCGTAGCTGCCGCCGTGCCCGATCTCGTCCGGGTCGAACACGGCAAGATCGGCGACCGCGCCGGGGCCGAGGAAACCCCGCCCGACCAGCCCGAACTGGTCCGCCGTCGCCGACGTGCACTTGCGAACCGCCTCCGGCCAGTCGACGACGCCCAGGTCGCGAACGTAGGTGCCGAGGAAGCGCGGGAAGCAGCCCCAGGTGCGGAGATGCTGGAGTCCGACGGGTACGCCGTTGTCGGAGCCGATCGCCACCAGCGGGTCGGCCATCAGTTCCCGGACGTCCCGCTCGGCCATCAGGGTGACGACCATGCCGGTGCCCGGGTCGGCGAGGACCAGGTCGCAGAGCGTCTCCCAGGCGTCGCCGGCCCCGGTGACCTCGGCCAGGGTGCGGCCGGTGTGCGGGCCGCCGGTGAGCAGCACGTCCCCGGGTTCGGTGAGGTCGAACAGACCGCCGGCCGCGCGCAGGGCCGCCCGGGTGGCCGGGTCCCGGAGCCGCGCGCACAGAGCCCCGGTGCCGCCCTCGTGCGCGGCGGCGGGCAGGAGCGCGCCGAGGAAGGTTCCGCCCGCCCGGTACGGGTAGAGGTCGCCCCGCACGTCGACTCCGGCGGCCCGGGCGGCGCGCAGCCGGTCGAGGAGCGCGCCGGCGGTGCCGTGGTTCGGCCGGCCCGCGATCTTGCAGTGCGACACCTGGAGCCGGACCCGGGCGTCCCGGGCGATCGTGACCGCCTCGTCGACGGCGGCCAGGAGGTCGTTGTCCTCGTTGCGCAGGTGGGTGGCGTACGGCAGGTTCCAGCGGTGCGCGACCCGGGCCAGGGCGGTCAGTTCGGCGGTGTCGGCGTAGCAGCCGGGCGGGTAGATGAGCCCGCTGGACAGGCCGATCGCGCCGGCCCCGAACGCCTCGGCGGCCAGGCGCGCCATGTGCTCGGCGGCGCCGGGGCGCAGGGCGCGGTCCATGCCGTTGGCGGTGAGCCGCAGGGTGTTGTGGCCGACGAGGGCCGCGACGTGGTTGGTGGGGCGGGCGTCGGCGACGGCCGCGAGGTACTCCGCGAAGGTGCGGGCCTCCACCGGGATACCGGCGCTGATGTCGGCGAACAGCACCGACGCCTCCCGGGCGGCCTCGGCGGACAGCGGCGCGAAGGAGTAGCCGCAGTTGCCGACGATCTCGGTGGTGACGCCCTGGCGCAGCTTGAACGGCTGCGGGTCGGCCATCAACGGCACCATGTCGGAGTGGGCGTGCGGGTCGAGGAAGCCGGGGGTGACGAGGAGCCCGGTGACGTCGACGGTCCGGCGGGCCGGGCCCAGGTCGGCGCCGACGGCGGTGACGGTGCCGCCGGTGACCGCGACGTCGGCGGTGACGGCGGGCGAGCCGAGTCCGTCGTGGACGGTGCCACCCCGCAGCAACAGGTCGATCATCGGTTCTCCCGGTGCAGGCGGATCTGGAGGGCCACGGCGAGGCGCGCCTCCGGGTCGGTCAGGTCGAGCCCCGCGACCTCGGCGAGCCGGCGCAGCCGGTACCGGAACGTGTTCGGGTGCACGTGCACGGCGTCGGCGGCGGCCCGGGTGTCACCGAACGCGTCGAGGTACGCCGCCAGGGTGCGGGCCAGGTCCGCGTCGTGGGCGGCGTCGTAGGCGAGGAGCCGCTGGTAGGGGCCGTCCGGGGGCGGGTCGGCGGCGGTCAGGTCCCCGAGGTGCAGCAGCAGGGACGCGAAGTGGGTGTCGGCGCGGCCCGCGACGGTGCCGGTCGCGCCCCGGGAGCGCAGGACGCGCAGGACGCGGTCGGCGTCGGCCCGGGAGCGGGCGATGTCGGGCAGCCCGGTGACCGCCCGGCCGACGCCGACGATGGCCGTGCTCAGCGGGCCGGTCCGTTCGAGGAGGTTGGCGGCGACCCGGACCGCCCGGGACTCGTCGGCGCCGTCGGGCAGGGGCAGGACCGCGTACGCCGTGCGGCCGATCCCGGCGGCGGCCGTGCGCGGGTGCACCGCGGCCAGGTGCAGGCCCAGGGCGTCGGAGAGGCGTTGGCGCTGGAGTTCGACGGCGAGCGGGTCTCCCCCGTCGGCGTCGGCCATCTCGGCGGCGAGGACGCAGAGCGGGCCGGTGGCGATGCCGAGCCGGCCGGCCGCGTCGGCGGCGTCGGCCCCGCCGGCCAGTACGGTGCTGAGCAGGTCGGTGCGGACCCGGCGCCGGGCGTCGGCCCCGGCCCGGCGGCGCAGCAGGTGCAGGGCGACCACGCCGGCCGCGTCCCGCAGCGCCCGCTCGGCGGACTCGGACAGCGGTGCGCGCGCCGTGATCCACACGGAGCCGAGGAGCTCGTCGCCGGCCCGGACGGCGATCGCGACCCGGGGCAGGATGTCGGCGCCGAGGTCGATCCACACCGGACCGCGGGCGGAGTAGAGGCGGTGGAAGTAGCCGCCCTCGTCGAGGAGGCGGCGGTAGCGTTCGGGCACCTGGCGGCCGAGGACGGTCTCCACCCGGGGCGGGTCGGCCTCCTCCTGGCGGGCGGAGAAGGCCAGGACCCGGGAGGAGCGGTCCTCGATCGTGACCGGCGCGTCCAGGAGCGCCCCGATCGCGTTGGCGACGGCGAACAGGTCCCCGTCCGCGTCGTCCCCGAGGCCGGCCGCGTCCTCGTCGAGCAGGGCGCGCAGCAGGGCGGCGACCTGGGCCCAGGCGGCGCCGGCGGTCAGGCTGAGCAGGGTGACCCCGGACTCGCGGGCGGCGGCGCGGATCCCGTCGGTGACCTCGACGGGGCCCTTCACGACGAGGGCGGCGGCGCGGGCCCGGCCGAGCTGGCCGAGCAGCGCCGTCACGGCCACCGGGCCGCGCACCCCGACCCCGAGGAGCAGGCCGCCGGCGGTGGTGACCGGTTCGTCGTACGCGTCGTGGATTACCACGCCGGTGACCTCGGTGTCCAGGTCACCGGCGGGCGCGGCGACGTCCAGCACGGTCGATCCCAGGTCGATCAGGATCCGGCGCAGACTACAGCTCATCTCCGCACCCTACGCGCGCTCCCTTGGTGCTCAGACACCAAAATCACCCCTTCAGTTGGTGCTCGGGGACAGGAACTCGGTGCCGATGGTGACGTCGTCCAGCGCGTCCCGGTCGGGGACGACGCCGAGGCCGGGGCCGGTGGGCACCCGCACGTGGCCGGCGTCGAGGGTGAACGGCGCGGTGATGTCCCGCGCGTAGTACCGGTCGGAGGCGGAGGTGTCCCCCGGCAGTACGAAGCCGGGCAGGGCGGCCAGGGCGATGTTCGCGGCGCGCCCGAGGCCGGTCTCCAGCATCCCGCCGCACCAGACGGGTACCCCGTGGGCGGCGCACACGTCGTGCACGCGCCGGGCCTCCAGGTACCCGCCGACCCTTCCGGGTTTGATGTTGACCACCGAGCAGGCGCCGAGCGCGATGGCGTCGGCGGCGGCCCGCGCGGACGTGATCGACTCGTCCAGACACACGGGGGTACTGATCAGCCGGGCCAGCGCCGCGTGCCCGCGCAGGTCGTCCTCCGGGAGGGGCTGCTCGATCAGGAGCAGCCCGAACGGGTCGAGCCGAGCCAGGTGCCGGGCGTCGGCGAGCGTGTAGGCGGTGTTCGCGTCGACCTGCAACGCGAGGTCGTCCCCGAACCGCTCGCGCACGGCCCGGACGGGTTCGACGTCCCACCCCGGCTGGATCTTGAGCTTGATCCGGGGGTAGCCGGCCGCCACGTAGCCGGTGACCGCGTCGAGCAGGGCGGGGACCGAGTCCATGATGCCGACGGAGACGCCCGCCGGCACGCTCGGCCGGACCGCGCCCAGGAACTGGCCGAAGGACAGCCCCGCCGCCCGCAACTGCGCGTCGAGGACGGCCATCTCCACGGCGGCCTTGGCCATCGGGTGCCCCTTGACCGGGGCGAACGCCGGCCCGACCGCGTGCGCGTCGAGCGCGGGGGCCGCGTGCAGGGCCGGGAGCAGGAAGCGGCGGATCACCTCGGCGGCACCCGAGACGTGCTCGGACGAGTACAGCGGCTCGGTCATGGCCACGCACTCGCCCCAGCCCTCGGCGTCCGGGGTGACGACCCGGACCAGCAGGGCCTCGCGGCTGGTGGACACCCCGAACGAGGTCCGGAACGGCGCGACCAGCGGCATCCGGATCCGGCGGAGTTCGACGCCCTCGATCTTCACGACTTCTCCAGGAGGTAGTGGCCCCGTCGGGTCAGGCCGGTGATCACGTAACCGCCGTCGAGCGCGCCGAGGAGCGCCGTGCGCAGGGCCGCCCGCCAGCGGTGGGCGGCGGCCGGGTCGGTGGCCCGCAGAGCGAGGACATCGACGGGTACGGCCACCGTGAGCCGGGGCGCGTCCCCCGGGATCAGGGTGCCGTCCTCGTCGAGCAGCACCTCCGCCCCGTCGTCGGACACCTCGGCCGGGGTGCCGGCGGCCGCGAGCACGACGCGCGGGGCGGTGAGGTCCCACGCGACGTACAGCCGGTCGGAGGCGTCGCCCGCGTTGACCCCGTCGGTCATCGGCCCGTAGAACTCGGGCAGGTACCGCACCGGGAGCGCCCCGAGCTTGCGCAGGTTGAACGACGCGTTCGAGCGGATCAGCGGGTCGAAGGTCCAGTACACCCGGCTGATGCCCCGGGCCAGCGCCCAGGAACGTTGGTGCTGCTTGAGCGCGTACCCGACCGAGGCCCCGCGCCGGGCGGCGGCGACCCCGGCGATGTGCGCGTGCAGGTGGCCGCCCGCGCCGAGGAAGCCGACGGCCGCCCCGACGAGTTCGGTGCCCTCGTAGGCGCCGGCCACGTAGCCGCCCGAGTAGCCGACGGCCCGCAGCAGCGCCGGATCCACGACGGGCGCCCGCCAGATGCTCCCGAGCAGGTGGGTCGCCTCGCGTTGGGCGGCCGGGTCGGCGAGTTCCTCGATCCGCATCAGCGGACCTTCGGGGTGGCCCGCATGCCCGCGTGCAGGGCGGGGGTGCCGTCGGGCAGCCGGTAGAAGGTGAGCGCGAACCAGGTCGGGTCGCCCGGGAACCGGCCCACGAAAGCCCCTGCACCGACGGGCACGACCTCTTCGACGCGCACGCTCGGGGACATCGCCGCCATCGCGCCGGTGGTCTCCGACAACACGCTCAGGGCCCCGTTCTCCAGGGTGACGGTCAGCCGGGCGCCGGCCCGCTCGTACACGCCGACATGGGTTTCCAGGTCCACCGTGGGGGGTGCCGTCGGCGGCTCGGGGCGCGGGCGGACCCGCAGGTCGCACACGTCCGCGAACAGGGTGGTGAACACGGCCTGCTGGAAGGCCGCCGACTGTCCGCCGTTGGTCACCAGGCACGCGACGACCCCGGCGTCCGGGACCGCGTACAGCCGGGCGTACTGGCCGATCGTGGCGCCGCTGTGGCCGATGACCTCCCGGCCGTCCCAGGTGTCCAGCATCCAGCCCAGCCCCCAGGAACCGGTGTTGCCGTGCTCGGGGATCTCCGCCTGCGGCACCCGCATCGCGGCCGGCCCCTTCTCCAGCTGCCACCGGCCGAACGCCACCACGTCGGCGGCCCGGGCGCAGATCAGACCGGCGGGGCCGGCCGAGCGCGGCGGGGCCCACACCGGCGCCGGCCGGCCGTCCAGGTGCCCGACGGCGGCCCGGAACAGCAGCGCCTCCTCCGGCAGGGTGACGGTGTGGGTGAGGCCCAGCGGGTCGATCAGGCGCTCGCGGAGGGCCGCGTCCCAGGTCTGGCCGGTCAGATGCTCGATCAGCCGGCCCAGGACGATGTACCCGGAGTTGCAGTAGGACAGGGTCGCGCCCGGCGGGTGGATCTGGGCCACGTCGGCGCAGGTGGCGACGTACCGCTCGACGCACCCGTCGCCGCGCCCGGTGTCCACGAAATGGTCCCCGTCGATCCCGGACGTGTGGGTCAGCAGCTGGCGGACCGTGACCGCGGCCGTCGCGTCGGGATCGGCGACCCGGAACTCCGGCAGCACCTCCCGCACCGGCTGGTCGAGGCGCACCCGGCCCTCCTCGACCAGCTGCATCACGAGGGTGGCCGTCCACACCTTGGTGATCGAGCCGATCTGGAAGAGGGAGTCGGTGGTGGTCGGCACGCCGGTGGCCGTGTTCAGCACCCCGGTGGCGTACTCGTGCGTCTTCGTCCCGTCGTGGAACGCGAGGACCGCGCCGGGGACCTGGTACTGGCGGGCCAGGTCGTCGAGGAGGAGCTGGGTGTCGTCCATCGCCCGACCTTAGAACCCGGGAGTGCCCCCGCGCGTGGTCCGGCGGCACCAGTCGGGGCCGGGTGGTTGGTGGCGGCGGACAGGGGGGTTCCGGGCCGGCGCCGGGGCCGCGGCGGGCGGGTGCGCCGGGCGGGTGCGCCGGGCGGGGTGCCGGCGCGTCCGGGCCGTTCGCCGGACCCTTCCTACCGGTCGGGTGGCCGGTGCTGACCGAACCGCCGAGCGGACAGGCCGCGTCGCGAGCGACAATTGATGATCTGATAGTGAAGAGGAGGTGACGTTAGGTGATGGAGAAGATCGAAGCCCCGCCGACGGTCACCGAGATCGGCAAACTGATCCGCGACGGCCGGTCCACCGCCGCCGCCGCGCTGGCCGAGCGGGGCGCCGCCCTGGCCACCGACCCGGTCGACCGCGTCCGGATGAGCGTGATCCAACTCGCGGCCCTGATCAACCTCGGCCGGATCGACGAGTGCCCGCCGGTCCTGGACCGGGTGCACGCCGCGCTCGCCGAATGCGACGAACCCGCACTCCGGGGCGAGTTCCACGCCCTCGCCGCCAACGTCGCCCTGCACCAGGGCTCCCTCGGCCGGTGCATGAACCACCTCGCCCAGGGCACCCGCGCCCTCGAACAGGCCCGCACCCCCGACTTCCAGGCCTCCGTCGCCTGGCTCGACCTGGCGGTCACCTACTCCTGCGCCGGCTTCCCCCAACTGGCCGTCGAGACCCAGCAACGCTGCCACGAGGTGGTCCTCGCCGCCGGCCTGGACCCGGTCGACTTCGCGCACCCCGAGATCCGGGTCCGCTACGCCGTGTCCCTCGACCACCAGGGCGACACCGACGGCTGCGCCCGGGTCCTCCGCGACCTGGTGCGCACGCTCGGCCCCGGCACCGTGTCGGCGTTCGAACTGCGCTACCTGGGGTACGCGGCCGCCCGGCTCGCCGCACTCGGCGACCCGCCCGCCACCGACCCACGGGCGCTCCTGCTCGTGGACCTCGAACCGTACGAGGAGTGCGTCGAACTGCGCCAGCTCGGCGAGGCGTGCCTGGCCATCGGGCGGGGCGAACCCGACCTCGCCCTGCGGCTGCTCGACGATGCCACCGACGCCTACTGCATGCTCGGCGGTGCCGAGGCGCCCCGGCTGCGGTCCCTCGCCCACACGGCGCGCGGGGACCACGCCGCCGCCCTGGCCGCCGAGCGGGTGGTGGCCTGCAAGCTCGCCCGGAGCACCGGCCGGATGGTCAACATGTTCCTCGAGGGCATCACGGCGCGCCTCGACCACGACGAGCTGCGCGGCAGTGTCACCCGGTACGCCGACGAGGCGCACACCGACGCGCTGACCGGCCTGCCGAACCGCCGGCACCTGGAGCGGTACGTGGCCGACCTGACCGGGCACGGCACGTACGGCACGATCGGGGTCGCCGACCTCGACGGGTTCAAGGCCGTCAACACGGTGCACGGGCACCTCGCCGGCGACGTGGTCCTCCAACAGGTCGCCGCCATTCTCACCCGGACACTGCGGGGCGGGGACTTCCTCGCCCGGTACGGGGGCGACGAGTTCGTGCTCGTCCTGCCCGACACCCGGCTCGGCGAGGCCGACGAGGTGTGCGACCGGCTGGCCAGGGCGGTCGCGGCGCACGACTGGGCGGGCGTCGTCCCGGGTACGCCGGTGACGCTGACGATCGGACTGGCCGAACTCGACAGCCGCACCGAACTCACCCGGGCCTTCGAGGTCGCCGATCTCGCGATGCTGCACGCGAAGTCCGGCTGAGGGCGCGCGGACGCGGCGGGCACCGCGCCCGGGAGTGGCACCCGGGTCCGGTGCGCCGGTCCGCCGGTTCGCCGGTTCGCCGGTTCGCCGGTTCGCCGGTTCGCCGAGCCTTGGGGCGCTCTCAGCTAATCTCGGGGACATCCCCGGCGGGAGCGTCGAACCGCTCCGCGCGGCGGCCCGAGCACCCGGGGAGGACCATGGACGTCGTCGAGTACGCGGTCGGCACCCCCTTCGAGGGCGTCCTGGTCGAGCCGGTGGGCGGCAGCCCGGCGGGCGTACTGGTGCTGGCCGGTTCGAGCGGCCGCGTCGACTCCGAACGCTGCCGCGTCCTCGCCCGCGAGGGGCTGACCGCCCTGTCGATCCGCTGGTTCGGCGGCGGGGGCCAACCTCCGGGGATCTGTGAGCTTCCACTGGAGACCTTCGTGGCGGCCGTCGACCTGTTGCGGGCCAGGGGTGCGGAGCGGATCGGCGCGCTCGGCGTGTCCAAGGGCGCCGAGGCCGTCCTGCTGCTGGCGGTCCGGGATCCGCGCGTCCAGGCGGTGGTGGCCCTGTCCCCCACCTCCGTGGCCTGGGCGAATGTGGGGCCCGGAGCCGACGGGGTCACGTACCCGTATCGATCTTCCTGGACCTGGCGGGGTGAGCCCGTTCCGTTCGTCCCCTACGACGAGGACTGGGGCTCGGGCGGGGCACCGGTCGCCTACCGGGCGCACTACGAGGCCAGCCTCCGGACCTTTCCGGAGGCGGCGCGCGCGGCGGTGATCCCGATCGAGGAGTCGGCCGCCGAAATCGTGCTGGTCGCGGGTGGGGACGATCAGATGTGGCCGTCGGTCGTCTTCGCGCGGGAGCTGGCCGCGCGG
Organism: Longispora urticae; assembly: GCF_053902585.1. Taxonomy (NCBI): domain Bacteria; kingdom Bacillati; phylum Actinomycetota; class Actinomycetes; order Micromonosporales; family Micromonosporaceae; genus Longispora; species Longispora urticae. Next base: position 102,230 of record NZ_JAQZSH010000019.1, read on the forward strand.
CGCGCGTCGGCGGGGCGGCCGGCCAGGTCGGTCACCTCACCCGACGCCGGGCACCGCGTTCGCCTGCCGGGGGAAGGGCCGTCGGGTCCCCCGGGCCGGTTCGTCTACGGCGGGACGGCGGAGGCCGACGCCGCCCTGGGCGCCGAGGCGTGGCCGGTCATCCTCGCCGCACTCGGCGGGCCGCGGCCTCCCCGGAGTGGCAGGCAAACTAATTAGCTGCCATACTATGTTCATGGTGAACGAGGATCCGGCCATCGACACCCCGAGTCTGGACCAGGCCGCGCGCCAGCTCCGCCGGTACGGTCTCGACGTCGACCCCCAGGCGGTCCTGGTGGCGGTGCGGCTGATGGCGGCCGGGGCCAGGCTCGGCCAGGCCGCGGAGGTGCACTTCGCGCGGTTCGACCTGTCCTCGGGCCGGTACCGGCTGCTCGCCGACCTCGAGGACCACGGTGGCGAGAAGTCCCCGTCGGACCTGGCGGCGAGCATGGGCGTGTCCCGGGCGACGGTGACGGGGCTGGTGGACCGCCTCGAACGCGACGGCCTGGTGCTGCGGAGGTCCTCCGCCGAGGACGGGCGGTCCGCCGTCGTCGTGCTCACCGCCCGGGGCGCGCAGAAGCTCCGCGACCTGGCCGGCGAGCACTTCGGACGCCTGGAGGCCATGGTCTCGGGGCTGAGCGCGCGGGAGCGGACGGTGTTCCTGGAGCTGCTCGGCAGGGTCACCCGGGGCGTCGCGGCGCTGACCGAGGACTAGTACCACCCGTTCCGTCAGGGTTCTTCTCCACGCAACCATCCGACCGCGCCCGCACTGCGACCATATAGTTAGCCAGCTAATTATCTCCAGGGGGTCACCTTGAGCACCACCACAGCGTCACCGGCCACCGCCCGGCGCCCGCGGTCCCGACCGCGACGGTTCGTCCTGTGGCGCGAGGTCCTCGTCGCCTACCTGTCCCCGGCGGTGATGGCCGGCGCCGGGGGCCTGATCACCGGGCAGGGCGACCTGCTGCTGGCCGCGTTCACGTCGATCGCCGGCACCTCGGCCGTCGTCGCGGCCCTGGTCGGCCTCTGGTTGCAACGCCGGGGCGTCCGGCGCCCCTGGACCACCACGGCCCCCCGGCCGGTACTGGTGGTCTGGTTCGTCGCCGTCGCGGCCACCGTCGCGGGCCTGCTCGCGTGGGGCGCCCTGACCTGGCTGCCGGACGGGTTCGGGCCCCTCGACGGACCGCTGCCGGCACGCGTCCAGTGGGACCTGCCGTTGTCCGCCGCGGTCGCCGCGACCGTCATCCCCTGGCGGTGGCGCGGAGCACGACGCCGTGCCGAACTGGCGGGCCCGACGCCCGGCGCCTGACCCGCGGCCACGCCCATTCCACCGACGGCCGGACCCAACCCGGCCGCGGTACCACCTCCTGCGGCGCTATCGCCGCACCAACCCGAAGGGCACACGATGATCGTCATCATGGGAGCGTCCGGATCCACCGGCAGCGCACTCCTGGCCAGGCTCACCACCCTCGGCGTCCCGTCGCGGGCGGTGACCCGCGACCCCGACACCCTGCGGGCCCGCCTCGACGGCCTCCCCGACGGCCCGGTCGAGATCCGCGCCGCCGACGCCGGGGACCCCGACTCGCTGCGGGTCGCGTTCAAGGGCGCCGAGCAGCTGTTCCTGACCATGGCCAACAGTCCCGCGCAGGTGGGACTCGAGACCCGGATCATCGACATCGCCGCCGAAGCCGGCATCGGACACGTGGTGAAACTCTCCGCCCCGGCGGTCGGGCCCGCGTCACCGGTGCGGTTCTCCCGCTGGCACCACACCATCGAGGAACACCTCCGGGCGTCCGGCCTCGCGCACACGGTGCTGCGGCCGTACGCGTTCCTGCAGAAACTCCCCCACCTCGCGCCCACCATCACCGCACAGGACGTCATCCTCGGCGCGATGGGCGACGCGGCCTGCACCTATGTCGACTGCCGCGACATCGCCGACGTCGCCGCCGCCGTCCTCACCGGTCCGGAGTTCGTGGGCGGGTCCCACACGCTGACGGGTGACCGGACCTACACGTACCCGCAGCTCGCCGAGGTGTTCAGCTCCCTGCTCGGCCGACCGGTCCGCTACGTGGACCTGCCGCCCGACGCGATGCGCCGCAACCTCGTCGACCACGCCGGCATGCCCGACTGGCTCGCCGCCCACGTCGTCGAGATCCAGCAACTCGCCGTCACCTGGCCGGAGACGCCCACCGACACCGTCGCGCGGATCCTCGGCCGGCCGCCCCGGTCGTTGACCGCCTACCTGCGCGAGAACCTGCACCAGTTCCGGTAGCCGGCGGGGCCGGCCCGAGACACGTCGGGCCGGCCCCTGCCCCGGGAAGACGGCTCCGGTCCTCCGAACACCATGATTCTGAAGAAAAGCCCCAGTTCAGACGGGGCAGTGCCGTCGGCCGGCCGCGTACATAATGAAGGCCCCTTCCGAGCATGGAGCCTTCGTGACCGACCCCTCGCACAGTCCTGAGAACCACGTCGCCCCCGAGGGCCGGGCAACGCCCGAGGTTCCGGCCCCGTCCGGGGACCCCGGGTCGCAGGGCGGTTCCGGGACGCCCGGGTGGCAGGGCGCTCCACCCGCGCCCGAGGGCCAGTGGACGGTCCCCGGGTTCGTCCCCGAGGCCGCGGACGACCCGCTGGTCAACCCGCCGCACACCGGCATCGACGGCTGGTTCCGCCGGATCGCCGCGATGTTCAAGCGCAGCTGGACGTCGCTGCTGGCCATCTTCGCGATCACCCAGATCCTGCCGATCCTGGCGACCGCGGGGATCGGGATCGTGTTCGCCGTCGCGCTGCTGGACCTGCCGGCCTTCGGCGGTGGACACCCCGTGGACGGTGAGCTCGACGACGACCGGTTCCTGTCCACCCTGCTGCCCATGCTCGGCGTCGTCCTGATCGTGATCCTCGTCCTCACCGTGCTCCGGTCGGCGGGTTACGCCGCCGCGACCTACGCGGCCACCCGCCAGGCGGGCGGGATCCCGGTGCGGCTCGGCGAGGCCCTGTCCTACGGCTTCCGCCGTTGCCTCGGCCTGTTCGGCTGGCAGGTCGTCGTCGCACTGCTCACGGCGCTCGGGGTCCTGGCCTGCATCCTGCCCGGCATCTACGTCTACGCGGCGACCGCCCTCGTCGGCCCGATCTTCCTGTTCGAGCGCGGCGGCAGCCCGATCAACCGGTCGTTCAGCATCTTCAACAACAACCTGGGTCGGATCCTGGGCCGGCTGGCCCTGCTCCTCGTCGCCACGGTCGCGGTCAGCTTCGCCGGCAACGTCTTCGACCAGATCGGCGCGGCGGCCGGCGACGTCACCCACGACGCGTCCGCGATCATCACCGCGGGGGCGATCTCCGCGCTCCTCGGCCTGCTGCTGGAGCTTCCGCTGGCGATGCTCACCTTCGCGGGCATCCTGCTGACCTACACCGAACAGCGCGGCTACGAGGGCGCCACCACGGCGACCCTGATCGAGGAACTCAACTGAGTCCGGCCGACACGCGACCGCCCGTTTCGTACCCACCCCACAAAGGAAGAATCCATGCGTGCATCCATGTCCCCCGTGCTCGTCCGTCGTGTCGCGGCCGTCTCCCTAGCCGGCCTGGTCGGGCTCGGCCTGCTGTCCGGGTGCGGAGGCTCGGACAACAAGTCGGACAAGCCCGAGGTCAAGACCTCCACGACGGGTACGCCCGGCGCGGCGTCGACCACCGGCGCCCCGGCCGCCGGCTCGGCGGCCAAGCTCGGCTCCCCGGTGGAGGTGACCGTCGGCTCCACGAAGCTCAAGGTCACCGTCAGTGACGTCAAGCCGGAGAACGCCCCCACCGAGGAGCCGTTCAAGTCCAAGGGCAAGAAGTACGCCACCGCCAAGGTCGAGATCGAGCACGTCAGCGGCCCGACCCTCGAGATCGACGCCAACGCGCTGTTCCAGCTGGCGACGGCCGACCAGCAGTTCAAGGCCGACCTGCTCGGCAGCCTGGCCTTCGCCGGCGCGCTGGAGGACGGCCCCCTGGAGGCGGGCAAGAAGGTCTCCGGCCTCGTGGTGTTCGGCGCCGAGGCGGCCAAGGTCACCGGTGCCAAGATCCAGATCCTGGACGGGGAGAAGGCCGTCGGGACCTGGGCGGTCTGACCACCCCGCGGTCGACGTCCTGGAAGTCGGTACCCACCGGCTTCCAGGACGTTCCCGTCTGGTCCTCGCGGCACCGGGGTGAATCCCGCTGGCTGTGCGCCTCCGCCCCCGGCAGACTGGCGCCATGGACCTGTCCAGCTACGCGGCCGTGATCAGTGAGCGGCACGAACTGCACCCGCACGGCGAACGCGTTCTCCGACAGGGACAGTTCCACGACGTGGTGCTGACCGCGGACACCGTGTACCGCTTTCCGCGCACCGAGGCGGCCAGGATCCTGCTCCCCCACCGCTCACGGGTGCTGACGGCACTGGCCGGGGCCGGTCCGGACTTCGCCGTGCCGGTACCGCTGGCGCCGGTCGATCCCGACGAGCCCGTCGGCCGGTGCTACCTGGCGACCACCCGGGTGCCGGGTCAGCCCCTGGGCCCCGGCCACGGCCACCACCGGACGGGTATCGAACTCGGCAGGGTCCTCGCCGCGCTGTCCAGGCTCACCCCGCGGCTGGCCGGGACCGTCGACGCCTGTCTGCCCGACCGGTGGGCGCGCTTCGCCGCCGAGGTCGAGGCGGAACTGTTCGGCCTCATGTCCGCAGCCGGCCGCCGGCGTGCCCGGCAGCAGCTCGACGCCGTCGTGGCCCTGCCCGCGCCGCGGGCTCCCGTCCTGGTCCACGGTGACCTCGGCGGCGACAACCTGCTGTGGGAACCCGGGCCGCCGGTGGGACTGACCGGCGTCGTCGACTGGGACGGGCTGCACCTCGGCAGTCCCGCCGACGACGTGGCGTCCATCGCCGCGACCTACGGCTGGGCCGTCGCCACCGAGGCGGCCGAACAGGCCGGCTGCCCGACCGGGACGCTCCGGAGCGCCCAGCTCGTCCAGGCGGCCTTCGCCCTCCAACAGGCGCTGCCGGCCGCGCGCAGCGGGGACACCGCCAACCTCGACGACGGGCTCCTCGGCTACCGGTGACCACGGGCCCGCGCGGCCGCGGAGCCGAGGGGCCTGTGGGGCCTGTGGGGCTCGGAGGCTGCGGGGCCGCGGCGTTCGGGCTGCTGGCCGGCGGCGCTCCCGGGCTGCCGGACTCCCGGACTCCCGGGCTGCTGGGCTGCTGGGCTGCTGGGCTGCTGATGGAGGCGATCAGACAAGAAGGATGACGCGCCTGGTCAGCAAGGGCCACCGCGTCCGTGGGAGCGGGATTTTCCGTTGACCCCGTGTTTAGGGTGCATGTATGTGCATTGAAAACGACGCCTCCGTGCCCACCGACGCCGAGCCGCTGATCGAGCTCACGTCCGCCGACGGCTCCCGCTTCGGTGCCTACCTGGCCACCGCGTCCGAGCCCACCGGCGCGCGGCTGGTACTGCTCCCGGACGTCGGCGGGATGCGCTCCCCGTTCCGCGAGCTGGCCCGCCGGTTCGCCCGCACCGGAGCGGACGTGCTGGTCATCGACTACTACGGCCGGACGCTGGGGCCGGCCGCCCGGGGCGAGGAGTACGACAAGAAGGTCAGTGAGGGTTTTGACCGCGAGCTCGTGCTGCAGGACATCGCGGCGGCCGTGGCCCATCTGCGCGCGTCCGGCGACGGACCGGTGTACGCGGCGGGCTTCTGCATCGGCGGCGCCAACGCGCTGTACGCGGGCACCGCGGACCTCGGCCTGGCCGGTGTGATCGGCATCTGCCCGTACGTGGGGGCGATGGGCGCGTCGGCGGCGCTCCCCGAGGACTTCGCGTCCGGGATCCGGGTGCCGGTGCTGGGCGTGTTCGGTGGCGCCGACACCGAGGTGCCCAGCTCGGTACACGAGAACCTCGGACGGGACCTGACGGCCGCGGCCGTACCCCACGAGATCGCGGTCTTCGACGGGCAGCCGCACGGCTTCATCGAGTGGGACCACTTCGGGCGGGACGGGCACGCCGAGGCCGCCGCCGACGCGTGGGCCCGGATCGGCGCGTTCCTGCGTTAGACCGGAAACGCGCCCGGGTCGAGCGGTCCCGACGCGGAGGGAGTCGCGCCTCGCCGGTCGGGCGCGGGGCCGGCCTCGGGCACGGGGTCGGCGTCGCTGTGCCGACCGCGCCCGGAGCGCGCCGACCCCGGCCACGTGGGCGGTGCCGGCCCCGGTCGGGTCGCCGGCGACCGGGGGCGGTTAGTGCCCCTGGCCTGGGGTTTCGACCCGATCGGGCGCGACTTGTCGTACCCGGCGGGCAAGATGGTCGACATGGAGAAGATCACCACCTCGTTCAAGATCTGTGTGGACTGCGCCGACCCGCACCTGCTCGCCGCGTTCTGGTCCGCCGCCCTCGGCTACGAGATCGAGGACCACTCGCCCCTGATCCGCCAGCTGCTCGACGCCGGCGCGGTCAGCCCCGACGAGGTGGTCGAGGTCGACGGCCGTCCGGCCTTCCGTGCGGCCGCCGCGATCCGTGACCCGGCCGTCGCCGCCCCCGCGGTGGGGCAGGGCGGCCGGGTGCTGTTCCAGGTCGTCCCGGAGTCGAAGTCGGTGAAGAACCGGCTGCATCTGGACCTGCACGTGCCCGACCAGGCGGCGACTGTCGCCCGGCTGGTGGAGCTGGGCGGGTCCGTGACGGGGCACGGTGAGCAGGGCGGGCATGGGTGGACGGTGATGGCCGACCCGGAGGGCAACGAGTTCTGCGTCGTGTAGGGGGTCCGTGCCACGGTCGGGGTGACCGGGTCGTCCCGGCGGTGTGGTCGGCGTTGGCTGTGCCGTCCCGGCGGAGCGGTCGCCGTGACCGGGAGGTCCTCGCGGAACGTCAACCTGACCGGGTCGTCCCGGTGGGCGGTCGGCGTTGGCTGCGCCGTCCCGGTGCAGCGGTCGGCGTGGCCGGGAGGTCCTCGCAGAACGTCGGCGTGACCGGGTCGTCTCGGCGGAATGGTCCGCGTTGGATGTGCCGTCCCGGCGAAGCGGTCGGCGTGATCGGGCCGTCCGGTCAGCGCCGCCGTTGTTGACGGTGCCGTCCCGGCGGCGCCGTCGGTGCTGGACGTGCCGTCCCCGGGGGTCAGTGGGGCTCGTCCCGGAGCAGGTGCAGGACGGCGGTCTCGCGTCGGAGCCAGCGGGGCGCGGCCCCTCCCCCCGCCAGTAGGGCGGAGTTCACCCCGATCGCCTCGTCGAGGTCCACCCAGGTCGGCGCCAGGCCGAGTTCCCGCTCGTCGTCCTCCAGCTGTTGCGCGCCGAGCTCGTCGGCGATCTCGCACCTCAGGTACCAGGACGTGTTGGTGAACAGGTCGTAGCCGACTTCCTTGGCCACGGCGTATTCCACGACCCGGCCGAAGGGGTCGCCTACGGCCAGGACCCGTGCGCCGCACTCCTCCGCCAGTTCCCGGCGCAGCGCCTCCGGGACGGACTCGCCCTGCTCGACCCCGCCGCCCGGGAACTTGTAGTCACCGTTGCGGGAGGACACCATCAGCAGCCGGCCGCCGCGTCGGACGATCCCGCGCGCCGAGGAACGTCCGACGGTCCGTCCGGACCGGAGCAGGTTGTCACCATGGGTGATCTCCGCGAGCAGGCGACCATGCATACACGGGAGCCTATCCGTCGTGGCACTCCGGCGGCGGGCCCGCCCTGCGTGCCCGGGACTCGTCTCCAGGTCCGGGCGGCGGGCTCCAGGTTCCGGACCCGGGCTTTGGGCTATGAACCTGGGCTACGGACTCCGGCTCCCCGACTCCCAGCTCCGAGCTCCGAGCTCCGAGCGCCGGGCTCCCGACTCCCGGCTCCGGCTCCAGCTCCCAGCTCCGATCTGCGGGCTCCGGGTCGCGGACTCCGCCTCCCGCCTCCCGGCTCCGAGCTTCGAGCGCCGGGCTCCCGACTCCCGGCTCCGGCTCCGGCTCCGGGCTCCGAGCCGCGGACCCCGGCTCGCGGCTCCGGACTCCCGGCTCCGGGCTCCGGGCTCCAGGCTCCGGGCTCCGGGCCGCGGACTCCGGCTCCCAGCTCCCGACTGCGGGCCCCCGCCCCCAGGCTTCGGGGTTCGGGCTGTGCCGACCCGGTACCCGGATGACGTTTGTGCTTCGGGGTTGGACCTGGTCAGGCGCGGAGGAGGTCCAGGAGGAGGGGTAGGCGTTGGTCGCGGAGGTCCGGGCGGAGCCGGGCGGCGCGGGTGAGGGTGGCGAGCCCGTGCAGGGCGCTCCAGCCGACCTCGGTCAGCACGTCCACGTCCCGGCCGCCGGCGTGCACCGCGAAGGCCGCGCGCAGTTCCCCGAACGCCGCCCGCAGCGGGCTGGGCGCCTCGGGGGTGCCGAACGGCAGGTCGGACGCGAGGGTGAACATGGCGTCGTAGAGTGCCGGCTGCTCGTCGGCGAACGTGAGGTAGGCCGCGGAGACGGCGCCGAGCTGGTCGGCGTCCGCCCGGCCCTCCCTGGCCGACCGCAGCACGGCCAGGAGTTCCGTGAACCCCTGGAGGGCGACGGCGTCGATGATGGCGCCCTTGTCGGCGAAGTGGCTGTAGAGCACCGGCTGGCTGTACTCGATCCGGTCGGCGAGCCGGCGGGTGGTCACGGCGTCCCAGCCCTCGGCGTCGGCCAGTTCCCGGGCCGAACTGATGATCAGCTGGTGGCGCTGGGCGCGCTCGCGTTCGCGACGCTGCTGGGCGGGTGTGGTCATGGAAAGAATCCTAGCACCGCTAGCCAAGGGAGCATGGCTAATGCTAGCGTCGCACCAGTTGCTAGCACCGCTAGATTCTGGAGCAGTCATGAAGCGCCTCGCCACCGGTCTCGCCGTCCTCGGCGCCCTGTTCATCCTCTACATCGGCATCAGCTACCTGCTGAACCCGGTCGGGACCGCCGCCGGGTTCGGGGTGCCGACCTGGCCGACCCATGACGGCACGGCCTTCCTGGCCGTCAAGGGAGTCCGCGACATCGCCAGCGGGCTGGTCATCCTCGCCCTGCTGGTCACCGGGCACCGCCGGGCGCTGGGCTGGGCGATGCTCGCGCTGACGTTCGTCCCCGCCGGCGACATGGTGATCGTGCTCAGCGAGGGCGGGTCGCGCGCCGTCGCCCTCGGCATCCACGGCCTGACCGCCGTCGCGGTGGCCGCCACCGCCGGCCTGCTGCTCCGCGAGCCCACCACCAAGAAGGAGATCTGACGTGTACGTCCTCAGCCAGCTCATCGCCGTCATCGCGGTACTGTCCGCCGGCGCCATCTACGGCACCGACATGCTCGGCGCCCTCGTCATGCGCCCCACCTGGGCGAAGGTCGACGACCGCACCCTCACCGCGGTAGCCGGCCACTCGCACTACTACGGCGACCGGCGGTTCCCGGTCCCCGGCATCCTCAGCATCGTCGCCACCGTGCTGGCCACCGCGGCGTCGGCGTTCGCGGGACGGTGGCCGGCCTTCGCGGCGGGCGCGGTGGCCACCGTCGCGCTGCTCACCTGGCTCGCGGTCTACAAACTCGTCAACGAGCCGATCAACCGGCAGTTCACCGCCGCGGTCCGGGAGGACCGGGTACCCGTCGACGCGCGTGCGCTGCAGACCCGCTGGGACAGCGTGATCGTGCTCCGGGTCGTCCTGCAGGGAGTCGCGCTCGCCGGGCTGTGCGCTGTGCTCGCGCTGCCGTGACCGGAGGGGCCGGAGGAGCCGGAGGGGCCGGTGGTCAGGGTCGGGCCGGGTCACCGTCGAGCGACCGGCGCCGACCACGCGACCGCCCCGGCGGGCCGGGAGCCCGAGTGCCCCACGGTCTAGCGGCTGGCGGCTCGCGGCTCCGTGGCTCAGCGGCCCACGGACGCGGTGGCCCGACGGCTCCGTGGCCCAGCCCGGCAGCCCGGCGCCTCGACGCCAACGACCTGGCGGCCCTGTCAGGACGCGGTGACAGAGGCCGTGTCAGGCTCGCGACAGGGTGGTGTCAGGCCGGCTGCCGATAGTTGGCCGCATGCCAACACCAGCGATCGCGGTCTCAGGACTGCGCAAGGTCTACGGGGACAAGGTCGTGCTCGACGGCATCGACCTGGAAGTCCCCGCGGGCACCATCTTCTCCCTGCTCGGCCCGAACGGGGCGGGCAAGACGACGACGGTCAACGTGCTGAGCACGTTGATGCGGGCCGACGGCGGGACGGTCCGCGTCGCCGGCCACGACGTGGCCACCGAGGCCCGGGCGGTGCGCGCGGCGATCGGGGTCACCGGCCAGTTCGCGGCGGTGGACGAGCTGCTGACGGGACGCGAGAACCTGCAGCTCATGGTGGACCTCAACGGGGTCCCCGCCGCCAGGGGCAAGCGGATCGTCACGGAGCTGCTCGAACGCTTCGACCTGACGGAGTCGGCGCGGAAGCCCTCGTCGACGTACTCCGGGGGCATGCGCCGCAAGCTCGACCTGGCCATGACGCTCGTCGGCGACCCGCGGATCATCTTCCTGGACGAGCCGACCACGGGCCTGGACCCGCGCAGCCGGCGCACGATGTGGTCGATCATCCGCGAACTGGTGGCCGACGGGGTGACCATCTTCCTCACCACCCAGTACCTGGAGGAGGCCGACCAGCTCGCCGACCGGGTCGCGGTGCTCGACCAGGGCCGGCTCGTCGCCCAGGGCACCCCCACCGAGCTCAAGCGCCAGATCCCCGGCACCCACGTCCGGCTCCTGTTCACCGCCGTACCCGAACTCGACGCGGCCGCCCGGCTGTTCCCCGGTGCCACCCGCGACGACGAGGCGCTGACCCTGCGGATCCCCAGCGACGGCGGCACGCGGTCGCTCCGGGCCCTGCTGGACCGGCTCGACGAGCACGCCCTCAGCGCCGAGGAGTTCTCCGTGCACACCCCCGACCTCGACGACGTCTTCCTCGCCCTGACGGGCCACACCACGGAGGCCACGACATGAGCGCCAAGTCCCCGTCGATGGTGATGCTGCGACGCAACGTCAAACACATCGCCCGGAACCCGACCTCGGTGTTCAACGCGGTCCTGATGCCGATCGTCATCATGCTGATGTTCGTGTACATGATGGGCGACGCCTTCGACGTCGGCGTCGACTACATCGACTACGCGACGCCCGGACTGATCCTGCTGGCGGTCTGCTACGGGCTGGGAGCCACCGCGACCTCGGTGAACTCCGACATGACCAAGGGCATCATCAACCGGTTCAAGGTCATGGACGTCTCCCGGGGCGCGGTGCTGACGGGCCACGTCGTCGCCAGTGTGCTGACCAACCTGATCGCCATCGCGGCACTCGTCGGGGTGGCGTTCCTGCTCGGGTTCAGCCCGTCGGCGGGTCTCCTCGACTGGCTCGGCGTGGCCGGCATCGTCGTACTGCTCGGATTCGCCGCCGGCTGGCTCACGGTCGCCCTGGGCCTGGCGGCGAAGTCCCCGGAGACGGCGGGGCTGTCCTCCATACCGCTGGTGATGCTGCCGTTCTTCAGCAGCGCGATCGTGCCGGCGGAGAAGATGGGGCCGGGTCTGCGGGAGTTCGCGGAGTACCAGCCCTTCACGCCGATCATCGAGACCATGCGCGGGCTGCTCAACGGGGCGCCGGACACGGGGGACGCGATCGCCGCCCTCGCGTGGTGCGTCGGGATCGCGCTCGTCGGGTACCTGTGGGCGCGGTCCACGTTCAACAGGCGGGCCTGAGCTCCCGAGCGCGTCACGGAGGCCGCGCGCCGGGCCTCAGGGCGCGAGGATCGCCTCGACCAGTTCGGACCAGTTCTCCCCCGCACCCTCCCGCGTCACCTCGGCGAACCGTTCCCCGCCGAGGTGCGCGCGTGCGTCCCGCTCGATCCGCGCCGCGTCCGGGTGGGCGTGGTCCGGCAGTCCCCGCACGCTGACGCTGGCCGCGAGGAGCCGCGCCGCCTCCTCGTGCCGGCCCCGGCGGAGCGCGAGGTCCGCGACCCCGACGAGTACCTGGGCGGTCGTCGGCGCGTACCCCACCTCGGACGCCGCCCGCCACGCGGCCACCCGCCGGGTACGGGCCTCGTGGAGGTCGTCGGCCAGGTAGCCGAGCACGTCGTGGATGCCGGCGCGGATGTTCGCCTGCTCCGCGTCGGTACCCAGCAGGGCGGTCGCGATGCCGACCTGGCGCCGGGCCTCCGCGACGTCGCCGCCCCACCGGGCGAGTTCACCCTTCGCGAGCGCCAGTTCGACCAGCGCGTGCGGCCAGGTGACCCCCTCGGCGCAGCGGGCGGCCTCCGCGATGGCGGCGGCGCTCGCGTCCCGGTCGCCGTGCAGCCAGTACATCAGGGCCTGCTGGGTCCGCAGCCGGATGACGTCCTCGACGGCGCCGACCTCGGAGACGACGGCGACCGCCTGCTCGTAGTACTCGCACGCGCCGGCGTGGTCGCCGCGCAGCGCGAGCTGGTCGGCGAGCTGGTTCAGGGCCAGCGAGATCCCGAACCGTTCGCCGAGCGCCCGGAACTCCGCCAGCGCGGCCCGCAGGTGGGCCTCCGTCTCCGGGCCGCCCTGGCCGTTCATGAACGCCATCTTGCCGACCTGCATCCGGGCCAGGGCGCGCACCCAGGGGTCCTCGCTGTCCAGCAGCTCCGTGAACGCCGGCACCGCCTCCTCCGGCGCCCGGAGCATCCGTTCGAGCGGGACCACCAGCCCGAGCAGGGGGTTGTGGTGCCGGCTCTGCTCACTGAACCGGTACGCCTTGTGGATCCACTCCGCGCCCAGGTGCTCGTCGCCCCGCCCGGAGGTCACGAAGAGCACCACGATCCCGTACGCCATGGCCCGGACCTCGTCCGTCACGTCCCCGGGTACGTTCGTGGCCGCGATCAGCAGCTCGATGCCCTCGGCCCGGCGCCCACCCAGCCACCAGTACCAGCCGGCGGCCGCCGCGAGCCGCATCGCCGCCTGCGCGTCCCCGGCCGCGACCGCCCCCCGCAGCGCGGCGCTGATGTTGTCGTGGTCGGCTTCGAGCGTGGCGAGCCAGCCCAGCTGACCGGCGCGGCGCAGCTCTGGCTCCGCGGTCTCGGCGAGTTCGGTGAAGTACGCGAGATGCGCCCGGCGGGCCAGGTCCGGCTCCCCGGCCTCGGCGAGCCGGTCCGCCGCGTACTCCCTGATGGTGCTGAGCATCCGGTACCGCGGAACACCGTCGCCTTCGGTGACCAGCAGGGACTTCTCGGCCAGCGAGGTGAGCAGCTCCAGCACCTGGTCGCGCTCGACGACCTCCCCGGCGCAGACCCGCTCGGCTGCCTCCAGGCCCGCCCCGCCCGAGAACACGGAGAGCCGGCGCAGGACCGTCCGCTCGGCGTCGGTGAGCAGTTCCCAGCTCCAGTCGACCACCGCGCGCAACGTCCGGTGCCGGGGCAGTGCGATCCGGCTGCCGCTGGTCAGCAGGCGGAACCGGTCGTCGAGCCGGTGGGCGAGCTGGTCGACGGTCATGGTGCGCAGCCGGGCGGCGGCCAGTTCGATCGCCAGCGGCATGCCGTCCAGCGCGCGGCAGATCCGGACCATCGTCGCCAGGGTGTGGTCGTCGACCCCGAGATCCTTGCGCACCACCCCGGCCCGGTCCCGCAGCAGCCGGACCGCCGGCGAGGACGCGAACTCGGCGGGGCTGGCGTCGGCGGGCACCGCCAGCGGCTCGACCTGCCACAGCGCCTCACCGGTGATGCCGAGCGGTTCCCTGCTCGTCGCCAGGATCCGCAGCTGCCGGCACTCCCCGAGCACCCGGTCGGCGAACCGGGCCGCCGCCTCGATCACGTGCTCGCAGTTGTCCAGGATCAGCAGCGCCTCCCGGTCCCGGATCGCCGCGATCAGCCCGTCCACCGGATCCGCGTTCGGGGCCGCGCCGAGCAGGGTGTCCCGGAGACCGAGCCCGGCGAGCACCGCCTGCGCCACGTCACCGTCGGTACCGATGGCCGCCAGTTCCACCAGCCACGCACCGCCGGGTAGTGCGTCGAGCAGCGTGCCCGCCGTCTCCGTGGCCAGCCTGGTCTTGCCCGAGCCGCCCGGCCCGATCAGGGTGGTGAGCCGGTGTCCGGCGATGAGTTCGCGGACGGCCGCGACGTCCCCCTCCTTGCCTACGAAGCTGGTCAGCTCGGCACGCAGGTTGGTCCTCCGGTTCTCCTCGCGCCGGCCCAGCTCGCCCCGCAGCAGCGCGACGTGCACGGCGGACAACTCGGCCGAGGGGTCGACACCCAGCGCGTCGGCCAGCGCCGCTCTCGTGCGTTCGTACACGAGGAGCGCCTCGCTGTCGCGGCCGGCCGCGGCGAGGGAACGCATCAGCGCGGCGACCAGTCGTTCGCGCACCGGATGGGCGTTCACCAGGTCGGTCAGCTCCGCGACCAGCCCGGGGCCGGCCTCCGCGTCGAACCGGTCCTCCAGGGCCGCCAGGCGCAGCCCCTCCAGGCGGGCGGCCGCCGCGTCGAAGGCCGCGCTGTCCTGCAGGCCGACGTCCTGCATGGCGGTGCCGCGCCACAGGGCGAGGGCGTCGCGCAGGATCCGGACCCGCCCCGGGCCCTCCTCGTCGCGGGCCCGACCGAGGAGGCGTTCGAACCGCACGGCGTCGACGGCGTCGGGGGCCACCGTCAGCCGGTAGCCGCCGGTCTGGCCCTCGATCAGGCCGTCCGGGAGGGTCTTCCGGAGCCGGGAGACCAGGCGTTGCAGGGCGTTCGCCGCGTCGGTGGGCGGGTGCTCACCCCAGATCCAGTCGATGAGGGTCGCCTTCTGGACCACGTGCCCCGGGTGCAGCGCGAGGGCGATCAGGAGGGCGCGCAGTCGGGCGCCCGGCACGTCGGCGGGGACGCCGTCGTCCGTGCGGGCGTCGAACGGTCCCAGGATCCCGATGCGCATCCGGGTGATTCTGCCACGGGGGGCGGGTGGGGTCCGGGGGGCTGCGGGGGCGGTGTTCAGGGGGCCGTGGGGCCGCTCCCGGTGACGGGGTAACGGCTGTCGTGTTCGCCGTGGTAGACGACGACGACCAGGTAGTGGGCCGGTTCGGCGTGCGGGTTGCGGTAGGTGTGCGCCCGGTCGGCCCGCAGGGACAGCGTGTCGCCGGCCCCGACCTCGAACACCGCCGGTCCGATCTCCACGGTGACCGCGCCGGAGATCCCGTGCAGGAACTCGCGGGTACCTGCGGGATGCCCGCTCGCGTCGGGGATCTCCGCCCCGGCCGCGAGCCGGTGTTCCCAGACCTCGTGCCGGCCGTCCGCGAGCAGCAGGGCCGCGCCGTGCGGGTAGGTCACCGCGTCCGCCCGCCGGGCGAGGTGGCCGAGCTGGGGCGGCAGCACGACGAGGTCGCTGACCGGGATGTCGAGCGCGACGCACAGGTGCGCGAGGGTCGCCACGCTCGGGTTGGTCCGGGCCGCCTCGATCTGGTGGATCATGCCCCGGCTGACCCCGCTCCGCCGGGCCAGTTCGTCCAGGGTCCAGCCTCGGTGCGCGCGGGCCGCCCGGAGGTTGACGGCGAGGGTGCGGGCCAGGTCATCCATGCCACTATCTTGCTATGGACTTCCGTTATCCGGTGACGCAGGCTCGGGGTATGAAGATCATCCCCGCCGAAGCCGTGCTGTTCGACCTGGACGGCGTGCTGGTCGACTCCCTGGCGCTGATCGAGCGGATCCTCCGCGCCTGGGCGGTCAGCCGGGGCCTGGACGCCGACGCCGCGGTCGCCCTCTCCCGCGGCCGGCGCGACCTCGACCTGGTCACCCTCCTCGCCCCGCACCTCGACCCCGTCGCCGAGACCCGGCGGATCGTGGCCGCCGAGGAGGCCGACCTCACCGGGCTGCGGGCCGTGCCGGGCGCCGCCGGGCTGCTCGCCGCGCTGCCCGCGCACCGCTGGGCCGTGGTCACCTCCGGCACCCGGCTCGTCGCGACCGGCCGGCTCCGGGCCGTCGGCCTGCCCCTGCCCACGGTGCTGGTGGCCGCGGAGGACACGGGCGAGGGCAAACCCGATCCCGAGGGGTACCTCGCGGCGGCGGCCGCCCTCGGCGTACCCCCCGAGCGGTGTGTCGTCGTGGAGGACGCCCCGGCGGGGCTGGCCGCCGCACGCGGGGCCGGCATGGCCCGGATCGGCCTCGGCGCGGCGGTCCGGGCGCAGCGCGCGGAGCTGGACGCGTGGGTACCGGACCTGCGTCCCGTCCGGGCGACGGTCACCGCGACCGGGGTGACGCTGAGCCTGCCGCCGGCCGGGCCCGGTGACTGACCGCCCCCGCGCCCGGGTCAGGCGGCGAACCCGCCGTCCACGGCGATCGCCGCGCCGGTGATGTAGCGGCCGCCCGCGCCCGCGAGGTGGGCCACGGTCGCGGCGACATCGGACGCCTGGCCGAAGCGGCCGAGCGCCGTGAAGTCCCGCTGCAGATCGGCGCCCGGACCGTCGGAGGGGTTCATGTCGGTGTCGGTGGGCCCGGGGTTGACCAGGTTGGCGGTGATGCCCCGCGGGCCCAGTTCCCGGGCGAGCGCCTTCGTCATGCCGATCAGGGCGGTCTTGCTCGTCGCGTACAGGGAACCGCCGGCGAACGCGGAGCGCTCGGCCATGCAGCTGCCGATGTTGATGATCCGCCCGCCGTCGACCATGTGCCGGACCACTGCCTGCGCGGCGACGTACGGGGCCCGGACGTTGACGTTCAGCACCCGGTCGATGTCCTCCAGGGACAGTTCCTCCACCGGGCCGAGCACTCCGATCCCGGCGTTGTTGACCAGGATGTCGAGCCGGCCGAACTCGGCGGCGGCCTGGTCCACCGCGTCGCGGACCGCCGCCGGGTCGGCGCTGTCCGCCCGGACGGCCCAGGCGCGGCGGCCCAGGGCCTTGACCTGTTCCACCACCGCCTCCGCGCGCCGGGCACTGTGCTGATACGTCAGCGCGACGTCAGCTCCGTCCTCGGCCAGCCGGAGCACGACCGCCTCGCCGATGCCCCTGCTCCCGCCGGTCACGAACGCGACCCTGCCCTCGAGTACCCAGCTCATGTTCGCTCTTTTCCATGGTGTGTGCGCGGTCCTGTCCATGTTCGCCGGGTCCGGCCGGAGTGTCTGGCGCCATTCGGACGTCGCGTCGGGCACGCGTCGGCTGTCCGGCCACCGGGCTCGGGTCGGGGCACACACCGGTCGTTCAGCTGTGGTCGGGCGGCCGGGGGCCCCGGTACGGCAGGGTCTGGCTGTAGACGACGTTGGTGGTGGTGCTGCCGAACCGGGCCAGCTCGTTCATCAGCTGTTCGAGGTGGGACATCGAGGTGGCCGCCACCTTCAGCGTGTAGCAGTCGTCCCCTGTGGTCCGCAGGCACTCGAGGATCTCGGAGCGCTCGGCGAGGAGCTGGTGCAGCGGCTGGTGCTGACTGCCGGGGTACTTCAGGCGGACGACGGCCAGCACCGGGTAGCCGGCCCTGGTCAGGTCCACCGCCGCGTGGTACCCCGTGATCACGCCGGTGGCCTCGAGCCGGCGCAGGCGCTCGGTGGTGGCGGAGGCGCCGAGGTTCACCCGTCGGGCCAGCTCGGTGAGGGTGATCCGGCCGTCGCGTTGCACCTCGCCCAGGATCGCCCAGTCGGTCGGATCGAGAATCTCGGCCATCCGGGGAGAGTACCGGGGAATCCCCTGCCGAGCGCCTCCGATGGCGGGAGCATCCCATTCCCCGCCTTGATCAGCGGGGATAGTCTGTGCACGTGCAGATTGGTGTGAACGTCCCCAACTTCGGCCCCGGTACGGACCCTGGCGTGCTGCGGAGCTGGGCGCAGACCGTGGAGGGTCTGGGCTTCGACCTGTTGATGGTGTCCGACCACGTGGCGATCACCCCGGACGTGGCGGCGCAGTACCCGGCCCCGTTCTATGAGCCGTTCACCACCCTCAGCTGGTTGGCGGGGATCACCCACCGGGTCCGGTTGGGCACCACGGTGCTGCTCATGCCGTACCGGCACCCGTTGCTCGTCGCCCGGATGGCCGCGAACCTCCACCAGCTCAGCGGCGGCCGACTGGTGCTCGGGGTGGGGGTCGGCTGGGCCCGGCAGGAGTTCGAGGCGCTGGGCGTGCGGTTCGACCGGCGGGGGCGGTTGACCGACGAGCACCTGCGGGCGCTCCGGGCCGCCTGGGCCGACGAGGCCGACTACGGGGCCGGGCGGATCCCGATCTGGATCGGCGGCAACAGCGACGCCGCCCTGCGCCGTACCGTCCGGCTCGGCGACGCGTGGCATCCGCTGCGGTTCACCCTCGACTGGTTCCGGACCGCCGTGGACCGATTGCGGGCCGTCGCCGCCGAGGAGGGGCTGCCGGTGCCGGCCCTGGCACCCCGGATCCAGCTGCGACTGACCGACACGCCCGTGACCGGGCCCGATCGGGGGGCGGGCGAGGGCACGATCGAACAGGTCGCCGACGACCTGGCGCGGCTGCGTGGACTCGGCGCCGGGACCGTCGTGCTCGACCCGTACCAGGGTGACCCGGCGGAGACGCTCCGGCCCGAGGCGGCGTGGCGGATGCTCGCGGCCGTGGCCGCCCACCGCGAACCGGCCACACCGACCGCACCGACCGCACCGACCGCTCAGCCCGCCACCGCCTGAACCGAACACCGTCGGAGCGCCCGCTCCCACGGACCCGAACCGACCGCGAAGGAACACTCATGACCCCCGACGATGAACGCCTGCTCCGCAGGGCACTCGAACTCGCCGCCGCGGCGCGCGCCACCGGCGACGGGCCGTTCGCGTCGCTCCTGGTGGGCCCGGACGGCCGGGTACTCATCGAGGCCCACAACACCGTGACGGCCGACAACGACATCACCGCGCACCCCGAACTGAAACTGGCCCTGTGGGCCTCGCGCGAACTCGACCCGGACACCGCGGCCGGCACCACCATGTACACCAGCTGCCAGCCGTGCGGCATGTGCCAGGGCGCGATCGAGCGTTCCGGCCTCGGCCGGGTGGTGTTCGCGCTGTCCACCGACCAGCTCACGGCGCTGAAGCCGCCGGCACCGCCGTCGGCCCTGCGCGTCGAGGGCCCGGCCCTGCCGGACGAGGCGCGGGCCCCGCTGACCGGCTACTACGTCTGAACCCTGGCCGCCGCCCGCTCAGCGCAGGAAGGAACCCGCACCGCCGCCCGCTCAGCGCACGAAGGAACCCGCACCGCCGCCCGCTCAGCGCACGAAGGAACCCGCACCGCCGCCCGCTCAGCGCACGAGGGAACCCGCACCGCCGCCCGCTCAGCGCACGAAGGAACCCGGACGGGCATGCCGGGCGCCGCGAACCCCTGTCACGGGCGGCGTCCCGGGCGCTGGGCGGCGGCGCGCGTGTCCGGTATTCGCACGACTCCCAGCCGGCCCCGGAACCGGGAAAAATGGAGCCCCCGAGCGAAAGGGCACCCGACACCGTGCGCACCCTCAGCCAGTACGACCGTCACCGTCTGATCCAGTCCCATCAGCGTCTGAAGATCTCGTTGCTGGTCACGCTGCCGGTGATCATCGTGGTGTTCGTCCTGTTGGTCGCCTCCGGCGTCTCGTTCCCGCTCCCGCTGGGCGGAGCCATCGGGGTCGGCATCGGGCTCCTGCT
Source organism: Longispora urticae (assembly GCF_053902585.1). Lineage (NCBI taxonomy): Bacteria > Bacillati > Actinomycetota > Actinomycetes > Micromonosporales > Micromonosporaceae > Longispora > Longispora urticae. Next base: position 121,748 of record NZ_JAQZSH010000019.1, read on the forward strand.
GCTCGTCCCGCAGCGACGCCTGGTGGCGGAACTCGGGCTCAGCAACACCGAGGCGAAGGCGATCATCACCGCCGAGCTCGAACGCCGTGGTGGCCTCGCAGCCCTGGGCCCTGCGGAACGCGCCCGGCGCGAGTCGCTGCGGGCCCGGATCTGCGCGGTCGCCGGCGCGGTCCTGGTGGTGGGGTTCCTCGTCGCGGCGTACCACCTCTTCACCAAGGCCGGCCAGACCGTCGAGGAGGACGCGCCGACGGACCCCTGGTTGCTCGTCAGCTTCTTCGGGAGCTTCGCGACCCTGGTCGGCGGGCCGTCCCTGCTGGTCCGGGCCGCCCAGCACCGGCGCGCGGCGGAGTCCTGGAAGGCGAAGCCCGCCCCTGGGAACTGAACGGCCGGGAGGGCGGCACCGGATGGCACCGCCCTCCGACGGGCGTCAGCTACAGGTGAGGGTGCCGGCGCGCAGGGCGTGGCCGCCGTCGTTGGAGTCGTCGGCCCAGAGCACCGGCTTGCGGCCGTTCACGCAGGCCGTCGGGGAGATGGCGAACCCCTCGTTGTTGTAGTCCGGCATGCCGGTGGGCCGGTCGTACGTGGCCGTGACGGCGAACCTGCCCTGGGCGTTGATGGCCAGCGTCGCGGACCGGCCCTGGCAGGTGTCGTCGCAGCTGGCCCACAGCCGGCCGGTGCCGGGCTCGAACTCGAGTTCCATCACGGCCGGGAAACCGCTGGTGACGGTGGCGACCCGGGCGTAGGTCCCGCCGGCCTGGAGGGCGTAGGCGTAGACCGTGCCGTTGGCCTCGGCGCCGACGAGGAACAGGCCGGTGCCGTGACCGGGGTACGAGCCGGGCTGGTAGGCGGCACCCGTGCGCTCGTCGAGGAACCCGTTCGCGGTGAGGTACGCGTCCGGGACGAACGCGATGCCCTCGGGCCCGCTGTTGGGCGCCATCGACGGCAGGTCGGCGGTGAGGTTCCACTCGGCGGCCGCGTTGAGCGTGCCCGCACCCGACGCGGTGTCGTAGCGCAGCACCTTCACGAGGCTCACGTCGCTGTTGCCGTTGTCGCGCTCGGTGACCACGAACGTGCCGTCGGGGGTGACCGTGACCCCCTCGGCGTCGGGTTCTCCGCCGCCGTTGGCGTACCGCAGGGTCTTGCCCGAGCCCCAGCCGCCGGCCGGGTCGGGTCGCCAGTTCGCGCCGTCCGGGACGAGCCGGTAGATCATGCTGGGCCCGTTCTTCACCGCCCAGAGCACGCCGGAGTCCTGGAAGGACAGCCCGCTGAGGTTGGTACCGAACACGTTCGACCCGTCGGCGACGGTGACCGCCGCGTCCCCGGGCCAGGTGGTGCCGGGAGTGGAGCCACACGCGTTCGCCGCGCCCTTGGTGGCCGGGGCGGTGCTGGTGAACGCGCCGGTCCCGTCGGCGCAGCGACCGTAGGTGGCGGCGGCGTGCGCGGTCCAGGTGTAGGTGTCCACCAGGGTGCTGCCACCGGGCTTGTAGAGCCGGGCGGAGTCCGCGCTGCCCAGGCCGAACGACGCCTCCACGTCCAGCGCGAGGAAGCCGCCGACCGGCAGCGTCGTACCCGTCGGGATCGTGAAGGCGTGGCTGTTGTCGTTGTCCTTGACGACCCAGCCGGACAGGTTCGCCGCGGCGGTGCCGGTGTTGACCAGCTCCACCCAGTCACCCGGGGAGCCGCCGTTGGACTCGACCTCGTTGATCCGGACCACCGCGGTGCCGCCGGGGCAGGCGTTGGCCGCGCCCCTCGTCGACGCCGTGGTGGTGGTGAACGCCCCGGTGCCGTCGGCACAGCGGCCGTAGGTGGTGCTGGCGTGCGCGGTCCAGGTGTAGGTGTCCACGAGGGTGCTGCCGCCGGGCTGGTACAGCCGCGCGGAGTCGGCGCTGCCGAGCCCGAACACCGTCTCGACATCGACGGCCCGGTAGCCGCCGGCCGCGATGGTGGTGCCCGTCGCGATCGTGAGGGTGTGGCTGTTGTCGTTGTCCCTGAGGACCCAGCCGGACACGTCGACGGCCGTGCTGCCCGTGTTGACCAGCTCCACCCAGTCGCCCGGCGAGCCGCCGTTGGACTCGACCTCGTTGATCCGCACGGACGCGGCCTGCGCCTTCGCCGCCGCGGGAGTCCCGGTCAGGCCGAGCGCGGCGACGGACAGGACGACAACAGCCAAACCCAAAGATCTATGCCGATGTGTACGCATGGAGCCGGTCCTCTTCTCGGGGGTCACGGGCGGGGGCGGCGCGCCCCGGGACAGCCTCCGGCACACCGACGACAACCACGTGAACACGCGGCGAACGGTCCACACAACACACAGTCCGCTGGGCGGAAGGCTTCCGCGGCCGACGCGCCGCGCCCGCCCGGCCTGGTCGGCGGGGCGGGCGGGGCGGGCGCGGCGGGTGCGCTACTCCTCGCCGGGCCAGGTGCCGGCGACCTTCTCGAAGCCCTTCGCGCCGCCCCGGTCGACGGCGGCCTTCACCACACCGAAGATCGCGCCCTGGACAGCGGCGGCGACGAGCACCTCGGTCCAGCCGTGCCGGCGGTCGGTGGCCTCCGGGGCGCTGTCGGAACCCGAGACCAGCCGCCACACCTGCTTGAACACCAGTCCCGCGACCGCGCCCGCGGCGAGGCTGCCGAGGAGGCCGACCGGCTTGTACAGCAGGGTGCCCTTCGTCATCGCATCTTCTTCAGGTACGCGGCGATCCGCTGGTCCATCCGCCGGTTGGTCCGCCTGCGCCGGACGCCGGCCACGACCAGGACCAGGGCCAAAACGGCCCCGGCTGCGGCGCGGACCCGGTTGTCGGCGGCGGCGGCCCGCACGTGCGGGGCCCACTCGCGCACCTGACCGGTGACGGCCTCCGCGAGCCGGGTGGCGGCGTTCTCGTCGCCGGGCTCGGCGAAGGATTCGGAGAGCTGGTCGCGGGCGGTGGAGAGATCGCCCGCCTCCGTCGGGGACGCGGCGGTGACCGACGGGCTCGCGTCCGCCGGACTCGTGGTGATTGGGGCCGTGGCCATGGGAGGTTCCTCCTGCGCTGGTGTACGTGGCGGCCGCACCCTTCGCGGCTCCCGGCCACATACCCGGCGACGGCGTCCCCTAACCGGAATCGCGCCCGACCATGTCCCGTTCCCAGCCCCGGCGGCCCGGCCGGACCGCGCGAACGGACCGAGTCCGCTCGCCTCGCCCCTGCTCGCCCCGGACCTGCGCGGGCTCCCGCCGGCCCTGGTCGTCACCGCCGAACACGATCCGCTCCGTGCCGTGGCGGCGTTGCGGGGGTGGTTCGGGGCTGACGCCTAGGCCGTGGGGCCGTGTTCGACGAGGTGGGCCAGCCGGCGCAGCGCCTCGCGGTTGCGGCCCTCCAGCGCCCCGTCGTTGATCTTGTTGCGCAGCCCGCGGAGCGCGCCGCCGGTGAACTCCTCCTCCAGCACCACCCGGGTCCGGCCGTCCGGATCGGGTACCAGGGTGATCGTGACCGTGAGCTCCCCCAGCGGCCACACCCGCGGGCACATGACCATGCGGTGCGGCGGTTCGCAGGAGACCATCGTCGTCGTGCCGGGCGCCGCCACCGGCCACGGCCCCACGGTGACGTGCAGCCTGCTCCCGGCGGCCGGCCAGGTCTCGTCCACCTGGCGGATGTGGTCGGTGCCCACGACCCAGGCGCTGTAGGACCAGCCGTCCGCCAGTACCGCGAACACCTGTTCCGGGGTGGCGCTGATGGTGCGTTCCGTCCGCGACACGCGGGCCTCCCCTCGGGACGGGAACCCGTGCGGCGTACGGTTCCCCGCCCGTCACGATAGGCCAGGACCGGACCCGGAGTTCCCCGGCCCGGGACCCGCGCCGGGTCAGGGGCGGACGTCGGTCAGGTGCGCGAAGACGATCACATTGTCCAGGTACTCCTGGCGCCGGCGGTCGAACTGGCCCCCGCAGGTGACGAGCCGCAGCGCCGGTACCGGCGAGGAACCGTAGACCCGGTCGGTGGGGAACCGGGCCTTGGCGAACCGTTCCACCGAGTCGACCGTGAACCGGCCCCGGCTGCCGTCCGCGCGGCTGATCTCGATCGGCGCGCCGGCGGTGAGCCGGGTGAGGTAGAAGAACACGGCGACCTTGCTCTTGGAGTCGACGTGGCCGAGGATCACGGCCGGGCCGGGTTCGCCGGGGGTGGGGCCGAACCGGTACCAGGCGGCGCGGTTGGCCCGCTCGTACGGCGGGGTCTCGATCCGGCCGTCGCGGGTCAGGCCGACGGTGTCGATGAAGGCCTCCAGCCGGATCGCCGGGATGGCCAGCTTCACCGGCGCGGAGCGGGGCATGACCGGCCCCGTCCACGCCGGCGGTCGCTGCACGAGCCGGGCGGCGGCGGGCGGGTCGGGTTCGCGCACCGCGAGCGGTGGCGGCGTCGGAGGCCCGGTCGGCCCGGCGAGGCGCCAGGCACCCCAGCCGAGCAGTCCCAGGGACGCCGCCCCGATCGTCCGCCCGACGGTGCGCCGGTCAGGCACCCTCGCGGCGACGGGCGATGATCAGCCCCGCGCCGACCCCGAGCAGGCCCAGCGTGACGGCGGCGGCGGTCACCACGGGCGAGTTCAGGCTGCCCCCGCCACCCGTGCCGGCCGCGCCGCTCGGGGCGGGACGGGCGGAGGTCGACGGTCCGGCGGACGTGGAGGTGGACGGCCGGGGCGACGGGGACGGCGAGGGCCCGCCGGTCGACTTGCAGGTGTGGGTCACGTTGAACTTCATCGACTCGCCCTCGCCGGTGACGATGGCGCTGGCGGCCTCGAGGGTGGTGCCGGCCGGTACCTGGATGAAGGCTTTGGAGGTCGCCGGCGACGGTGCCGAGATCGTGCCGTCGGGCGGGATGTTGTAGGTGACGCCGCTGAACGTCAGGCTCAGGCTGACGAAGTCGCGCGGCTGGTCGGTCAGCACGAACACCCAGCCGTCCAGTGTGGGGCTCGCGCCGCCCTGGAAGTCCCCGCAGTTCTGCTCGAACGCACCGGCCTGGGTGCCGAGGTGCGCCGGGTTGATCGCGGCGGTGGTGTTCGCCCACGCGGGCGCGGCGGACAGCATGCCGACCAGCGCGCCGAGCCCGAGGCCGACGGCCCCCGCCACAACCCGGTTTCTCGCCCTGACGTGAACCATGGCACCCCCAAAGTCATGTCGCATATCTGACATAAGGTATGGGGTCACCCGCACGATCGAGGACGACACGCCGATAGAAAGTCCATTTAAGTGGATTTTACGGAATTGGCAATATGAGCGTGTTTCGCCGTTAGCATGGCGCGAAGTGCGCCCTTTGATAGCTACATCATTTCAGGAGTTATTCGTGCAACGAGTACATACCCGGAGTATCCAGGTCGCCGTGATCCTCGGCGCCCTGCTGTTGACCGGCCTGGTCGGCCTGGTGGCGATGCCGACCACCGCGAAGGCGGACATCGCCATCCCGATCAACCCCGGGAACGTTCCCGCCACGGCCGAGGGTTTCGACCCGCACTCCTGCGACAACATCCCCGGCGGGGCGAGCCCCACACTGGACGGCTGGGTGTTCGTGCTCCCGGGCAACGACTCGGAGTTCGTCTCGCTCACGCTGACGTTCCAGAAGCCGGACCTGTCCGTCGTGGTGCTGACCATCCCCACCGACGGCGGCGGCATCAGCGGCGGGCCCGGCACCTCCAAGGCGTACATCCAGACCGAGCCGGGGTGGACGCTCACCGCCGGCACCGCGACCATCACGGGTAACGCCCCGCCGCCGGGCGGGAACTTCAACCTGACGCACACCTGCCCGACGACGGGCGGGCCGACGCCGAGCCCGTCGCCGATGCCTTCGATGTCGCCGTCGCCGAGCCCGTCACCGTCGCCGAGCGCGTCACCGTCCGCCAGCGCGTCGCCGTCGGCCTCCCCGTCCGCGCCGGTGCCGTCGGTGAGCCCGTCGACTCCCCCGCCGTCGTCCGACCTCCCGGTGACCGGTGTCGGCGTCATGGCCATCGTGTCCGTCGCCGCGGCGCTGATCGCCAGCGGTGTCGCCCTGCGCACCGTGCGGCGCCGACGCCCGGACTCCGGCACGGCCGGGTAACGGAAAAGGGTGCCCGGGACGTGTCCCGGGCACCCTTCGCGGGCCCCGTCACCGGTCACCGGCGGCGGGGCCTCTCCCGTTAGTTGACGCTGACCGCGGACCAGGCCGCCGCGACCCGGGTGTACTCGACACTCGACGCGCCGTACAGGTCCCGGGCGGCGCTGAGCGTGGCCGTGCGGGCGCCCGCGTACGAGGTGCGCGACGTCATGTAGACCGTGAGCGCCCGGTACCAGATGGCCCCGGCCTTGGCGTTGCCGATGCCCGTGACCGTCGAGCCGTCGCACGTCGGGCTGTCGCCCCACTGCGAGGCGCCCGAACCGGCGGCGAGCAGGTAGAAGAAGTGGTTGCCCACGCCGGACGAGTAGTGCACGTCGAGCCGCCCGACGTTCTTCGACCAGCAGTCGGCCGACTTCCCGTCCCGGGACGGCTTGTCCATGTAGCGCAGCGGAGTGCCGTTGGTGCGGATCTCCTCACCGACCATGTAGTCGGCCGGGTCGGTCGGGTTGTTGGCGTAGAACTCGACCAGGGTGCCGAAGATGTCCGAGGTCGACTCGTTCAGGCCGCCGGACTCGCCGCTGTAGCGCAGGCCCGCCGTCTCGGAGGTGACGCCGTGGCTCATCTCGTGGCCGGCCACGTCGAGCGAGGTCAGCGGGGACCAGCCCTGGGACAGGTCGCCGTCGCCGTAGGTCATGCAGAAGCACTGGTCGGACCAGAACGCGTTGACGTAGTTGGTGCCGTAGTGCATCCGGCTGTAGGCGGCGACGCCGTCGTTGCGGATCCCGAGGCGGCTGTGCACGTTCTTGTAGTAGTCCCAGGTCATCGCCGCGCCGTAGTGGCCGTCCACGCCGATGGTGCCCCGGTTGCCCAGGGTGCCGTCGCCGAAGACGTTGTTCGCCGCGGAGAAGAGGGTGCCGGTGCCGGTGGTGGCCCCGTTGAGGTCATAGGTCTTCCCGCCGCCGCGGGTGGCGTCGTTGAGCTGGTAGGTGCCGCCGGTCAGGGTGGTGCCGACAGCGACATCCCCCACGTGGTACCCGTGGCCGGTGCCCTCGGCCATGACCGTGTCCCAGCCGTCGAGCACGTCACCGGTGTGCGCGTCCACGACGACGTGGTACGCGCTCGGCGTCTGGTCGGCCCGGAGCCCGCCGACGACGACCTCGTAGGCGAGCCGGGTCACGCCGTTGTCCGCGAACACGACCAGCTGCTGGCCGTCGACGTTCTTCACGGCCGCCGGGGACGCGGCCAGCGCCCGGCCGCCCGCGTCGGCCGCCGACAGGCCCGCCTTCGTGGACAGCTTCGGCGCGGCCGTCAGGGTCTGGCTGACGCCCCGCCAGCCGCCCCGGCTGTCGGAGTGCACTACGAGGTCGCCGCCGACGACGGGCAGGCCCTTGTAGTACCGGTGCAGCCGGGTGTGGGTCGTCCCGTCGGCGTCGGTGGCGACGTTGCGGACCCCGAAGGTCTGGTCCGCGTCGGCGCTGGCCTCGCCGCCGTGCGCGCGGAGCTGGCCGATCGCGGCGAGGGCCCGGTCGGACCCGGGTGGGGTGGGCTGAGCGGTGGCGGGCACCGCGGCGGCCAGGAGGCCCGCCGTGGTGACCACGCCGAGGAGGGCGATGGAACGACGCATGCGAAGTCCTGTCTGCGAGAGGTGGCACCGGACTGCCGCCCGGTCCCCAGCTATCGCGGGATCCCGCCCAGGCGTTGCGTCCCTTAAGGAAAACTTATTGTCAGAGATCGATAAGGACGCAAGTTCTTGAGCAGAACCCTGACAAACACAGTGGTTTTCCGGGTACTGCGGGGCTACGGCCGGCGCGCGTCCACCATGGCCGAGGCCGCACCGGTCCGGTGCATCCGGTGCCAGCGCAACCGCGCGCCGAGCACGGCGGTGACCACGGACTGGATGACGACGAGGTACATCAGCTGGCGGTAGACGACCTGCTGGAGGGGCAGCACCCACAGGGATACCCGGGGTTCGCGGTCGAGGTGCAGGGCGTAGCCGGCCGTGCCGAGCTGGAGGACGACGAGGCCGCCGAACACGAGCGCGGTCTCCACCGGGTCACCGAACATCAGGCCGTAGACGCTGTAGACGTCCACCGCCGGGGCGAGCAGCGGGAGGACGAGCTGGAAGAGGACCAGGTAGCCGATGCCCCGCCGGCCCAGCTTGCCCGCCTGGCCGCGTTCGACCAGGGCCCGGCGGTGCTTCCACATCGCCTGCAGGGTGCCGTAGCACCAGCGGTAGCGTTGCCGCCACAGTTGGCGCAGGGTGGCGGGGACCTCCGTCCAGGCGCGGGCGTCCTCGACGTGCACGACGCGCCAGCCGGCCCGGCAGACCGCCATCGTCAGGTCGGTGTCCTCGGCCAGGGTGGCGTCGGAGACCCCGCCGACGTCGGTGAGCACCTCGCGGCGGAACGCGCCGATCGCGCCCGGCACGGTCGGCATGCACTGGGCGAGGTCGAACATCCGCCGGTCGAGGTTGAACCCGATCACGTACTCCAGGTGCTGCCAGCGCCCCAGGATCCCCTGCCGGTTGGCGACCTTCGTGTTGCCGCTGACCGCCCCCACCCTTGGGTCGGCGAACGGCTGTACCAGTCTCGTGATGGTCGTCGGCTCGAACACGGTGTCCCCGTCCACCATGACGACCAGGTCGTGGCGGGCGTGGCGCAGCCCGGTGTTCAACGCGGCCGGCTTGCCGGCGTTGGCCTGGCGCACCACGAGGACCCCGGGCAGTCCGAGGGCCTCGACGATGTCGGCCGTCCCGTCGGAGGAACCGTCGTCCACGACGATGACCTCGACCTCCGGATGGTCCGTGTCGAGCAGCGAACGGACGGTGGCCGCGATGTTGGCGGACTCGTTGTGCGCGGGCACCAGCACGGACACCGGCGACCACACCACGGCCCGCGCCCCGGAACGCAGCGCCGCCTTGTCGCGGCGGATCCGGCGGCGGTGGGCCTCCGCGCACCAGATCTGCACCAGCAGCCGGGCCACCGACAGGACCACGGCGACCGTGAGGAACGCGCTGAGCGCCCCGGCGAGCACGTCCGCGATCCGTTGGGCGGTCCGCAGCGCGGTGCCGGAGGCCTTCGCGGCGGCGGGGGCCGGCTGGGCCACGGGGGCCGGATCGCCGAGGCCGGCGGAGACGGTCGTGGCGCGGTACCCCTGCTGGGCCAGCACCGGCAGCAGGAGGTCGAGCGCGGCCACCGTCTGGGACCGGTCGCCGCCCGCGTCGTGCAGCAGCACCACCGCGCCCGCCCCGGGCCGGCGCGGGGTGGCCGCCGCGACGATCGCCGCCGTCCCCGGTCGCGACCAGTCCCGGGTGTCGAGGTCGGCGAGCACCGTCACGTAGCCAGCGGCCCCGGCGTCGCGCACCACCCGCCAGCCGGACCCGTCCACGGCGGTGGGCGTCGAGGAGTACGGCGGCCGGAACAGCGCCGTGCGGGTACCCGTGGCCCCGGCGATCGCGCTCTGGGTCAGCGACAGTTCCAGGTCCGCGCGCACGTCCGGGGCCGACCCGAGATCGGTGTGGGTGTAGGTGTGCACGCCCAGCTCGTGGCCCTCGGCGAGGATCCGGCGGACCAGCCCGGGATGCTCGTTCACCCGGGTGCCGACCACGAAGAACGTCGCGTGCGCCCCGTGCCGGCGCAGCGCGTCCAGGATCCGCGGCGTCCACACCGGATCCGGCCCGTCGTCGAACGTCAACGCGATCGTCCGCTCTGGCATCCCCCGCGAGCGCGGCCCGCCGGCGTCCAGCCGGATCACCGGCCCGCCGGCGGTCACCTGGGCCGGCACCTCTCCGGTCGCCCCGCGCCGCGCCCCGGTGCCGCCGCCCGGGTCGTGGGTGTAGCCGTGCAGGGTCAGCAGGGCCAGCAGCAGGACCATGCCGAGCAGGAGGAGTACCCAGTGCGCGCGCGGCGTCGGCGGTGTCCGGGGCGCGCCGTGCCGGGCGGTCACGGCCTGCCGCGCGACGGCTTGGGGCTGGGCACGTGCCGGTTGTCGCTGCCCGGGTTGGTCGTCGGGACCGCCGTGGGCGTGGGCGCGCCGCTCACCGTGGGACGCGGGGCCCTCGTGCCGGGCGGGGTGACCACCGGCCGGGCCGTACCCGGCTTCGGGGTGGGTCGGGGGTTGCCCGGGGTCGTCGGGGGCTGTCCGGTGCGGGCCGGCTCGGCGCCCGGCCAGCCGGGGAGCGGCACCGGCGACGCGCCCAACAGGCCGGCCACGAGGAGCGCCGTCAGCACGACCAGCCCGCCGCCGAGGACCAGGCCCAGGATCCGGACCGGGCCGCGCCGCCGGCCGGAGGGGTCGACGAAGACCGGGCTGTCGCCGTCACCGTCGGTGGGTGCGGGGGCGCGCCGGCGCGGGGAGGCGGTGGGGGGTGCGGCCATGGCCGGCACATCATCGCGGCCCCGGAAACGCCCGGTCAACGCGGAAAGGGGCGGAATGAATCACACGTTCGCGGTGTAACGGATGGCCGTTCGGATCGATGCGCGAAAACCCGGTAACGCCCGGGTGGCGGCCGGCGATGGAGTGGGCGTTCAACTCTGTCCGGAGGTCAGCAATGCGCGCTCGAGGAATGTTCTCCCTGCTCACCCTGGGGGTGGCCGTCGTCGTGGGGCTGGCGGCCCCGGCCCACGCCGACACGACGATCCCGATCCACGCCAGCCAGGTACCGACGACGGCGGCCGGGTTCGCGACCCACTCGTGCGACAACATCCCGGGCGGGGCCAGCGGCACGCTCGACGGCTGGGTGTTCGTCCTACCGGGCAACGACGGGGCGTTCACGTCGGTGACCGCGTTGTTCACCCGGCCCGACGCCACGACGACCGCGATCACCGTCGGTGCCGACCACATCCTGTCCAACGGCGCCAGCAAGGCCTGGATCCAGACGGGCCCGGGCTGGACGCTCACGGCGGCGACCGCGACGATCACGGGCAGCGCGCCGCAGGGGTACTTCAACCTAACCCACGCCTGCCCGACGACCGGCGGCAGCACCCCGACCCCCACGCCGAGCGCGACGAGGACCGCGACACCGACGCCCACGGCGACGAGGACGGCGGGGCCCAGCGCGAGCCCCTCCGCCACGGCGACCCCCACGGGCGGCACGTCGACCCCGACGCCGACCCCGACCGTCGTGTCCTCCGGTGGCGGGGGCGGTGACCTGCCCGTGACCGGTTTCGCCGTGACCGGCCTGATCGCGCTCGGCGGGGCCGCCGTCGCCACCGGGATCGCACTGCGGACGATGCGCCAGCGCCGACGGTTCACGGCCGAGTAGTCCCGCTCGCCGCCGGGCCCCTGGTCAGGGGCTCGGCGGCGCGTCACGCCCGGGCTGACCGGCCAGGTCCGGCGCACGACCCGACCGGCCGGGCATCGCACCCGGACTCGCCGGTGCGCCCCCGGGTCAGCCCGGTCGGTGGGTGTTCGGCGGGGTGCCCGGGCCCTTGGTGTGGTCGCTCTTGCCCCCGCCGTGCTCGGGCGGCTCGGGCGTCGGCTTGCGCTTGTCCCCGGACTTGTCGGTCGGCCCGGCTCCCCCACTCGGCGGCGCGCCGGTCGGTACGACGAGGGGCAGGGTCGGGTCCGCCGAGGACGCCGGGTCCGCTCCGAGCCGCGCGCGCAGGGCCGTGAGCCGACCGGACAGCCGGCGGGCCGCCTCCTCGGAGCCGACCCTTTCGAGTTCCGCCTCGGCCTCGGCCAGATGCCGGCGCGCGTCCTGTACCCGGCCCGCCGCCAGGTCCTGGTCCGCTGTCGTCAACGACCGGTCGGCGGCCTGCTCGGCGAGGACGGACTCGGCCCGGTCCCCGTACGCCAGCCGGGTGACCGGCCACAGCACACTGCCGGGCCGCGCGTCGCCCGCCGCGGCGGTGACCACGGCCGCGCCCGCCACGAGCACCAGCCCGGCCGCCACGGCCACCAGGAGCCGACGGCGCCGGGGCGGCGCGGGGCGCAACACGACCAGCGTGCCCTCCGCCGGGCCCGGGGCGTCCGCGTCGGCCCGCCACTCCGCCAGGGCCAGGAACAGCAGGTCGTCCGTCGCCGGCCGCTCGCCCCGCCCGATCGCGTCCAGCGTGGAGTCGGTGGAGTTCAGGTCCTCAAACGCGTTCACTGCCCCACCTCGTCTCCACCATCGTCCGCAGCCTCGCCAGCGCCCGGTGCTGGGCCACCCGCACCGCGCCCGCCGTCATGCCCAGCACCGCCCCGGCCTCCTCCGCCGACAGCCCCACCGCCACCCGCAGCAGCACGATCTCGCGCTGCTGCGGCGTCAGCTCCTCCAACAGCCCCGTCAACTGCCGGGACAGGTCCGCCACGATCGCCTGGTTCTCCGGGCCGGCGTCGGGGTCCGGCCGCTCGGGGACCGTCTCCACCGGGGCGAACGCGCGGGCGCGCTGCGCGGCCCGGTGCGCGTCGGACACCTTGTGGCCGGCGATCCCGAACACGAACGCCGCGAACGGGCGCCCCTGGTCCCGGTACCGGGGCAGGGCACTGATCACCGCGAGGCACACCTCCTGAGCCACATCGTCGGCGGTCACGAACCCGCCGCCGATCTGTCCGAGCCGGGCCCGGCAGTAGCGCACGATCATCGGCCGCAACCGGGTCAACAGATCAGACATTGCGACCGAATCACCAGCGGCGGCACGTTTCGCCAGGTCAGCGAACTCGTCCTCCCCCACCATCGCCGCCACCTCCTCCACCGTTACGCCCGGGACCCGTCGCACCGTAGCCAATGCTCGCGGTACCCGCAAAGGGGCTGGTCCGCGTTCTTGACCCTCCCGCCGTGGGAGGGTGCAGGCTGGAACCCGTGACCGACGAACTCGTACCCATCGGAGGCTTCGCCCGGCTCTGCCGGCTGAGCGTGAAACAGCTGCGGCACTACGACCGCCTGGGCCTGCTCTCCCCCGCCCTGGTCGACCCGGACACCGGGTACCGCTACTACCGCCCCGACCAGGCCCGCGACGCCCTCGTGATCGGCCTGCTCCGCTCGCTGGACGTGCCGCTGGCCGCGATCGGTCAGGTGCTGGCCGGCGCTGCCACCGAGGCCCTGGGCCGGGTCCGCGACGACCTGGAGTCGGAGCTGGCCCGGCGGCGGCGCGGCCTGGCCACCCTGGAACGGGTGCTCGCCGACGGGCTGCCCACCCCGACGGTGACCGTGGTGACGGAACCCACCCATCGGGTCCTGCTCGCCCGCGACGTCGCCGACGGCCCCGACGACATCGCCCGGGTGACCTCGTCGTGCGTGGCCCGCCTGCTGCCCGGCCTCGACGGGCCGCCCCGCCTGATCGGCCTGTTCCCGCTGGACGTGGAGGACCGGATCCCGGTGGCGGTGGCCGCTGTGCGCGCCGACGGGGCGGACCTGCTGCCGGGCGGCACGTTCGCCTGCGCCACCCACGTCGGCCCGTACGACCAGATCACCCTCACCGGGCACGCCCTGCTGTCCTGGTGCGCCGCGCGCGGCCACCCGCCGACCGGCCCGCTCCGGGAGGTCTACGTCTCCGATCCGGCGACGACCGCACCGGAGCAGCTGGTCACCCATCTCATGGTCCCGTTGGAGGAACCGTCATGACGTCCGCCGTCGCCAAGGTCGACCTGGTCCGCTCCGACCGCGACTACTTCACCGCCAGCGCGTCGCCCGAGGTGCGCGAGTTCGGCACCTGCCACTACGCCGCGGTCGACGGCGTGGGCGCGCCGGGCGGCCCCGAGTACGTCGCGGCGCTCGAAGCCCTCTACCCGGCGGCGTACGGCGCGAAGAAGCGGGCAAAGGCGGCCGGCCGGGACTTCACCGTGTCCAAACTGGAGGGCCTGTGGTGGGTCGAGTCCGACGGGCCGCCCCTGGAGGTGCCGCGCGAGGAGTGGCACTGGACCCTGCTGATCCGGCTGCCGGAGTTCGTCACGCCCGACCTGGTGACCGGCGGGGCCCGGTTCCTGCGGCTCACCGAGGGGCGGGCGGTGCAGGTGCTGCACACCGGGCCGTTCGCGACCGAGCCGGAGACCCTGGCCCGGATGGAGGAGTTCATCGCCGCGCACGGGCTGGGGTACGCCGGGCGGCACCATGAGATCTACCTGACCGATCCGCGCCGGACCGCACCGGAGAGGCAGCGGACCATCCTCCGCCAGCCGGTGCGGGCCGCCACGGAATGAGCCGGGGCGGGGCCTGAGAAACCAGACCCCGCGACGGGTACTCCGGGGGTGCGCCCCCGGAGTACCCGTCCGTCACCCGCTCGTGAGGACGACGAGCCGCTGCGTCGCCCGGGTCATCGCGACGTACCGGTCGACGGCCCCCTCGATGCCGGTGCCGAACTCCTCCGGATCGACGAGGACGACCAGGTCGAACTCGAGCCCCTTCGACAGCTCCGGCGTCAGGGACAGGACCCGCGCCGTCGCCGGGAACGTGGGATCGCCGATGACGCAGGCCGTCCCGTCGGCGTGCTCACCGAGCCAGTTCTCCAAGATCGCGTCCAGCTCCGACACCGACCCGTGCAGGACGGGAACGTCGCCGGTGCGGATGGACGTCGGCACGTTGGCGTCCGGGAGCACGGCCCGGATGACCGGCTCGGCCTCGGCCATGATCTGGGCCGGCGTCCGGTAGTTGACGCTCAGGGCGGCCATGGTGACCCGGTCGATCCCGACCCGGTCGAGCCGCTCCCGCCACGACTCGGTGAAGCCGTGCCGGGCCTGGGCGCGGTCCCCGACGATGGTGAAGCTCCGCGACGGGCAGCGCAGCAGCAGCATCTGCCACTCCGCGTCGGTTAGTTCCTGGGCCTCGTCCACCACGATGTGCGCGAACGGTCCCGCGAGCTCGTCGAGTCCGGTGCGCACCGGCACGTCCTCGTCGACCAGGGCGGCCTGCACGTCCCGCCGCAGGTTCACCATCGGCTCGCGGCTGTCCTCGGAGGTGAGCAGGTCGTCGACGACCTTGCGCATCCGCTCGCGTTCGGCGGCGGCCCCAGCCGCCCGGCGGCGCTGGCGCTCCGCCTCCTCCGGGTCGCCGAGCCGCTGCCGGGCCGCGTCCAGGAACGGCAGATCGGACACCGTCCAGGCCCGGGCGTCCGCGCGCCGCAGCGTCCGGACGTCCTCGGCGGTGAGCCAGGGGGCGCACCGGCGCAGGTAGGCGGGGACCGTCCACAGGTCCCCGACGAGGTCGGCCGCCTCCAGGAGCGGCCACGCCCGGTTGAAGGCCGCGCGCAGTTCCCGGTTCCGGACCAGCGACGCGCGGAGCAGGTCGGGCGCCGCCTCGCCGTCGTGCCGGTCCATCAGGATCGTGAGCAGTTCCTCCCAGATCTGGTCGCGCGCCTCGTTGTGCGGGGTACCGGGATCCGGCGCCGCGAACGCCTCCGCCCAGTCGGCGGCCGTCAGCCGGATGTCGGACCAGTCGGTGCCGACGGTCATCGGGGCGGTGGGCGGCTCCTCGTAGAACCGGGCGGCGGCCTCGATCACGTCCAGCACGTTCGCCGTGGACTTCAGGCGGGCCACCTCCGGGTCGGTCTCCGCGACCGCCGTGCCGCCCTCGGTCACGAGGTCGCGCAGGGTGCAGGTCCGCACGCCCTCCTCGCCGAGGCTGGGCAGCACGTCGGCGACGTAGGCCAGGTACGGCTCGTGCGGGCCGACGAACAGCACGCCGCCCCGGCGGTGGTCGAGGCGCGGGTCGGAGTAGAGCAGGTAGGCGGTGCGGTGCAGGGCGACGACCGTCTTGCCGGTACCGGGGCCGCCGTCGACGACGAGGGCGCCGCCGGAACCCGCGCGGACGATGGCGTCCTGGTCGGCCTGGATGGTGCCGAGCACGTCGCGCATCCGTTCCGACCGGTGGGCGCCCAGGCTGGCGATGAAGGCGGACTGGTCGTCGAGCGCGGCGGCGTGCCCGGTGAACCCGTCCGGGGTGAACACCTCGTCCCAGTAGTCGGTGATCCGGCCGCGGGTCCACCGGTACCGGCGGCGGCTCGTCAGGCCCGTGGGGTTGGCGTGGGTCGCGCCGAAGAACGGTTCCGCCGCGGGCGAGCGCCAGTCGAGCAGCAGCCGGCGGCCGTCGCTGTCGGTGAGGCCGAGCCGGCCGATGTAGACCGGTTCCTCCTCGCCCTCCCGGACGATGTGCCCGAGGCACAGGTCGGCACCGAAGCGACGGAGGGTACGCAGCCGGGCCGTCAGCCGGTGGATCTCCAGGTCCCGGTCCATCGCGGCCTGCCCCTCGCCGCCGGGCGCCTTCCGGGCGGCGTCGAGACGGTCCGACAGGTCGGCGATCGACTGTTCGAGGCTCTCGGCGATGGCCGCGAAGTGCCGCTCGTCGCCGGCGGTGAGTGCCGGGTCGGCCTTGGCCGCGAGGTGGTCGGGGAGGTCGAACACGCTGGTCGTCATGGGATGCACGTCATCAGCTCCGATCTGGGGTTTCCTGTGTTCGGTGCGGCCGGGTGCGCGGCTCAGTGGGGTGCCTCCGTCGCTTCCCGCGCGGCGCGCTCGTCGCCGGTGAGGGTGGACAGCGGCTTCTCCCGGATGAAGACGACCGCGAGCACGGCGAGGACCGCGATCGGCACGGCCAGCAGGAACAGTTCCGAGGTGGCCGTGCCGTAGATGGCGCGGATGGCGGCGAGGTCCGGCGCGGACAGGGTGGCCAGGTCGGGGACCTTGGCGCTGCCGCCCCCGGTGGCCTCGGCGCCGAAGTGCCCGACGACGAGCGAGGTGACCCGGTTGGTGAGCACCGCGCCCAGCGCGCTCACCCCGATGGCGCCGCCCATGCTGCGGAAGAACGTGACCGTGGAGGTGGCCGCGCCCAGCTCGGCGGCCGGTACGTCGTTCTGCGCGGCGAGCACGAGGTTCTGCATGAGCATGCCGACCCCGATCCCGAGCACCATCATGTACCCGCCCAGCAGCACCACGTCGGTCCCCGGGTCGATGGTGCCGAGCAGCGCGAACCCGGCCGTCATCACGAGCGCGCCGACGACCAGGTACGGCTTCCACCGCCCGTACCTCGTGATCAGGTTTCCCGCGACCGTGGAGGACACCAGCAGGCCGGCGATCATCGGCAGGCTCATCAGTCCGGCGACCGTCGGGGACTTCCCGAGCGCCACCTGGAAGTACTGCGACAGGAACACCGTGCCGCCGAACATCGCGACGCCGACCAGCGTGCTGGCCACCACGGCCAGGGTGACCGTGCGGTTGCGGAAGATCCGCAGGGGGATGATCGGCTCGGCGGCCCGCGACTCGGTCCACACCGCGAGGGCGAGCAGCAGCACCCCGCCGGACACGAACGCCGCGGTCTGCCAGGAGCCCCAGGCGAAGTGCCGACCGGCCAGGCTGGACCAGACCAGCAGCGCGCACACCCCGGCCGTGAGCAGGAGCGCGCCCAGCCAGTCGATCCGCACGGACCGGCGGACCACCGGCAGGTGCAGGGTGCGTTGCAGCAGCGCGACCGCCGCCACCGTGAACGGGACGCCGATGAAGAAGCACCAGCGCCAGCCCAGCCACGACGTGTCCACCAGCACGCCGCCGATCAGCGGACCGGCGATGGTGGCCACGCCGAACACGGCTCCGAACACGCCGGAGTAGCGGCCCAGCTCGCGCGGCGGGATCATCGCGGCCATCACGATCATCGCGAGCGCGCCCACGCCGCCGGCTCCCACGCCCTGCGCGACCCGGCTGACCAGCAGCAGCGTGACGTTCGGGGCGAAGCCGGCGATCAGCGAACCGACCACGAACAGGCCCAGCGACAACTGGATCAGCAGCTTCTTGCTGTACAGGTCGGCCATCTTGCCCCACAGCGGCAGCGTCGCCGTCATCGACAGCAGCTCGATGGTGACCACCCAGGTGTAGACCGACTGGGTGCCGCCGAGGTCGGCGATGATCCGCGGCAGCGCGTTGGACACGATCGTCGAGGCGAGGATGGTGACGAAGATGCCGAGCATGATGCCGGACAGCGCCTGGACCACCTCCGCGTGCGACATCCTGGCGGGCGCCCCGGCATCGTCCTTGGTGGCCACGGGTAGTTCGTCCGGCACGGTCGGATGGGGTTGAACAGACAACAAGTTCTCCTTTTTGGTACTGGTGGGCCGCACTACGCTCCCCCTGAAATGCTGCGGAATCTGACCCAGGCGGATGATTCTGCGGTACCACCGGGGTCTTGCCGCAAGCCCCCCCGTGCGGTATAAGTTAGAAAGGGAAAGGAGTGCGTACACCTCCGTTCCCTTTTTTTGATTCCGCGAATAATCCGGTGCGCCGACCACACCCGCGCCGGTACCGTCGGCGCCAT
The DNA here is from genome assembly GCF_053902585.1 of Longispora urticae. NCBI lineage: Bacteria > Bacillati > Actinomycetota > Actinomycetes > Micromonosporales > Micromonosporaceae > Longispora > Longispora urticae. Next base: position 140,018 of record NZ_JAQZSH010000019.1, read on the forward strand.
GGGTAACTGCAGCGGCCCGGTCGGCCTGTACTTCCTGTAGTCGGGGTCCGATCCCGTCCCGCTCCCGTCGTAGGCCCCGCCTCCGGAGAGCTCCGTTCCGCGTACCCCAGGAGTCGACCTTCATGTCTGTTTTGTTGCCGCATGCCCAGCTCACCGTGCACGAGGTCTCGCACGCCTACGCCGAGCACGTCGTCCTCGCCGACGTCTCCTTCACCGTCCGCCCCGGCGAACGGGTCGCGGTGATCGGCGAGAACGGTTCCGGCAAGTCCACCCTGCTCCGGCTGCTCGCCGGTCGGGAACCCGCTGACGCCGGCCAGGTCACCGTCGTCGCCCCGGGCGGCGTCGGCCACCTCGGCCAGCTGCTGGAGCTGCGCCCCGACCAGACCGTGCGGGACGCCGTGGACGACGCCCTCGCCGACCTGCGCCGCCTGGAGTCCGACCTGCGGGCCGCCGAGCGCGACCTGACCGAGGACACCCTGGCGGCGTACGGCGACCTGCTCGCCGCCTTCGAGGCCCGCGGCGGCTACCAGGCCGAGGCCCGGCTCGACGCCGCCCGCAACGCCCTCGGCGTCGGCGACCTCGGCGGGGACCGGCCGCTGGGCAGCCTGTCCGGCGGCGAACAGGCCCGCCTGGCGCTGGCGTGCGTCCTGGCCGCCGCCCCGGAGCTGCTGCTCCTCGACGAGCCCACCAACCACCTCGACGCCGCCGGCGCGGCCTGGCTGGCCGACCAGCTCCGCGCGCACCGGGGCACGGTCGTCGTCGTCACCCACGACCGGACGTTCCTCGACGCGGCGACCGTGATCCTGGAGGTGGACGGCGACCGGCACACGGTGCGCCGGCACGGCGACGGCTGGGCCGGGTACCTCGCCGCGCACGCCGCGGACCGCCGCCGCTGGCAGGCCGAGTACGACGACTGGGTCCGCGAGTCCCGCCGCCAGGCCGAACTCGCCGAGGCCGGGGTCGACGAGATGCGGCGCCGGGTCTGGAAGCCCAACGTGAAGCGGACCAGCGGCCACCGCCGCGACCACCAGGGCGGCCTGTCCGCGCAGGTCCGCAAGGCCCGCGCGCAGGCCCGCCGCCTCACCGAGCGCCCCGTGCCCCGGCCGCCGGACCCGCTGCGGTTCGCCGCCCGGTTCGACGGCGCCCCGACCGAGCCGGTCGAGGTGACCGACCTGGTGGTGGGCGACCGTCTCGCCCTGCCCGCACTCCGGGTCGAACCCGGTGGCCGGCTCCTGGTCACCGGGCCCAACGGCGCGGGCAAGACGACCCTGCTGCGCGCCCTGGCCGGCGACCTCGTCCCCGACCGGGGCACCATCACCCGGCCCGGACGCCTCGGCTGGCTCCGGCAGGAGGTCACCCCCGGGCCGGCGCGGCGGACCGCGCTGGGGGCGTTCGCCGAGGGCCTGCCGGGCGCCCCCGACGAGCACGCCGGGGCGTTCGCCGCGCTCGGCCTGCTGCCGGAGGAGCTGTTCTCCCGGCCGGTGGCGTGGCTGTCGATCGGCCAGCGCCGGCGGGTCGAGCTGGCCCGGCTGGTCAGCCGACCGGCCGACCTGCTGATCCTCGACGAGCCGACGAACCATCTGTCGCTCGCGCTGGTCGAGGAGCTGAGCGCCGCGATCGGCGCGTTCGCCGGCACGGTGGTGGCGGTGTCGCACGATCCGCGGTTCGGGGAGTCCGGCGCGTGGACACGGTTGGAACTCCAGGGCGGCCGGCCGGCCTGAGCCCGCGCGGCGCCCGGTCCAGAGGTCGTGGGCGGGCGCCGTCCGGGATCGACGGCACGTTCCCGGTCGCGCGTGCCGACCCGGGCTCCGCCGGACCGGCGGAGCCTCAGCCGTGCAGGACCAGCCTCTGCGCGGCGCGGAGCTGGGGGCCGGGCTCCAGGCCCAGTTCGTGGCCGAGGAGCTGGTGGACCTCGCGGTAGGCGGCCAGCGCGTCGGCCCGGCGGCCGAGCTGGGTCAGCGCCCGGATCAGCAGGGTCCACAGCTGCTCCCGGAACGGCTGGCTGAGCAGCAGCGGGCGCAGTTCGGTGACGACGCTCTGCGGCTGACCCAGCAGCAGGTACGCCTCGGCCAGGTGCTCCCAGGCCCGCCACCGGCGTTCGTGCAGGGCGACCGAGGCGATCGCGACCAGGGCGGGCGCGACGTCCTCGAAGGGTTCGTCGCGCCACAGCCGGAGCGCCGCGGTGAGGACCCGCACGGCCGACTCCGGCTCCCCGCCGGCCAGGGCGGTGGCGCCGCGCTCGGTGAGCTCGGTGAACACGTGCACGTCGAGCTCGCCGGCGGCCACGCTGAGGCGGTAGGAGCCCGGGCGGCTGTCGAGCCTGCGGCGGCCGGTGACCTCGGTGAGCAGCGCCCGGAGCTGCCAGACGTAGGTTCTCAGGTTCCCGGCCGCCGACCGGGGCGGGCACTCCCACAGCGCCTCGACCAGCCCGGCGGCGCGGACCCACTCGTTGGGCCGCAGCAGGAGGGCCGCCAGGAGCGCCCGTGGCTTGGCCGCCGCCACGTCGGCGGTGAGGCCGCCCGGCCCGCATACCTCGATCGACCCGAGAACGCGAAACACCACCACGGCGGCTCCTCTCTGTCTGTCCTCAGAGGATCGCAGAGCGTTGCCTGAGGGGCATGGGTGCGATGCCCCCAGAATTTCCGCCGATACGGGGGCGTTGTGCGGGTACCTCCCGGGTGGAACAGCTCCCATATGCGGGCCGACCAGGCATTGGACGGGTACTGGACGCCGCGTGGACGTTGCGTGGACGGGCCTCTTGAACGATCGACCTTGTTCGATTGCCTACTAGCCCCGGAAGGGGGTGTCCCCCATGAAGAAGATCGTGGTTCGTAAGGCCGGCACCGTCCGCCTCACGTCTGTCGCGAACGCCGCGTACGGCGAGCCTTGTGACGGCGGCGTCTGGGCCTGACCGTGACGTCCGGGCCCGTCCTCGACGGGCCCGGACCCGCTCCTGGGAGAAGCAGTGGTGATCAAGGAACCCTCCGGGCTCGGCGCGCCGGTCCGGCTGCACCCGCTCAGCTACCTCGAAGACGGCGAGGACGTCGTGATCGGCCGGACCGACACGGACTCCTACGGCGTGTTCCCCGCCGACGGGGCGGCGCTGCTGCGGCGGCTGGCCGACGGGGAACCGCCCGGGGCCGCGGCGCGCTGGTACGCCGAGACCTACGGCGAACCGGTCGACCTGGCGGAGTTCCTCGGGGTCCTCGCCGAGCTGGACTTCCTCGTCGAGGGCGACTCCGGATCCGACGGGCCGGGCCCGGTGCGCCCCCCGCGCTGGCAGCGGCTCGGCCGGGCGCTGTTCTCCCCGCCCGCGTGGGCCGTCTACGGGGTGGTGCTCGCCGCGGCGGCGGTCGCCATGGTGGCCACGCCCCGGCTCGTACCCCACAACGGGAATGTGTTCTTCACCCAGCATCTCACCGTGCTGATGGTGACCCTGTTCCTCGGACAGTTCCCGCTGATCCTGATCCACGAGGCCGCCCACGCGCTCGCCGGGCGCCGGCTGGGCGTGCGCTCGCGGTTGCGGGTCGCGCGCCGGCTGTTCTTCGTCGTCTTCGAGACCAGCCTCGACGGGCTCATCGTCGTCCCCCGGAAGCAGCGTTACCTGCCGATCCTGGTCGGGATGTTCACCGACCTGCTGGTGCTGTCCGTCCTCACCCTGGTCGCCGCGGCCACCCTGGACCCGGCGGGCCGGCCGTCGCTGGTCGGCAGGGTGTGCCTGGCCCTGGCGTTCACGACGTTCCTGCGGTTCTGCTGGCAGTTCTACTTCCACCTGCGCACCGACCTGTACCAGCTCGCGGTCACGGCGCTGGGCTGCCAGGACCTGCAGGCGGCGGCCAAGCGGGTCCTCGGCAACCACGCCCGCCGGCTCGTCGGCCGGCCGGTCCGGGACACCTCGGGCCTGCATCCCAGGGACCTGCAGGTCGCGCGCTGGTACTGCTGGCCGATGCTGGCCGGCTACACCCTGTCCACCGTCATGCTGTTCGCGGTGGGGATCCCGGTCCTGTGGCGCTCCGTCGCCATCGCCGGCTCCCGGTTCGCCGAGGACGGCGGCACGTGGCTGCACGTGGCGGACTCGACCGTCTTCCTCGCGCTCACCCTCGGCCAGTTCGGCTTCGCGGCGTTCCTCGCCGTCCGGTCCCGGGCGCGGCGCCGACGGGTACCGGCGACCTCGCACCTGACCACCTAAGGAGTTCGTGATGCCGCACGTCTGGATCACCGGGGAACGGGTCGCGGACCGCGCCGCGCTGGCGGCCGCCACCACCCTGCCCGGCTACCGCCCGACGGTCGACGCCCACCGGCGCCTGCGCGGGCCGTACACGATGGCGGGTGAGGTGTTCCGCACCCTGGTGCCCGTGGCCCTGGAACGCTGGCCTGAGCTCGTGCACGCGCACGACATCGAGCTCCTCTCGGTCGCACCGGAGCTGCGGGACATCGTGCCCGCCACCCGGGAGACCCTGACGTCGCTGGCGGTGCCGCGCGAACGGACCCGGTTCTACTCCCGGCTGCGCACCCTGCGCCTCGGGCACGGCCTCGCCGAACTGCTCCGGGACCACCTGATCCGGGAGGCCGCACCCACCCGGACGCTCGTCGTCGAGAACGTGGACCACGCCGACCAGACGGACGTGGAGCTGCTCACCATCCTGCTGCGCCGCCTCGACCCGGAGCTGCTGACCCTGGTCGTGTGCACGGGGCCCGCCGTGGCCGACGAGGGGCTGGCCTCGGCGCTGGCCCGGTACGCCGAGCACCGGCACGCCCCGGCGCGGCGCGTCGACCCCGCCGGCACCGACGGGGAGCTGGCCGCCGCCTACGTCGCCTCCGACGGTACGAGCGACGTGCCGGCGCTGCTCGGGGCGTACCAGCGGCTGGAGCCGGCCGCGCGGGCGGCGCTGCACGACGCGCGCGCCGCCGAGTTGGAGGGCGACGGGGAGTGGTCCTGGGCGCTGGGGGCGATCCCCTACCACCGCGAGCACGGGGCGGACCCGGCCGGGGCGGGGGCGCGGGCGCTGCACACCGCGCTGGAGTACACGATCAGCATGGGTTTCTACCACGCCACCCTGGACTACGGGGAGCGCGGACGGGCCCTGGTGGACTGGTCCGCGCAGGAGGTCCTGTGGTGGGCGTTCACCTCGAAGATGACCACGTCGCTGATGCTGCTGTCCCGCGCGCCGGAGGCCGAGGCCCTCTACGACGAGGCGCGGTCGTTCAGCCTCAACCCCGTGGTGCACCGCCGGGCCGCCTACGCCACCGCGATGATCCACACCCGGCACCACGAGGTCCGCGACCACCACAGGGCGAAGGCGTGGATCCACCAGGCCATCATCCTCGCCGAACTGATGGGCGAGGGCGGCCTGCCCGTCGTGTTCCAGCAGAACGGCCTGGCGCTCATCGAACTGCACCTCGGCGACCTACCGGCCGCCCTGCGGCTCGTGGACGGCGGCATGGCCCGGCTGGACCGCGAGCTCGACCCGGAGGAGCACCGGCTGCACCGGTCGGTGCTGCTGTACAACCGGGCCCAGATCCTCGCCGGCATGGGCCGCACCGAGGACGCCCTGGTCGACTACGCGGCGGTGATCGCGGTGGACCCGAACTACCCCGAGTACCACTTCGACACGGGGAACCTGCTGCACAGCCTCGGCCGCGACACGGAGGCCCTGGCCGCGTACGCCGAGGCCCGGCGGCTCAGCCCCACCTTCGGGGAGGTCTACTACAACCGGGCCGACGTGCTGATGGGCCTCGGCGAGTGGGAGGCCGCCGTCGCCGACCTCGGCTACCTGCTGGAACTCGACCCCGGATACCTCGACGCCTACGTCAACCGGGCCGGGGCCCTGGCCGCGCTCGGCCGACCCGACGAGGCGCGCGCCGACGCCGACTCGGGGCTGGCCATCGACCCCGACAACCCGTACCTGCACTGCCTGCTCGGTGACCTGCACGCCGAGGAGGGGCGCGCGGCCGAGGCCGAGGGCAGCTACGCCGTGGCGCTCCGGTCCGACCCCGGACTGGCGCCCGCCTGGGCCGGTCGGGCGGCGCTCGCGTACGCGGCCGGGGACCTCACCGCCGCCGCCGGGTACCTGGACCGGGCGCTCGAAGAGGGCGAGGACGCCGCGCTGTTGTACAACCGCGCGACGATCCGCCGGGAGCTGGGCCGGGTCGCCGAGGCGCTGGCCGACCTGGACCGGGCGCTCGAACTCGCCCCCGGCGACCCGGACACGCTCCGGGAACGGGAGCTGTGCCTGGATCCGGCGCCCCGGTGACCTCCGCCGAGGTGCTCGCGCCGCACCGGTCGCTGCGGGACACGCTCGCCCGGTACCCGACGGGCGTGGCCGTGGTCACGACGGCGGGCCCGGTGGGGCTGACGGTGAACTCGTTCACGTCCGTGTCGCTGGACCCGCCGCTGGTCCTGTGGTGCCTGCGCGGCGACTCGACCAGCCGGGCGGCGTTCGAGGCGAGTCCGCGGTTCGCGGTCAACGTGCTGGAGGCCGACCAGGGCGGGCTGGCGCGTCAGTTCGCGGGGCCGGCCGCCGACCGGTTCGCCGGGGTCGGGTGGGTGCCGGGGCCGGACCGGCTGCCGATCCTCGGCGGGACGGTGGCCTGGCTGCGGTGCCGACGGTACGCGTGCCTGCCCGGCGGGGACCATGTCGTGTTCCTCGGCGAGGTCGAGGCGCACGCGGCCCTGCCCGGGGCGCCACTGGCGTTCTGCGACGGGGAGTTCCTCCCGGCGGGATCCGCGCGCTCCTGATTGGACGTTCGCATCCCGTGGCTATCATCGGCCCATGATCGTCTCCACGCCTGACAGAACGTGATGGAAGACCCGCGGTGGGCGGTGAGCCACGGCCCGGAGATCCCCGCCGATCCGACCCGGCCCGCGACCCTCGTGGCGGCGCTCCTCGCGGCGGCGGAGTCGGCCCCCGGGGCGGGGGTGCTGGTCACGGGCCCGCGGGAGGAGTATCTGTCCTATCCGGATCTGCTGGCCCGCGCCCGCCGGCTGCTCGGCGGGCTGCGCGCGCACGGGGTCCGGCCCGGCGATCACGCGCTGTTGCAGGTCCCGGACCTGGCGGAGTTCTTCCCGGCGTTCTGGGCCTGCCTGCTCGGCGGGATCACCCCCGTGGTCCTGGCCCGCCCGGCCGCCTCCGCCGCCGGGGACCCGGTGTTCGACAAACTCCAGCACACCCGACGGGTACTGGGCGGTCCGGTCGTGCTCAGCTCCGGGGCCGACGCGGTGGCGCTCGACGCCCTCGACGTGCGGACCCTGGACGGCGCGCCCGCCGATCCGCACCCGGCCCGCCCCGGGGACGTCGCCCTGCTCCAGCTGAGTTCCGGCAGCACCTCGACGTCGAAGGTCATCCCGCTGACGCACCGTGGCCTCGTCGAGATGGCGTACGGCCAGCGGGGCACGCTCGACGTCCGGCCCGGTGACACCCTGCTGAACTGGATGCCCCTGGACCACTCCGGCGGCCTGCTGCTGTACCACGTCGGCGGTGTCTGCAACGCGGTGCGCAACGCCCACGCCCCGACGTCCTGGGTACTGGAGGACCCGACCCGCTGGCTCGACCTCCTCGACCGGCTCGGCGTGACCCACTCCTGGGCGCCGAACTTCGCGTACCGGCTGCTGGCCGACACCCTCGCCGTGACCCCCGGCCGAACCTGGGACCTGTCGGCCGTCCGCCGGCTGGTCAGCGGGGGCGAACGGGTCACCCCCGACGCCGTCGAGGGCTTCCTGGCCGCGACCGGCCCGCACGGGATCCGCCGGTCGGTCATGACCGCCGGCTGGGGCATGGCCGAGACCTGCACCGGGATCAGCTTCGCCGGGCTGACCAGTTCAGACGCGGTGCACCGGGTGCGGTCCGACAGCCTGGACGGCGAGCTGGCCTGGGCCGGACCGGACGAGGAGCACTCCGTGTTCTTCAGCGTCGGTCCGCCGGAGCCCGGGGCGGCGCTGCGGATCGTGGGCCCCGACGGGAGCCCGCTGACCGAACGGCGGATCGGCCGGCTCCAGGTCCGGGGCGCGCGGGTCACCCCGGGGTACCTCGGTGACGAGGGCGCGACCCGGGAGGCGTTCCCCGACGGGGACGGCTGGCTGGACACGGGCGACCTGGCCTTCATGCACCGGGGCCGGATCGCGGTCACCGGCCGACGGAAGGACGTGGTGATCCTCAACGGCGACAACCACTACTGCCACGACATCGAGGCAGCCGCGTCCGTCGCGGGGGTGCTGCCCGGCGAGGTGGCGGCGTGCGGGATCCCCGACGAGCGGACGGGTACCGAGGAGCTGGCGGTCTTCTACGCCGCCGACCGGGACCTGGCGGCCGAGATCCGGGCGGCCGTCGCGGGGCGGCTGCGGGTGATGGTGGCGCACGTGGTGCGGCTGACGGCGGCGGAGTTCCCGCGCACGACCAGCGGGAAGCTGCGGCGGAACCTGCTGCCGGCGCTGCTCGACCGGCCGGCGGGGCCGGAGCGGCGGAGTGCCGGGGCGCCCGCCGGTTTCCCGGCCCCACCCAGCGACTCCCCGGCGCGGACCGGGTCCTGGTCGGCGGATCCGCCCGACCCGGCCGTGTCCGACGCCGCGGCGGTGCGGCGGGCGGTGCGTGACGTGTTCGGGCCGGTCGACCCGCACACCCCGTTCCAGGAACTCGGCCTCGGTTCCGTGCAGCTCGTGGGCCTGCGCGCCCGGCTCAGCACGGCCCTCGGCCGGGAGGTCGCGCAGACCGCCCTGTTCGCCCACCCCACGGTCGAGGCGCTGACCGCGCACCTCGCCGGCGAGGTGACGCCCGCGTCCGCCGCGCCGACGGTCACCGCCGACCGTCGGATCGCGATCATCGGCCTGGCCTGCCGTTTCCCCGACGCTGACGACGCCGACACCTTCTGGGCCAACCTGCTGGCCGGCCGGGAGAGCATCCGGCGGCCCACGGACGGGCGGGCCCCGGCGTCCGCGCCCCTGGACGACATCGCCTCCTTCGACGCGGCCCTGTTCGGGGTCTCCGCGAAGGAGGCCGAACTCCTCGACCCCCAGCACCGGCTGTTCCTCGAGGTCTGCCACGAGGCCCTGGAACACGCCGGTCGCGGCGCGCCCGAGGGACACCGCGTCGGGGTGTACGCCGGCAGCGGCATGAACCTGCACCCCGGCCCGCCGTACGCCGCCCTGCTCGCCGACCGGACCGGGGCGGAGCACACCCAGGCCGTGCTCGGTACCCGGCCGGACTTCCTCGCCAGCCGGGTCGCGTACCGGCTCGGGCTGACCGGGCCCGCGATCGGCGTGCAGACGGCCTGCTCGACCTCCCTGGTGGCCGTGCACCTGGCCGTGCAGGGCCTGCTCGCCGGGGACGCGGACCTCGCCCTGGCCGGCGCGGCGGCGATCCACCTCCCCGGGGCCACCGGCCACCGGCACGAGCCCGGCTCGATCCTGTCCGCCACCGGGGTCTGCCGACCGTTCGACGCCGCCGCCGACGGCACGGTGGGCGGCAACGGGGTGGCGGCCGTGCTGCTCAAGCCCCTGGCCGGCGCGCTCGCCGACGGCGACACCGTGTACGGGGTCATCCTCGGCACCGCCGTCAACAACGACGGCGCCACCAAGGTCGGCTACGCCGCGCCCAGCGTGTCCGGCCAGGTCGACGTGATCCGCCGGGCCCAGCGCGCCGCCGGGGTGCGGCCGGCCGACATCGGGTACGTGGAGGCGCACGCCACCGGAACGGCGCTCGGCGACCCGATCGAGCACGCGGCCCTCGCGGAGGCGTACGCGGGCGGCTCGGCGGTGCTCGGCTCCGTCAAGGCCAACATCGGTCACCTGGACAGTTGCGCCGGGATGGCCGGGCTGTTCAAGGCGGTCGGGACCCTGCGGCACGGCCGGCACGCGCCGCAGGTGTGCTTCACGACGCCGAATCCGGCGCTGGACCTGGACTCCGGGCCGTTCCGGATCCTGCCCGGCGGCGGGGACTGGCCGGCCGGGGCGGGGCCGCGTCGCGCGGCGGTCAGCGCGCTGGGGGTGGGCGGCACCAACGCGCACGTGATCCTGGAGGAACCACCCCTGGCAGGAGAGGCCGGGGGGAAATCGGCCGACGCCGGGACGCCGGGAGTGCTGCCTTTGTCGGCACGGACGCCCGGGGCCCTGCGGGAAGCCGCGCGCCGGCACGCCGAGTTCCTGGAGGCGCGGCCGGAGGTGCGGTTGGCGGATCTGGCCGTCACGGCGGGGGCCGGTCGGCGGACGCGTACCCATCGGATCGCTGTCGTCGGGGAGAGCCCGGCCGAGCTGGCGCGGGAGCTGCGGGCCTTCCTGGCCGCCGGTCGACCCGAGGCGGCGGACAGCGTCGTCGGGACTGGCCCGGGCGGACCGGTGGATGTGCTGGTCGGACCGGACGGACCGGCGGCGGTCGGCGCGGGTGGGGAGGTGGACTTCGTGTTCACCGGGCAGGGGGTCGAGGTCGGGCCCGTCGGCGGTCTCGGGCGGCACCCGGCGGTGGCCCGGCTGCTCGACCGGATCGACCGGGCGCACCTCGCCGCCGCCGGCACCGGGCTCGACGGTCGGCCCGCCGACTACCAGCCCGCGCTGCTCGCCCGGCAACTGACGCTCGTGGAGCTGTGGCGGGCGGCGGGGGTCCGTCCGGCACGGGTGTTCGGCCACAGCCTCGGGGAGTACGCGGCGCTGGTCACCGCCGGCGCGTTGTCCGTGCAGGACGCCGTCGCGCTCACCGTCGAACGGGACCGGCTCATGCGCGGCACCGGGCCCGGCGGCATGCTGACCGTGTTCGCCGGCCGACCGGTCGTCGACGCGCTCCTCGACCGGGTGGACGGTCTGGACCTGGCGGCCGTCAACGGCACGGCCCTGCACACCGTGTCCGGCGGGCCCGCCGCCCTGGCGAGGGCCGAGAAGCTGCTCGACGCGGACGGCACGCCGCACCGCCGGATGGCCGTGGACCGGGCGTTCCACTCCGCGCTGCTCGACCCGGTCCTCGACGGGTTGCGCACGGCCGCCGGGCGGGTCGCGTTCCGGCCCGCGGTGCTGCCCGTGCTCAGCAGCCTCGGTACGGAGCACCCGGTCGGCTGGACCCCGGACGCCGCGCACCTGGTCCGGCAGGCCCGCGAACCCGTCCGGTTCGACCTGGCGGTGCGCCGGCTCGCCGACCCCGGCCGGGTGGTCCTGGAGATCGGGCCCCGTCCCGCGCTCGTCACCGCCGGGCGCGCCCTCGCCCCCGACCTGACCTGGGTCGCCTCGCAGCCGAAGGGCCGGCCGGCCCTCGCCGGGCTGTGGCGGTCGGCCGCCGAACTGTGGTGCGCCGGCGTGCCCGTCGACTGGGTCGGGCTCACCGACGGGCTCGGGGCGCGCAGGATCGCGCTGCCGGGCTACCCGTACGAACGGCGCCGGTACTGGCCCGCGCCGTTGGACACCGTGGAGGTCGCACCGATGCAGGACGTACTCGACCGGGTGCGCGCCCTGACCGCCGCCCAGCTCGGCCTCCCGGTGGCGGAGGTCGGCGCGGACAGCACCTTCTTCGCGCTGGGGGCCGATTCGCTGCTGCTGGTGGCGATGGTCCGGGAGGTGATGGAGGGGTTCGGGGTCCGGATCGGCGTCCGGGAACTCTTCGAGGAGATCGACACGCCGCGCCGGTTGGGGGAGGTGATCGTGGAACGGGCGGGTGGGTCGGTCGGTCCGGGGTCGTCGGGCGGGCGGGACGCGGCCTCGGCGGAGGTGGACGGCCGGGCGCCGACTGGCTCGGGGGACTCCGGCTCAGTGCCGACTGGCTCGGGGCCGTCTGATGCGGTGCCGGCCGGTCGGGGAACGGGGCCGGTGCCCGATTCCGCGCCGGTCCGCGCACCCGCCCCCGCACACGGCGACCCCTGGCTGCGCGACCTCATCGACCAGCAGCTGGCCCTCATGCACCGGCAGCTCGACCTGGTGGGCGGCACGGCTTCCGGCCCGGCCGCACCGGAGGGGACGCCGGTTCCGGGCCGGCGGGAGGCGGTACCGGTTCCGGACAGAACCGAGGCCGTGCCGGTCCCGGGCCCACCGCCCGTTCCGGGCGCCCGGGACACCGGCCGGCCGACGCCCGGCACTCCCCCGACCCCCGGCCCCGCCGATGGACCCGCTGCCCCACCCAGCGATGGTGGCAAGGTCGACCTCAGCCTGTACTTCTTCGGCGACTACCCCGAGGGCCAGGCGCACGGCTACGCCCCGATCCTGGCCGCCGCCGAGTTCGCCGACCGCAACGGGCTGCACGCGGTGTGGATCCCCGAGCGGCACTTCCACTCCTTCGGCGGGGTGTTCCCGAACCCGTCGGTGCTCGCGGCGGCCATCGCGGCCCGCACCAGCCGGGTCCGGATCAACGCCGGCTCGGTCGTGCTCCCCCTGCACCACCCGGTCCGGGTCGCCGAGGAATGGTCCATGGTGGACAACCTCTCCGGCGGCCGGATCGGGCTGGGCTGCGCGAGCGGTTGGCACGCCGACGACTTCGTGTTCTTCCCCGACAACTACGGCCGGCACCGCGAGGTGATGTGGGAGCACCTGGACACGGTGCGCCGGCTGTGGCGCGGCGAACGGGTCGCCGGGGTGTCCGGCAGCGGCGCGCCGATCGAGGTGGGGCTGTTCCCCCGGCCGGTCCAGGCCGAGCCGCCCGTGCACACCGCGATCCTCGGCAACCCGGACAGCTACCGGCAGGCGGCCCGCCGCGACGTCGGCGTGGTCACGAACCTGATGGCCCAGTCCGTCGCCGAGCTGGCGGCCAACATCGCCGGCTACCGGGCCGAGCGCCGGGCGGCCGGCCTGGGCCCCGGTCGGGTGACGGTGCTCGTGCACACCTACCTCGCCGAGGACGCCGGGCGGGCCCGGGCCGAGGCCTTCGAACCCTTCTGCGGGTACCTGCGGTCCTCGTTGTCCCTCCTGGGGCAGGTCGCCAACAGCCTCGGCATGTCCATCGACCTCGACGCGGCCCAGCCCGAGGACGTGGCCTACCTGCTGGAAAGGGCCTATGACCGGTACTGCGCCGAGCGCGCCCTGATCGGCAGCCCCGCCAGCGTGGCCCCGATCCTCGCGGAGCTCACCGCCGCCGGGGTGGACGAGATCGCCTGCTTCATCGACTTCGGGTTGCCGGCCGACCGGGTCGCTGCGGGGCTTCCCCACGTGGCGGCGCTGGCCCTCCCGCCCCGGCCGACCGGGCCGGCAGCATCAGGGCCGGCAGCGTCCGGCCCGGCGCGGCACCCCGTCGCCGCACCGGCCACGCCGCCCGCCCTGGCCGCCGGTCCCACCGTTCCGAGCGCGTCGGGTGCGCCGGGCGGGTCCGACGTGGGCTGGCCGTTGGCACCCGGTCAGCGTCGGCTCTGGTTGGCCGACCAGCTCGGGCAGAGCCACGACTACAACGAGGCCGTGGCCATCCGCCTGGTCGGCCCCCTGGACGCCGACCGGCTCGCCGACGCCCTCGCCACGGTCGTGGGCCGGCACGCGCCGCTGCGCACGGCGTACCGGGAGGTGGACGGCGAGCCCCGGCAGTTCCCCCGGGACAGCGGGCCCGCGTTGATCGTGGTGAACGTCGAGGACGAGGACGCCGCCGTGGTCGCCGCCATGGCCGAGGAGAGCCGCCGGCGCTTCGACCTGGCGGCCGGACAGGTCTGCGCGTTCCGGCTGCTGCGGTCGGCACCCGGGCGGCACGTGCTGATCCTGTCCTTCCACCACATCGGTACCGACGGCTCGTCCTACCACGTGTTCAGCCGGGAACTGTCCGCCGCCTACCGGGGGGCCGCCCTGCCCGACCTGCCGATCACGTACCCGGACTGGGCCGCCGGGCAGCCGCCCGCCGCCGCCAAGGACCTCGGCTACTGGGTCGACCAGCTCGCCCCGCTCCCGGCGCCGTTGGCCCTGCCCACAGCCGACGGGCCCGGTGGGGGCCGGTCGGTGTTCCTGGAGCTGCCGGCCGCGCTCGCCGATCAAGTGCGGGCATTCGGCCAGAGAGAGCGGGCGACGGTGTTCAGTACGCTGCTCGCCGCGTTCGGGGTCGCGGTGCACCGGCTGTCCGGGCAGCGGGAGTTCGTCGTGGGCACGGGGCTGGCCAACCGCGACGAGGGGACCGCCGGGCTGGTCGGGTTCTTCGTCGCCACCCTGCCGCTGGTCTTCCGGCTGGACAGGACGGCGAGCTTCCGGGACCTCGTCCGCCAGGTCCGGGGCATGACGGCCGACGCGCACGAACACGGCGGCGTGTCGTTCGACGAGATCGTCCGGGCCGTCAACCCGCCGCGGGTGGCCGGGCGCGGTCCGCTGTTCGACGTGGCGGTGGAGTTCGAGGGCGAGGGGGCGTTCGCGCTGGACCTGCCGGGGGTCACGGCCACCCCGTTGCCGGTGGGGCTGTCCAAGGCGCCGGTGCCGCTGATGGTGTACCTGTCCCAGGGTGCGACGGTGCGCGCCCACGTGGAGTACCAGTCGGATGTCGTCTCCGAGGAGACCGTGCTCGGGCTGTGGGCGGACTTCGGGGACATTCTCGGTCGGGCGCTGGCCGGGCCGGGCCTGACGGTCGCGGAGCTGGCGGGTGACCGGGACGGGGCCGGCCATCCGGAGCCCTTGAGCGGGCCCGAGTTGGCCGCGATCCTGCGGGTCTTCGCGGCCGAGCTGGGCCGGCCGGTCGGCGAGGACGAGTCGTTCTTCGAGCTGGGCGGGCACTCGCTGCTGGCGGTGCGGGTCGCCAACCGGCTCCGGGCGGCCGGGCTGACGGTGTCGCCCGCCGACGTGCTCGCCCGGCCGACCGCGCGGGCCCTCGCCGACGGCCTGCGGAACACCGCCCCGGCCACCCCGCACCAGGCGTGGAAATGGCGGCTGCTGCACGGGCCCGAGCCGGTCGTGACGCACATCGCGCTGCGCTGGGACCTGCGCGGCGACCTCGATGTGCCGGCCCTGCGCGGGGCACTGGACGCCCTGGTCGCGCGGCACCCGGCGCTGCGCACCCGGATCTTCGAACAGAACGGGGTGCTGACCCAGGAACCCCTTCCCGCCCGGCCGGTCAGCCTGGCCACAGTGGACGTCGCACCCGACGGGGTCGACGCGTGGGCGGTCGCCGTGGGCCGACGCCCGTTCGACGTGGACGCGGGCCGGATGCTGCACGCCGAGCTCGCCCGGATCGGGCCGGACCGCTGGTGCCTGGCCCTGGTCGTGCAGCACCTGGTCGCCGACGGCTGGTCGATGGAGCTCCTGATCCGGGAACTGGCCGAGCTGTACACGGCGGCGGTCACCGGGCGGGCCGCCACCCTGGAACCGGTCGCGGCGACGTTCCTGGAGCACGCGCGGCGGCAGGTGGGCACGGACTGGCCCCGGGGGTACTGGGCCCGCCAGCTCGCCGACGCGCCCCCGCCCGTACCGGCCGGGCGCTCCGGGCGGGGCGCCGAACACCACTTCACGGTGCCGGCCGACCTGGTCGCGCGCCTCGTGGCCCGGCACGGCCCGGGGCTGTACCCGGTGCTCGCGGTGGCGCACGTCCGGCTGTCGGGGCGGGCGGACACGGTGTTCGCCATGCCGTACGCGATGCGGGAGCACATGGCCGACGAGGGCGTGGTCGGGCTCTACTACGACCCGCTGCCGATCCGGGTCCGGGCCGGCGACACCGTGGCCCGGGTCCGGAGGACCGTGGTGGAGGCCATGGGCCACGCCCGGCCGATCCTGACCGTGTTCGGGGAGGTCCGGCCCGGCTGGCGGATCGGCGAACCGCAGCCGTTCGCCACCGAGACGCTGCTGCTCAACGCGGCCCTGCCGGAGGTGACCCTGCCCGGGTTGCAGGTGGAGCTGGGCGAGCAGCCGCTGGGCGGTGCGCGGCGGGACCACGCGGCGATGTTCCGACCGTGGCGGGGCGGCCTGGCCGGCACGGTGGAGTACTCCACGGACGTGTTCGACGCGGACGCGGTGGCGGAGTGGTGCGCGCGGCTGCTCGGGATCCTGGAGGAGCTGGCCGGGGCGGACTGACCACCGCCCCGGCGCGGGAGGCCGGCCCCCGGCTACGAGCAGCTGGCCGTACCCCCACCGGCCTGGCAGCACGTGTCCCCGCGCCAGGCGTCGCGCCCCTCCTTGACCGCCATGGCGGCGATGACCAGGGCGGCGACCGGGTCGGCCCAGGACCAGCCGAACACGCTGTTCACCCCGAGCCCGACGAGCAGGACAGCCGACAGGTACGTGCACAGCAGGGTCTGCCGCGAGTCGGCCACCGCCGACCGGGAACCGAGCTCGCGGCCGGCCCGGCGCTGGGCGTACGACAGGGCCGGCATGACGACCAGCGACACGGCGGCGAGGGCGATGCCCACTGTGGAGTGACCGGCGTCCCCGGCCCCGAGCAGGGCGCGCACCGAGTCGACGGTGACGTAGGCGGCGAGGGCGAAGAACGACAACGCGATGATCCGGAGCGCGGCCCGTTCGCGCCGCTCGTGGTCGGCGGCCGAGAACTGCCAGGCCACGGCGGCCGCGGAGGCGACCTCGATGACGGAGTCCAGCCCGAAGCCGATCAGGGCGGTGGAGTCCGCCATCGTGCCGGCGGAGATCGCGACCACCGCCTCGACCACGTTGTAGGTGATGGTCGCGGCGACCAGGAGCCGAATCGTCCGGGTCAGCCGGGCCCGGCGCCGCCCGGACAGACCGACCGGGCCGACCTCGACGGCCGGGGTGACCGGGCCGACCTGGATGAGCGGGATGAGCCGGGTGGACGGCCCGCCCGGGGTGACCTCGGTGACCGGGCCGCCCGGGGTGCCGGATTCCGGAGCCATGTGGCCGGCCATCAGCAGCAGTCGTCGGTGTCGCTGGTCGGGCACGCGGCCGGGTCGACGGCGAGGACGACCCCGAGCAGGTCACCCAGGGCATGCGCCAGCCGGGCGTCGGCCAGCTCGTAACGCGTCCGGCGGCCCTCCGGAGCGGCCACGACCAGGCCACAGCCCCGCAGGCAGGCGAGATGGTTGGACAGGCTCTGCCGCGACACCCCGAGCAGGTCGGCCAGTTCCGCCGGGTAGCCGGGCGACTCGCGCAGGGCGAGCAGCAACCGGGAGCGGGTCGGGTCGGACAGGGCGTGACCGAACCGGGCCAGCACCGCGCCGTGCGTCAGGATCTCCACGCCCAGGACTGTACATGAAGCGATGTATTCAGCAAACCCTGTACAGCGCGTGCCCCCGCACCGGGGCACCGGCCCCGGGTGCCGTCACACGGCTGGGCGGCGCTCCGTGTGCCGGGTACAGTCACCGGTTGTGAGTCTCGTGCGCGCGGTGACGGCGACCCTCGGGTCGCCCCTGCGCCGTGCCGCACTCCTGGCGGTCCTCCTGGCGGCGCTGATCCTGGGCGCCCCCGGCGTGGGCGGGGCCGCCGAGCACCTCTTCCCCGCCGCAGCCACGGCCTCGCAGGACAACGGTTCGTGCGGGCGCGGCTGCGTGGACCACGTCACCACCGCCACCGGTACGGTCCCTGCCGGCGCGCACGCGCCCGAACTCGCCGCGCCGCCGCTGGTCGCGCACGCCCGGCGTACCCCGCCGGCCCCGGTCACGACGGCCGGCCACCGGTCCACGCCGTGCGAACTCCGGGCGGGGCCCGTCGACCTGTGCGTCTGGCGCACGTAGCCGAGCACGCCCGGGACTCCGCCCTGCGCCGTGCGCGGTCGGCGTAGCGCGCGTCCCGCGGTACCCCTCTCAGTGGTTGGTGGTTCGCCCCTGCGCGCCTTCGCGCGGGCCCGCCACCTCTCCCCGTCATGTCCGAACCCCGTCAGGGAAAGGCTTCACCATGGCCAGGAAGAACAACCGTCCATCGGGTACGAACAAGCGCGGCACCTCCCCCGGAGCCAAGGCCGTCCGGGGCATGTCCGGTGCCGGACTGAGCACCAATCTGAAATTGACCATCGCCGTCGTGGCCGTCGCGATCGTGGCGATGGGCGCGGCCCTGTTCCTCACCGACCGGGGCGGGCCGAGCGCCGACTCCGGGGCGGTCTCCGCGACCGACGAGCGCCTGGTGCGCCCCGACAGCCACAAACTGTCCACGGCGGCGGACGGGAAGGTCACGGTCGTGGAGTTCCTCGACTTCGAGTGCGAGGCGTGCGGGGCGGCCTACCCGGGGGTGGAGAAGCTCCGCGCCGAGTACGCCGACCGGATCACCTACGTGGTGCGTTACTTCCCGCTGCCCGGGCACCGCAACGCCCAGCCGGCCGCGCTCGCGGTGCAGGCCGCCGCCAACCAGGGCAGGTTCGAGGCGATGTACACGAAGATGTTCAGCACCCAGTCGACGTGGGGGGAGCAGCAGAAGGACCAGACCGGCACGTTCGAGGGCTTCGCGCGTGACCTGGGCCTGGACCTGGACCGCTACCGCGCCGACCTCGCGGACCCGGCCACCGCCGCCCGGATCGAGAAGGACAAGAGCGACGGGTTGTCGCTGGGCGTGACGGGGACGCCCGGGTTCTTCGTCAACGGCAAGAAGTTCACCGAGCGGCCGACGTTCGAGGCGCTCAAGGCGGCCGTCGACACGAACCTGGCCGGGTAGTGGCGCCCCCGGCCCCGGCCGTGCCGTTCGCCGCCCGGATCATCGGCTGGATCCTCCTCGTCACCGGTGCCGTCGGCGCGGCGGCGGCGTTCGTCCTGACCGTCGAGAAGATCCACCTGCTGCGGGACCCGGGCTACGTCCCCAGTTGCAGCATCAACCCGATCCTGTCCTGCGGCTCGGTGATGTCCACCCCGCAGGCCGAGGTCCTCGGGTTCCCGAACCCCGTGATCGGGGTACTGACATTCCCGGTCCTGGCGACCCTCGGCGTCGTCGTCCTCACCGGCGCCCGGCTGCCGCGCTGGCTGTGGGTCGGGGCGCACCTGGGCGCGGCGGCGGGCGTGCTGTTCGCGCACTGGCTCATCTTCCAGAGCCTGTACCGCATCCACGCCCTGTGCCCGTACTGCATGGTCGTGTGGGTCGTCACGATCACCGCGTTCTGGTACCTGACCCTGCACAACCTGCACCACCGCCACCTGCCCGCCCCCGCCTCCTGGCGGCCGGCGGTCGACGCGGTGGTGCGCAACCACTCCGTCGTGGTGACGGTCTGGCTGCTGGCCGTCGTCGCGGCGATCGGCGTGCGGTTCTGGGACTACTGGCGGACCCTGCTGCCCTGACCGGCGGCGCGGCCGGTGCGGCCGGATCGTAGTGATCCGGCCGCACCCACACCCCCGGCGTCAGGCGCCGGGAGCCAGCAACTCCGCCGGCCCCACGGTCACCGCGACGACGTCGTAGTGCGAAGAGGAGTTGATGTCGTCGGTCAGTTCCAGGACCACGGCCAACGGGCCACGCGCCCACACCGTCCGCCTGCCGCCCATGTCGTCCGCGTCCGTCGTCTCCGGCGCGCCGAGTTCGGCGCCGACCAGCGCGGCGAGCCGGTCGTACTCGGCCCGGAAGTCCGCCGCGGTCGCCCGGGGACGGCGCGCCCACACGGCCGAGTACTCCTCGTCGAGGTCGTCCTCGTCGTCGGGGTCGGGTTCGTCGCCGAACGCGGGCCAGAACAGCGCGCACGGCAGCCGGACCACCGGCCGGTCGCCGTCGGCGGAGAGTTCGAACCGCCAGCCGGTCCCGTCGTCGTCGGGATCCGGCCCGTCGGAGCCCGGCGCGAAGAAGTGCGGCACGCCGCTCCCGCCGTCCCAGTCCAGGGCCGTGTCCGCCGGGGCCCAGCCGTGCGCGCGGAACGCGGCCTCGACCGGTCCGCGTCCCCAGGGCTCCGCCGTCAGGGCCAGTACGGCCCGCACCCAGCCGGCGTCCACCGGCAGCACCTTCATCACCATCGCGACAGCATGCCAACCCGCCGCCACCCGGGTGGGGCGCGGGTCAGGCGGCGTGGGCGCCGAGCGTGTCGCGGAGGTACCCCTTCGGGCGGGCGCCCACAATGGACCCGACGACCAAGCCGCCCCGGAACACCAGCAGGGTCGGCAGCGACATCACCCGGTGGTCGCGGGTGGTCCGCGGGTTGTCGTCGGAGTTGAGCGCCGCGAACACCATCCGGCCCTCGAACTCGACGGCCAGTTCGGCCAGGGTGTGCGAGATCTTCCGGCACGGCGGGCACCATTCGGCCCAGAAGTCCACGACCACCGGTGGTTCGCTGGCCAGCACCCTGGCCGCGAACGTCTCGTCGGTCACTGTGACCAGCATATCGGTCGCTGTGGTGCGCATGTTTCCTCCCGGTGGGCGATCGCGTGGGTGAGCTGGGTCCGCAACTGCTCGCGCACCTCGCCGAGCCGGGCCACGGCGGCGTCGACCTCGGCGAGTTTGCGGCGGAGCACGGCGACCGAGTCCGGGCAGACGTCCCCGGAGCTGTTGCCGGCCCGCAGGCAGGCGACGAAGGGGCGGATGTCGTCGAGGGCGAAGCCGACGGCGAGCAGTGCCCGGATCTCGCGCACCACGCGGACCTCGGCCGCGTCGTACGTGCGGTAGCCGTTGGACGAGCGGTCGGCGTGCAGGAGCCCCCGGGACTCGTAGTAGCGCAGCGTCCGCGCGCTGGTCCCGGCGTGCTCCGCCAGTTCCCCGATCAGCATCGTGGCCTCCCTCGCCCGTCCGTGACCGCAACGCTAGACCCTGCCACCGGCGTCAAGGCAAGGGTCGCGGCGCCGGTCACGGAGCGGAGTCGGGCGCGGACGGGCCGCTCGGCGACCGGCGGGGCGCGTCACAGCCGGGGGGGCCGCCCTCAGCCGAACCGACCGCGGAGAACCTCCAGATACCGGTCGATCCGGCCCAGGACGACCGGGTCCGGCGTCGCCTCCAGCAACCGGCGGACCGGGAACTCCCGGGGTTCCACGCCGAGCGCCGGCCCGTGCCGCGCGACGAAGACGTGGCAGGCGTAGCCGAAGGCCACCACCCGCAGCCACCACAGTGGGCTCTCGGTCAGGTTCAGCCGGCAGCCGGAGAACAGGGCCGCGATCGGCTGGAGGGCCGGATCCGCGCCGGGGTCGCCGACCGCCGCCGTGAACTCGGGGTACGTCATCGGCCGGGCCCGCGCGCCGGCCTCCTCGACGATCAGCCGGTCGGCGGCGGCGTCGATCGTGCCCCGGAACAGGTGCAGGCGCTGGGTGGACCAGTCCACATCCGGGTGGCCGAGGGTGACCGCCCCGCCGGACAGGGCGCGGGGCAGCTCGATGCCGAACCGGATCAGGTCGATCGCGGCCCGATCGACGGAGAAGTCGGCGACGGCGAGCTGGCGTTCGATCAGGTGCGTGATCGTCAGGGGTCGCAGCAGGCGGTAGAGGAAGCTGTGCCCGTAGTACGCGGCCGGGTCCATCTCCCAGTCGTGGCCGGGGTGGTCGGCGATCCGGCTGGCGGCGTCGCGGGCGGCGAGCAGCAGTTGGAAGCGGAGCGGGCCGATCGCCTCGTACAGCCGGAGGTGGGCGTGGTTCTCGTAGTCGATCCGCGCCTTGCGCCGGGCGAGCCGGTCCTGGGTGAAGAACGTGGCGGCCGCGCTGACCAGGGCGGACACCAGGGCCGAGGAGCTGAGGACGAGGACCAGGTTCATCGTGGCGACCTCCCTCGGCCACCCTACCGACAGTCCCCTGTGGAGGGCCACCTTCCCGGGGCCCGGTGCACCGCGCGGGACGTGCCGCCAGGGAGGAAACACCCGAAATAAGCCACAGTTTCCGATGTACGCGTCGAGCAAACTAGCAGTTATCCGGACAATATTTCGGTCAATACCGATAATCTGAGAAAGTACTCCGGGCGCGGGGTTCGGGGGCAGGCTCGCTCGAGGGAGAAGCCATGAGGTCCTTCTATCGCGGCGCCGCGTACGCCATCGCGGCCCTGGTCTTCGTGCAGGCAGCGGCCATCGCGTTCGCCATCTTCGGTCTCGGCAAGTGGGTCGAGGACGGCGGCGTGCTCGACAAGGCGGCGATGGAGTCCGACGACACGCCGTTCCCCGAGGTCGCCGGGTTCATCGTGCACGGCATCAACGGCCAGATGGTGATCCCGCTCGTGGCGATCGTGCTGCTGGTGGTGTCCTTCTTCGCCCGGATCCCGGGCGGCGTCAAGTGGGCGGTGACGCTCGTGCTCCTGATCGCCGCGCAGGTGCTGCTGGGCATGTTCGGGCACGGCATGCCGTTCCTCGGCCTGCTGCACGGCATCAACGCGCTGCTCATCTTCTCGGCGGCGGTCTTCACGGCACGCCGGGTGGGCGCGCACCACACCTCGACGGGCGAGCCGGCCGCCGTGGTCACGGACCCTGGACGCTGACCGGCGGTCACCGCATGGCACCCCACCCCCGGGCCCGGCCGCTGTTCGGCTGTCTCGCCACCGTGATCGTGCTGGCCCCCCTGGCCTGGTTCTGGTACGCCAGCCTGGTGCCGGACAGCTACTCGATCATGGACATGGGGCACGCCGACCGGAGCGACGGCCACCACCACGGGACGAGGTCCGTGCAGACCCTGACCGTCGACCCGGGGCTGCCCGCCGACGTGAAGGTCACGCTGACCGCGCGCGCGGAACGGTTCGCGCTGGCCTCGGGGCGGTGGGTGCGGGGGTACACGCTCAACGGCACCTCGCCGGGGCCGGTGATCCGCGCGGTGCAGGGCCAGCTCGTCGAGGTCGCGCTCGTCAACGAGTCGGTCGAGGACGGCACCACCCTGCACTGGCACGGGGTGGACGTGCCCAACGCGTCCGACGGGGTCGCCGGGGTCACCCAGGACGCGGTGGCCCCCGGCGGTTCCCACACGTACCGGTTCTTCGCCGACCGGGCCGGGACCTACTGGTACCACGCGCACCAGTTCTCCCACGAGCAGGTGAAACGCGGGCTGTTCGGGGCCGTGGTGATCGCGCCCCGGCCCCCCGCCGGACCGGTCACCGGCCCGCTCCCCGCCGACCACCTCGCGCTCGTGCACCGCTACGACGGCGTCCGCACCGTCGACGGCCGCACCGGCGACGTGCCCGTCCCCGCCGACCCGGGCGGCACCGTCCGGGTCCGGGTGGTCAACACGGACAACGGGCCGATGAACGTGTGGACGGTGGGCGGCCCGTACCGGGTGGTCGCCGTGGACGGCACGGAGGTGCACGAACCGTCCCCGGTCACCGGCGAGGCCGTGCTGGTGACCGCCGGCGGCCGGGCGGACCTCGAACTCGTCGTGCCGGCCGGCGGGGTGCGAGTCGAGCTCGGCGGGGACACGGCCCTGCTGCTCACCCCGCCGGGCAGCACCCCGCCGCCGGGTACGGCCGCGCCGCGCCGCCTGCTGGACCTGCTGTCGTACGGCACCCCGGCGCCCACCGACCTGGACCCGAACCGCGTCACCCGGGAGTTCACGTACGACATCGGCCGCCGGCCCGGCTTCCTCGACGGCCGCCCGGGGCTGTGGTGGACGATCAACGGCCGGATGTTCCCGGACATGCCGATGTTCCACGTGACCGAGGGCGACGTGGTCCGGTTCCGGATCTCCAACCACAGCGGCGAGGTGCACCCGATGCACCTGCACGGGCACCACGCCCTGGTGCTGAGCCGCGACGGGGACCCGGCCACGGGCAGCCCCTGGTGGATCGACTCGCTCAACGTGGCCGACGGCGAGAGCTACGACATCGTGTTCCTGGCCGACAATCCGGGCGTCTGGGCGGACCACTGCCACAATCTGCCGCACGCGACCCAGGGGCTCGTCGGCCACCTGCTCTACGACGGGGTGAGCACGCCGTACCGGATCGGTGGCGGCGGGACGGCGAACCATCCGGAGTGATCCGCCACGGCGTCACGGCGTCTCCGCGACGGTGAGCTGCCCGGTGTACATGCCCATCCCGCACCGGAACCGGAGCGTGCCGGGCCGCAGGACGCCCAGGCCGATCCGGGTGTCGCCGTTCTCGGGGAGTACGTACGCCCGGTCGCCGAGGACGAACGCCCGCACGCACCCGGTCGCGTGCTCCGCGCGGACGACCAGCGTGGTGGGCACGCCGGGCCGCACGGCCAGGTTGGCCGGGGAGTACCCGCCGGTCAGCACGGTCAGCACCGCCTCCTGTCCGCCAGCCGCGTCCGTGGTCACGGTCGCCGCGCTGGCCGGCCGGTCCGCCAGGCCCGCGCTCCGGGCCAGGGCGCTCGCGGCGACGGGCGAGCCGGCCAGTTCCAGGCCACCGTTGAACGTGACCGCCCCGACCGCGACGACGAGCACCCCGGTCGCGAGCGCGAACCGACCGCGCCAGGCCGTCGCGGCCCGGCGCGCGGCGTAGCCGAGGACCGCGAACAGCGGGCCGGTGCCGGTCACGAACACCGCCATGGTCGCGGCCCCCGCCCACCAGGTACCCGACGCCAGGGCCAGGGCCTCCACCGACAGGGTCACCCCGCACGGGATCAGCACGCTGGCCACGCCGAGCAGCCCCGGCGCGAACACCGTGGTGGACCGGGCCCGACCGCGCACCAGCCGCGACCAGGCGGCGGGCGGCTCGACCCGGATCCGCCGGAAGCCGGGCACCCCGAGCTGGGCGAGCCCGAAGAGCACGATCAGGAGCCCGGCGACGAGCTGGGTACCCGCGCGGGTGCCCACCGACAGCTGCACCGCCCCGCCGAGCGCCCCGAGGAGCGCGCCGAGCAGGGTGTGCGAGGCCAGCTTCCCGAGCAGGAACCCGCCGACCGGCACCAGATCGTCGCCGAGCCGGGTCCGGAAGGGGCGGTCCGCGGGGAGCGGGGCGGTCGCCTGGCGTTGGCGCAGGACCAGGCCCGCCAACAGGCCACCCTGCCCGGCCGTGCACGACACTCCCCCGACGAACAGCCCGGTCAGCAGTACCGGCAGAAGGTGTGGCACTGCGCCCTCCCGAACGTCGCACGGCGGTGACCGGACCCGGCCCACCAGCCCCGGTCCCCACAGTGTCCGGCACCGACCAGCCGCCTGGCGCCCGCTGGACTGCGCACTCTCCCGGCCGGCACCACACGTGGCCGTCGCCCACCCGGATCATGGCCGACCGGGTGACGGTGTCGTCCCGGAACAGGCGTGCCCGGCGACCACGTGACCCCCGACACTGCTGGTGAGCGGCCCCGCGCGCCGGCCGGTCGGGCAGTATGGGGCGGATGCGCAAGGTGTTCGCGGACCTCACCCCGTTACGAGTCAGCGCGCCGTACCGCCGGATGTGGCTCGGCTCGGCGCTCTCCGGCATCGGCACGGCGCTGACCACGGTCGCGGTCGGCCTCCAGGTCTACGACCTGACCGGGTCGACGTTCAGCGTGGGCCTGGTCGGGCTGTTCGCCCTGGTCCCGCTGATCGCCCTCGGGCTGTACGGCGGCTCGCTCGTCGACGCCCACGACCGCCGCCGGGTGCTGATGACCACCTCCAGCGGGCTGTTCCTGGTCGCGTGTGCCTTCGCCACCCAGGCGTGGCTGGAGGTCGGCAACGTCTGGCTGATGTACGCGCTGGTCGCGGTGCAGAACGGCCTCTTCGCCGTCAACTCGCCCGCCCGCAGTTCGATCATGCCCCGGCTGCTCCCCCTCGACCTGCTGCCCGCCGCCAACGCGCTCAACAGCCTGGCGTGGAACGTGAGCCTGACCGTCGGCCCGGTGCTCGCCGGCCTGCTGGTCGGCGCGTGGGGCTACGGCGGCGCGTACAGCGTCGAGGCCGCTCTGCTGCTGGTCGCGTTCGCGGCGGTGTTCTCCCTGCCGCCGCTGCCGCCGCTGGGCAGGGCGCCCCGCGCCGGACTGCGGTCCGTGCTGGAGGGCCTGCGCTTCCTGCGGACCCAGCCGGACGTGCGGATGACCTTCCAGGTGGACCTGGCGGCCATGGTGCTGGCGATGCCCAAGGTGCTGTTCCCGGCGGTCGGCGCGACCCTGATCGGCGGCGGCGCCGCGACCGTGGGCGTCCTGGCGGCCGCGATCGCCGTCGGCTCGATCACGGCCGGGGTGCTGTCGGGGCCGCTGCACCGGGTCCGCCGGCAGGGGCTCGCGGTCCTGGTGTCGGTCGTCGGCTGGGGGCTGGCCGTGGTCGGCTTCGGCCTGGTGCTGGCCCTGTCGCCCGGACCGGGACCGGACGGCCGGGCGACCTGGGCGCTGTGGTCGGCGGCCGGGTTCCTCGCCCTCGCCGGGGCGGCGGACGCGGTCAGCGCGGTCTTCCGCACCACCATCCTCCAGGTGGCGACGCCCGACGCCCTGCGCGGCCGGCTCCAGGGCGTGTTCCTCGTGGTGGTGGCCGGCGGGCCGCAGCTCGGCGGGTTGCTGCTGGGCGCGGTGGCGAGCTGGGGCGGCGAGCCCGTGGCGGCCATCGGGGGCGGGCTGGCGTGCGTGCTGGTGGTGCTGGCGCTGGGGGCGCTCCAGCCGGCGTTCGCCCGGTACGACGCGCGGCGGGCGGCGGCCGTGGCGGCCGGCTAGCGCCCCGTCTCCCCAGGTTCCGGCAGCACCGGCGGCCGCGCGCGCCGGACGGACGCCCGGTAAATGGTGGTGCGACCGGACCGGACCGCCGCTAGGCTCCAGCTCGTTCGACGAGACCGTCGACACCTCACGGCAGGAGCGAGCCATGTCCGCCTTCGGCAGGTACCCGAGTGCAAGCCTCCGTTCCCACACCTGCCTGGAGCCTGTCCGTGTTTCGTCTGTTCGAGAATGCCGTAGACCCCTTCCGCCACGATGACCCGAGCACCCCGCCGGGCCGGGTGCTGCCGTTCCTGGTCGCCCAGTTCCGGCCGCTGCGCGGGATCCTGGCGCTGAGCCTGCTGTTCACCGTCGTCAGCGCCTGCGTCGAGGTGTGGCTGATCGGCTACGCCGGCCGCCTGGTCGACACCCTCACCGCGACCGACCCCGCGCGGGTGTGGCACGACCACGGGGTCGAGCTGCTCGCCGTCGCGGCGCTGGTCCTGGTCCTGCGGCCCCTGTTGCACTTCGTGAACGAGGGCCTGGACGACGTCGCGTTCCGGCCCAACGCGCTGACCATGGTGCTGTGGCGGACCCACCGGCACGTGTCCCGGCAGTCGGTCGGCTGGTTCCGCAACGACCTCGCGGGCCGGATCGCCACCTGGGTCCGGGAGGGCGCGTCCGCCGCGATGACCACGACGTACGTCGTCGTGCACACGTTGGCCTACGTGGGGACGTACATCGTGGGCTCGGTGTGGCTGATGGGCTCCGTCGACCCGCGCCTGATGCTGCCGCTGGGCCTGTGGATCCTGCTGTACGCGGGCCTGATGAGCCACGTCGTGCCCCGCTACCGCCGCGCGTCGGCACTCCAGCAGGACGCCGACTCCGCGCTCACCGGCCTGCTGGTCGACTCCTACGCGAACGTCGACACCCTCGCGCTGCTGGACACCCCGGCGGACGCGGACCGCGGGGTGTTCGCCGCCGCCCGCCTGGCCCGGCTCCGGGTCGAGCGGCTGGAGGTGACCATGAACGTCGGGATGAGCGCGCTCAGCGGGCTGCTGATGGTCGGACTGATCGGCTACGGCATCACGCTGTGGCAGGTCGGGGCCGCGCCGATCGGCCTGATCGCGGCCGCGCTGGCGCTGACGTTCCGGATCACCTCGATGGCCGAGTGGCTGCTCGACGGGGTCTCGGCGCTGTTCGGCTCGGTCGGCACGCTGCGGCGCGCCCTGCGTACCGTCGCGCAGCCGCCCGCCGTCCCGGACCGGCCCGACGCGGGCTCCCTCGTCGTGCGCGGGGGCGCCATCCGGCTCGTGGACGTCAGCCACC
Source organism: Longispora urticae (assembly GCF_053902585.1). Lineage (NCBI taxonomy): Bacteria > Bacillati > Actinomycetota > Actinomycetes > Micromonosporales > Micromonosporaceae > Longispora > Longispora urticae. The sequence goes on from NZ_JAQZSH010000019.1 coordinate 167,575, forward strand.
ACTACGGCAAGGGCGGCGGCGGCATCGACCGGCTCAGTCTCCACATCGCGGCCGGGGAGCGGGTGGGCCTGGTCGGGCGGTCCGGCGCGGGCAAGTCGACCCTGGTCAACCTGGTGCTCCGGTTCTTCGACCCGGAGTCCGGGCGGGTCGAGGTCGACGGCCAGGACATCGCGGCGGTCACCCAGCGCAGCCTGCGCCGGCAGATCGCGATGGTGACCCAGGACGCGGCCCTGCTGCACCGTTCCGTCCGGGACAACATCGGGCCCGGGTCCGGGGACGACGCGGCCATCGTGTCGGCGGCGCGCAAGGCCGCCGCGCACGAGTTCGTGCTGGGACTGTCCGACCAGGACGGTCGCACCGGGTACGACGCGCACGTGGGCGAGCGCGGCGTGACCCTGTCCGGTGGGCAGCGGCAGCGGGTGGCGCTCGCCCGCGCCATCCACAAGGAGGCGCCGATCCTGATCCTCGACGAGGCGACCTCGGCGCTGGACTCGGAGGTCGAGGCGGCCATCCACGACACCCTCGACGAGGTGATGGCGGGCCGTACCGTGATCGCGGTCGCCCACCGGCTGTCCACGATCGCGCGGATGGACCGGATCGTGGTGCTGGACGCGGGCCGGGTCGCCGAGGAGGGTACCCATCAGGAGCTGTTGGACCGGGGTGGCCTCTACGCCGCGCTGTGGGCCCGGCAGTCGGACGGTTTCCTCGGCGGATAGCGGGAAGCCGGGGCGGTCCCTCGGGGCCGCCCCGGTGACCACCGGACCAGGTGTCGAGGGCGCCGGAGAGTGGCCGGATCCCGCCGAACGGCACGGAGATCGCTGGTACGGTCCACGTGTGAACGACGGCCCCTTCCACACCGCGCTGCGGTGGGCCATCACGGCCCGGGGACTCAGCCTCGACCGCCTGCACGACCGGCTCGCCGAACGCGGGGCCGCCGTGAGCGTGTCGACCCTCAGCAACTGGCAGCGCGGCTCCAGCCGGCCCCGCAACGCCGACGCCCTGCGCGCCGTGGCCGAACTGGAGGCGATCCTCCAGGTCCCGCCCCAGTCCCTGCGCCGGCTCCTCGCCGAACCGGGGGCGCCGGCGGGCGCGCGCCGGCCCCCGGTACCGGGCACGCCCCGGCTGCCCGCGCACCGGCTGCGCGCCGCCGTGGGGGCTCCCGCCGAGCCGGATCTCGACGTCCTCGCCGCGCACGACGACGTGACACTGCTCGGCGGCGACCGGTACGCGGCCACCGCGCGGGTCGTCGTGCGGGCCCGGCACACGGGGGTACGTCGGTACGTCGTCCTGCACCACACCCAGAGCACGGCCCCGCCCACGATCCGGGCCGTCCGGGACTGCGCCGTCGGGCTGGCCCTCACCGACCCGGCGGAGGGGCTGGCGGCGGCCGAGCTGGTGTTCGAGCCGCTGGGCAAGGGCGAGACCTACGCGTTCGAGTACCACCTGTCCGGCAGCATGTCCGAGCACTACTACGGCCGGTGGTTCCCCGCCGGCGGCCCGTCCTACGAGCTGACCCTGCGGAGCGGCCCGGAGGCGGCCGTCGCGCGCGCGTACCGGATCTGGCGGCTGGACGGGCGCTCCCCGCACAAGGATCTCGCCGAGCTGCGGCTGATCGGCGGCACGCTGGCCCACCTGGCGCTGTTCGACATGCATCCCGGGTTCCACGGGGTGCGGTGGTCGGAGGCCTGAGGGTCCGCCGCGGCCCCGGGGACCGGACGGGTCAGTCGCACTCGTCGGGGTTGCCGCAGGACAGGACCAGGGTGACCTCGTCGCCGGGCTCGACCCGGACCCCGGCCCCCGGATGGGTCGCGATGACCACGTCCCGGGGCAGCTCGGACGGCTCGTACTCGACGGTGACCTTGACGTTCAGCCGGGCCAGGGCCCCGGTGGCCTGCTCCCGGGTGCGACCGGCCAGACCGGCCGGGACGTTCGGCTCCGGCGGGGGGCCGTCGGAGATGTAGAGGTCCACGGTCGAACCGGGATCCTGGAGCCAGCCCGGTTGCGGGTCGGTCGCGAAGACCTCCCCCTTCTCCACGTCCGCCGACGGTCCGTAGTGGACGGTGCCGACCCTCAGCCCCGCCCGGCGCAACTGGTCGGCGGCGTTGGACGCGTTGGCGCCGATCACGTTGGGCACGGCGACGCTGGAGGCCGGCCACCACGCCCAGGCGCCCAGGCCGGCGGCGACGAGCAGCAGGCACAGCGCGCCGACCAGGACCTTCCGCCCGGGGCGGCGGCGGGGAGCCGGGGCCGGGGTGCCGTGCACGTCCGTGCCGCCGCCCCCGTCACCGGCGTCGTCGGCGCCGTGCGCGTGGAGCACGGCCGTCCGGTGGGCCGGGGCGGTCGTCGGTGGGGTGGAGACGGCCGTCGGGCGGAGGGCGGGCCCGCCGCCGGAACCGTCGGGCCGGACCGGGTCGTCGCCAGGGGCGTGCCGGGGCCGGGGGGCCGCGGCCGGGTCCGAGTCCGGTTGGGCCGCGGCGGCGGAGAACGGCGCGGTGACCGGAGCCGGTCCCGGCCGTGCCGCCGCCCCGGCCGCCAGCAACGCCGCCCGCATCGCCCCCGCCGTCGGGTACCGCTCCGCCGGGTCCTTCGCCAGCGCGCGCAGCACGACCCGGTCCACCTCCACGGGTACGTCGGCCCGGTGCCCGGACGGCGGCACCGGACGCTCGTGCACGTGCCGGTAGGCGACGGTCAGCTCCGAGCCGTCCGCGAACGGGGTCGCCCCGGTGAGCAGCACGTACAGCAGGCAGCCCGTGGCGTACACGTCGGTGCGGCCGTCGATCGGACCGCCCGTGACCTGCTCCGGCGACAGGTACGCCGCCGTGCCGACCACCACCGAGGCGGCCGTCAGCCCGTCCGGACCGGCCAGCGGGCGCGCGATCCCGAAGTCGGTCACCTTGACCGCGCCGGTCCGGGTCAGCATCACGTTGCCCGGTTTGATGTCGCGGTGCACGATGCCCTGGTCGTGGCTGTGCTCCAGGGCCGCGAGCACGTCGGCGACGACCGCGACGACCTCCGGCACGGTCGGGCGGCGCCCGGCGAGATAGCCGGCCAGCGTCGTCCCGTCGATGTACTCCATCACCAGGTACGGGCCGTCGGGTCCGGTGTCGCCCGCGTCGTGCAGCGCGACGATGCCCGGGTGGTTGAGGGCCGCGACGGCGCGCGCCTCCCGCAGGAACCGGGCGCGGAACCCGGGGTCCCCGGCGAGGTCCGGCCGCATCGTCTTGATGGCCACGGTGCGGTGCAGCAGCAGGTCACGGCCCACGTTCACCGTGGCCATGCCGCCCTGGCCGATGACCGCGCCCACCTCGTAGCGGCCGCCCAGCACCCTGTTCGATGGCACAGCCACCCCGATCCTCCCGACTGTCGTTCACGGCGAACGGTACGCGACGGCTCCGGGCGCGGGTCCGGCGTACCCGTCGGAGGATCTTGTGCTTTCGCTCTTCCGCACCGCTCCGGGTCACCGTTGGGAGAGGGCGGATTTGGGGGGTACCGTCCTGTGTGACTGCCGCGGGGGGAGCACGGGGATGACGCTGGACACACCACGGCCCACAGACCCGGGACCAGGCCGGGAAAACACCGATCTGGTGGGATTTGACCCGGAAGGCGCCCCACCTGGCCCGGACGGGTTCGCACGAGCGCTGCGGGCCGCGATCAGCGCCAGCGGGCTGAGCCTGTCCCGGATCCGGCAACGGCTGCACCTGCGCGGCGTCGACGTCAGCGCCGCCACCCTGAGCTACTGGCAGAGCGGTCGCAGCCGCCCGACCCGGGCCCGGTCCCGGGAACTGCTCCGGCACCTCGCGGAGGTGCTCGGCGGTGACCTGCTGCCGCCGCCCCCGCCTCCGGACGGCCGGGTCCCGCACGAGGTGCTCTGGCACCGGCCCGACGTGGTGTCCGCCCTGATCGCCCGCCTCGGCGGGACCGCCGACCCCGTGCTGACCCAGCTCCGGCAGCACGACCGGATGACCGTCGGCCCGGACGGCCGGGAACGGGCCATGTGGAGCCGGCAGGTGCTCCGCGCGGGCGGCGACCGGGCCACCCGGCTGCTGCTGATCCACCAGGCGGAGACCCCGGGGAGCCCGCCGCCCACGGTCAGCGCCGTCCGGGGCTGCCGGCCGGGCCGGGTGGTGAGCGACCCCGGCACCGGCCACACCGTCGCGGAGCTGCTCTTCGAACGGCCGCTGCGCCGGGGCGAGTCGGTCATCACCGAGCACCGGATGGAGTTCCACCCGCCGTTCCCGCCGGCGACGTACTTCGAGCGGAAGTTCCGGCTGCCCGTGCGCGAGTACGTCCAGGAGGTGCGCTTCCACCCGGACGCGGTGCCGGCGCACTGTTACCAGCAGGTCAGCGACTCCGCCACGGGCAGCCCGCACCGGGTGCGCGGGCTGCGGATCGACGCCTCGCACAGCGTGCACGCCGTGGCGTTGGACGTGCGGCCCGGGGTGTTCGGGATCCAGTGGGCGTGGGAGGCCTGAGGCTTCGCCCCGGGCCGGGGATGCGGAGGCCCCGGATCCGTCGGCCCCGGATCGGGAGGTCCGGGATGTGGAGGCCTGGGATGTGGAGGCCTGGGGATCACCAGGTCCAGCGGATCCCGGACACGCCGGGCGCGACGTCCACGGCCACCGCGTGCACCCGGTGGTCCGCGTCGGGCGGCAGCTCGCGGTGCACCCGGGGCCGGACGTCCACATGGGGCGCGGTGTAGTACTCGCACCGGGGCGGCGGCAGGGTGGCCGGGAAGTCCACCTCCAGGACGTGGTGCCGCACGGGCCACGGCAGCTTGCGCTCGTAGTGGCTGTCCAGCGGGTACGGCGGCCGGTGGCGCACCTCGTACTCGAGGGCGACCGTCTCACCGCGCGCGAGCGGCCGCTCCAGGACCAGCTCCACCGCGAGCAGCCCCGCGCCGGCGTCGCGCGCCGACCGGCCGGTCCGGCACCGGTTCAGCGCCCGGACGACCGGGGGTCGCGCGCCGGGGTCGGCCACGTGCGCGACGACGGTGGTGCGGTCCGCGCCGTCCACGTCGGCCCGCAGGACCTGCCAGGTCCGCACCGAACGCGCGCGGCGGTCCGGGCCGATCGCCACGCGGTCGTGGTGGCTGAGCGGACTCAGTCCCGCCGGGGCGAGCCGCCCGGTCAACGCGGCCACGGCCACGCCGTCCGTCCACAGTTGCGCCGGGGTCAGCCCGCCGGGGCGCTGCTGGGTCCGGCCCCGGGACCGGACCGAACCCAGCAGCGACGACAGCCCGCCGTCGGCGAAGCCGAGGATGCCCTCCAGCCGGTGGAGCACCAGCAGGGACCGGGGCCGCTCCGGTCGGCTGCGCCCGGACTGCCAGTGGCTCAGCGTCGCCGGGCTGACCGCCAGGCCGTCCCGGCGGAGCAGGTCGCGCAGGTCCCGCAGGGTCAGCCCGCTGGCCTCGATGGCCGCCCGGAGGGTCTCCTCGAAGCTCACCGCGGCCCCCGGGCGGAGGAGGAGGCGGCCGGGACCGCCCCCTCCGTCGTGACTACTGATAGGTGTACCACTGGGTGTGGTCCAGTTGGCTGCGGGGCGTGACCGTGGACGCCCACGGGGCCATCCCGCCGTCGATCGACACCACGGTGTTCGTCGGGGTGCCGGGCAGGTACGACTGGGCGGGGAACCGCGCCTGCCACTGGGCCCAGAGCCGGTCGACGTTGCAGTGGTGCAGCCAGAACACCGGATCGTTCGGCGAACCGAAGCCGGCCATGGTGCCGCCGACCCAGTTGTGCACCCGGTTGTGCAGGTTCGGCCCCTGGAACCCTTCCAGGGCGTTGCGGAAGCTCCCCGTCGCGTTCCGGTTCCACGGGGAGGTGTCGTACGTGCCGATGGCGAGCACCGTGGTGATGTCGGCCGCCGTCGGCAGGGTGACCCCGTTGGCGAGGCGCCGGCGGAGGAAGGTGAAGCTGTCGCTGCGCACGTTGAGCGTCCAGTTGCCCGAGCCCTGGGCGAACGGGCCCGACGCGACCCGGTAGTTCTGCGCCGCCACGCCGCTGGGGCCCATGAAGTCGTTCGACCACAGGGTGGAGCTGGCGCCGTCGGTGGTCCAGTCCCAGTACGGCAGGTTCACCGAGGGGTCGATCGCCTTCAGTGCGTTCTCGAACTCGACCAGGTACTTGCGGTGCCAGGGCAGGAACGACGGCGTGTCGTGGCCGACGCGTTGCGCCCCGAACTGGCCGTCGGTCGACGCCCGGTCGATATGTTGGCGCACGAAGGTGTCGTACCCCCCGTTGCTCTTGAGTTGGAGGACGGCGTTGACGAAGTTCGTCCGCTCCGTCGCCGTCAGGTCACGCTGATTCTTTCGAACCCCCACGGTTCATTCCCCTCGTGCTGAAGAAAAGCGTCGTGACTACGGCTTCGGATTACTGGTAGTTGCCGACCGGCGAGCCGTCGCCCAGCGTGTCGACCGCCCGGTAGGTCGCCTCGCGCACCGTGCGGTGCGACTCGTAGTGGTTCACCGACGACGTGTAGGTGTCGTCGGAGTTGTGCATGACGTGCAGCGGCTGGCCGTCGATCCGCACGTCGACGGTGCCGTGGTGGTGTCCCTCGCCCTCGGGGCCGGCCACGGCGGTGGCCGTGATCCGGCGCCCCTGGTAGGTCTCGTCGAACTCCGTGCCCTCGGGGGCGCCGGCAAGGGCCACCCCGGGATGGGCGCCCTGGACGCCGACGAATGCGGAGACGCCGAGCACCCCGGCACTCGCGACGGCGATCCCCAGAGCCCTGCGCCTGCTGACGGGTTTCGTATTCGGCGAATCGTTCATGAATTGTTCCTCCCCGATACAGTCGCCCTCTCGCTCCACGGACACGGGGCAGCGCGATCCGGCCCGGAGTGGTAATGCGAGAAGAATTGGGTTTCGTAAAGCCCGCGTCGAGCCTATCCGGCAATGTCCACTGTGGCGCTGTGAACTGTCGCACGAAAAGCGCACAGTTAATGGTTAACGGGCGCGGTTCCGCACTCCCGAGTTAACGGTGAACAGCGATCGAATCGCGTCGTTCTCTTGCGCTGGCGCGGGCCGCCGGTATCGTGAAACCGCATCGTGACGTGTCCGACAACTGATAGGGAGCATGGCTATGCGCAACAGGTTGGCTATTGTCGCAGTCCTGTCCGCGATGGCCGGGGGGCTCGCGGCCGGCCCCGCGCTGGCGTCGCCCGCGCCCGGTTCGCCCGGGTCGCCCGTCGAGAGCGGCGCGGCGGCGAAGGGCTGCAAGGTGTCGGCGCACTTCGAGTTCTACCAGGAGCGGCGGATCCTCATCCTCGACCGGTGCAGCACCGAGCCGGTCCTGCGCCGCGCCGTCTTCATCGACCAGTACCCGCTGACGGTGTACCGCGCCGACGACGGCACCTACTACAGCCCGGTCAACGCGTACGAGTCGTTCCCGACCCTGCTGGCCACCGCGCGCGCCGCCGTGGACACGCTCGGGCCGGACGGCAACCCCACCGAGTACTAGCGGCTTAGGCGCCGCGTCGACGACCGCGAGGCCCCAGGCCAGTTCCGATCACCGGTCCGGTGTGTCGTCCGGTCGGTGCTGGTCGGGGCCCGACGCGTCGCCGGTCGGGCGGCGTCGGTTGCGCTGGCGCAGCAGCAGGTACAGCGGCAGGCCGACCGAGGCGCCGAGCAGGCCACCCGCGAGGATCAGCGCCTTCTGGCCCCGGCGCAGGCTCCCGTCGACGACCGCGGCCACGGCCAACGCCAGCACGGAGACGACGACGTCCCAGCCGAAGAAGGCGCTGATCCGGTTGCCGAACACCTCGTCGAACAGCCTCGGCAGGTCCGGGCCGTGCTCCAGCAGCCACGGGACCAGCTGGGCGTAGGGCAGCGCGATGCCGGCGACGAGGGCGACCGCGTAGCCGGCCTCGAGGAGCCGCGCCCGGTCCGTCCGTCCCATGAGTACCTCCCCGCCGGACAGGATACGCACCGCACCATGCCGCGCACCCGGAACGGCTCGCCGCCGGAGACCGACGGGCGCATGGCCGCGTTCGCCGCCGGTGGGGACGCGACGGCTGCTGTCCGCGATCGGCGCCTGAGCCTGACGCCACACCGCGGCCGATCCGGCTCCGGGACCCCCAGGACGGCCGGCTCGACTCCGGGCGCCGGGCGTTGCGGAAGATCATCGGCGCGGGCACGATACGTCCATGCTGACCAGTGAGCTCGAAGTCCCCGGCCTCGGCCGGTCCGCCCTGCTCCGGTTGCCCGACGGTCCGGTCCGGGCCGGCGTGGTCGCGCTGCACCCCGCCGCGTACGGCAACCGGGACCAGGTGCTGTTCGAGCACCTGGCGGAGACGTTGACGCCGCTGGGCTACGCGGTGGCCAGCTACGACCGCCGGGACGGGGTGAACGGCGACGACGTGCCGTTCGAGGCGCAGGCCGACGACGCGCTGACCGCCGTCGACTGGCTGGGCGCGCGGCTGGGCGTACCCGTCGGACTGTGGGGTTTCAGCCAGGGCACCTGGGCCGCCGGGGTGGCCGCCGCCCGGTCCGAACAGGTCGCCTTCCTCGCCCTGCTCGGCTGCCCCGGGGTGTCCCCCGCGGTCCAGATGCGCTACTACACGGACGAGGCACTGCGCCGCGACGGCTACGACGAGGCGGCCCGCGCCGAGCTGACCGCGCTGCGCACCGCCCTGGAGGGCCTGTTGCGCGGCGAGATCGGGCGGGAGCGGGCGGACGAGCTGCTGGCCGAGTACAACCAGCGGCCGTGGTTCCCGCTGGCGTACCTGCCGCCGGAGGTGCCCGAGGTGATCCCGGCGTGGACCGACATGGACTTCGACCCCGCGCCCGTCTACGCCCGGGTCGGCTGCCCGGTGCTGCTGGTCTACGGCGCGGACGAGGAGTGCGTGCCGATCGGGCCGAGTGTCGCGGCCTGGCGGACGGGTACCGGTCTGCGGCCCGACGTCGTGGAGGTGCCCGGGGTCGGACACTGGCCAGGCCCCGGGGCGGGGCACACCCGGGACAACCTGAGCCCGGAGTACACCCGGGCGATCGTGGAGTGGTTCAGCACGCCGCGCTGGTGAGCCCGGCACACGGGGCGGGGATGTGTCCGCCGCCACTTCGTGTCACATTCGACGCGGCCCGGTCGTCACCTGCCATGACACATGATCATGGCACGAGGGGATGTACACCATGGGCGACCCGACTACGACCTGGGGCGCGGGCGACTACCCGCTGATGGCGGTCCGGCTCGAACCGGCGGCGAGGGCGGCGGTGGCGGCCGCCGCGGTCGGCCCCGGCGACCGGGTGCTGGACGTGGCCACCGGCACCGGGAACGCGGCCCTGTTCGCCGCCGCGCTCGGCGCCCAGGCCACCGGCGTCGACTTCGAGCCGTCCCTCCTCGAGATGGCCGGACGACGCGGGACACTCCGGCACCAGGCCAGCCAACGCCGGGCCAGCCAGCTCGGGGCCGGACACAGCGGTGCCCGCCACCAGGTCCGTTGGCTGCACGGCGAGCTGGGGGCGCTGCCGGTACCCGACGAGGCCTTCGACGTGGTGCTCTCCGTCTTCGGCGTGATGTACGCGGCCGACCACGCCGCCGCGGCCGCCGAACTCGCCCGGGTCGGCGCACCGGGCGCGCGGATCGTGCTGGCCTCCTGGGTGCCGGGCGGCGCGATGCCGGCGATGGGCGCGGTGCTGGGCGGGTACCTGCCGCCACCGCCGCCCGCCTCGGGGCCGCCGAGCCGGTGGGGCGACCCGGAGGCCCTCGCCGCGCTCCTGGAGCCGTGCGGGCTGCGGCTGACCGGGTCCGAGCGCCACGCGATCGTCCTGTGGTTCCCCGATGCCGACGCCGGGGCCGAGTTCCTGATCGACACGGCCGGGCATGTGGTGACCGAGAGGGCGCGACTGGTCCGCGAGGGCCGGTGGGGGGCGTTGGCCGAGGACGTCCGGGCGTTCGTCGCGGAACGGTCGGAGCGGGTGGACGGCACCGTCGAGCTCACCCTGGACTATCTTCTGACGTCTGCGACCAAAGATCATCTCGGAGGTGACCCCGCATGAACCCGCCCGCCCGCACCCCCGCACAACGCCGGCAGGACGTCCTGCACCGGTTGGAGAACGACGTCGACGCCTGGGTGGCGACCGCGGACGTGGAGACCGGAGCCCCTTATCTGGTACCGCTGTCGTTTCTGTGGGACGGCCACACGCTGCTGTTCGCCACCGCCTCGGCCAGCCCGACCGCGCGCGCCCTGCTCGCCACCGGCCGGGTCCGGCTCGGGCTCGGGCTGACCCGCGACGTCATCCTCATCGACGGGACCGCCCGCGCGGTGCCGGCCACCGGGATCGGCGCGGAGGTCGGCGACGCCTTCGCGGTGAAGACCGGGTTCGACCCGCGCGCGCTCCGGAGCCCGTACCACTACTTCCACATCACCCCGGAACGGCTCCAGGCCTGGCGCGAGGTGAACGAACTCCAGGGCCGCGACCTCATGCGCGACGGCGAATGGACCGTCGGGTAGGCGTCCCGGTGGCGGCGGACGGGGCCCG
>NZ_JAQZSH010000020.1:0-229674 GCF_053902585.1 Longispora urticae
GGCCGGGTACCGCAACCCACCCGGTCCGCCCGCGCGCCCTCCACGGCGCGCGGGCGGACCTTCGCGTCGGTCGGCACCGGATCGCGCCGACTTGACGAGAGAATAGTAAGCGCGCATAGTTGTTTCATGAGAATCGCGCAGGCAGAAGTCACCTCCCCGGCCGCCCCGTCGGCCTTCTTCGACCGCTGGGCCGACATGGCCACCTGGCCGGAGTGGAACACCGACACCGACTGGGTCCGGCTCGACGGCCCGTTCGTCCCCGGGGCCACCGGCGTGCTCAAGCCCAAGGGCGGCCCGAAGGTGCGGTTCGTCGTGGCGGCGCTCGTGCCCGACCGCGAGTTCACCGACGTGTCGACGCTGTTCGGCGCCCGGCTGACCTTCCGGCACCTGGTCGAGCGCACCCCGGCGGGCACCCGCGTCGCCGTGACCGTGGACCTGGCCGGGCCGCTCGGCCGGCTGTGGAACCTGGTGCTCGGCAAGGGCATCAGGGACAGCCTCCAGGCCGACCTGGACCGGCTCGCCGCCGTCGTGGCCGACCGGGGCACGGCCACCGCCACCCCGGCGACCCTACCCGCCACAGTGGTGCCGGCCGGCGCCTCGGACCGGGCTGCCGACGCCGCGCTCCGGGCCTCCGACCTCGCCGGCCGGGGTGCCGCCGCCGGGCACCGGGGTGTCGACGTCGCGCACCGGGGCGTGGACGCCGCGCAGCGGGGCGCCGCGTGAGGTTCTGGCTGGGCGTCGTCTGCCGCGACCACGTCCTCCGGGGCACCGCGCTCGGCATCGCCCAGCTCGGCCACGGCAAGCGGACCGGCCTGGCCCGGCTGTCCGCCGGCGACTGGCTGGTCTACTACTCGCCCCGCACGAGCCTGCGCGGCGGCGACCCGCTCCGGGCGTTCACCGCGATCGGCGTGGTTGCCGACGACGAGATCTGGCAGGCCGACGAGGGCGACTTCCGGCCGTGGCGCCGTAGGATCCGCTACGTGCCGGACCCGACCCAGACCCCCGTCCACGACCTCGCCGGCCTCGACCTGACGGCCGACCCGAACTGGGGGTACGCGCTGCGCCGCGGCCTGCTCGAACTCACCCGGGAGGACTTCCGGTCCATCCGCGCGGCCATGGTCGGCGCCGCGTGACCGGGTCCGACCGGCGGCTGGCCACCGACTTCCCCGAGGCCACCGACAGCCCCGGCCTGCTGCTCTGGCAGGTCACCCACCGCTGGCAGGCGGCCCAGCGGGCGGCGCTGAAGCCGTTCGGGCTGACGCACGTGCAGTTCGTGCTGCTGGCGTCGCTGACCTGGCTGGCGACCGACGGCCCGGTCACCCAGAAGCACCTGGCCGACCACGCCGCGACCGACCCGATGATGACCTCCCAGGTGCTGCGCGCCCTGGAGGCCCAGGGCCTCGTGCGCCGCCTGCCGCACCCGACGGACCGCCGGGCCCGGGCCCTGGCCGTGACCCCCGACGGCGAGGCCCTGGCCAACCGGGCCGTGGTCGCGGTCGAGGCCTGCGACAGGGCGTTCTTCGCGGCCCTCGGCGACGGCACCGGAGCGTTCACCCGGTCACTGCGCACGCTGCGCGACCCGACCGGCTAGGCCGCCACGCACACCGCACCGTCCACCATGGCCGGTGGGCGGACATGACAAGTGTCACCGGCCGGCCGTGACGCCCTCACCGGGACCGGTGCGGAACGGCACTACGGCGGGGGCCGGCCGGCGCGAAGACTCAGTACCCATGAGTGGTGTCTTCGCCTTCGCCCTCGCGTCGGCTCTCAGCCTCGTCCACGCGCTGCCCGCCACGGCCCCGCCCGCCCCGGAGCCCCCCTTCCAGCTCGTCCTGCCCGCCCCCACCGGCCCCGAGCGGGTCGGCACGGTGTCCCTGCACCTCGTCGACCGGTCCCGCCCAGACCCGTGGGTGCCGACCGAAACGGCCCGCGAACTGATGGTCCAGGTCTGGTACCCGGCCCGCGACGTCCGGGGCCATCCCCGCGCCCCGTGGGTGACCCCGGGGGTGGGGGCCGTGCTCAACCCGCCCGGCTCGCCGGTGGCGCTGCCCGTCACCCACGCCCACACGGGCGCCCCGGTCGACCGCGGCCGGCACCCCGTGATCGTGTACTCGCCCGGCATGGGCCAGGAGCGCACGTCGAGCACCGCGCTCGTCGAGGACCTGGCCAGCCGGGGCTACGTCGTGGTCACGATCGACCACCCGCACGACGCCAAGGTGGTCGAGTTCCCGGGCGGCCGGCTCGCCCGGCAGGCGCTGCCCGTGCCCACCGACCCCGCCGACATGGACCGGATCGTCGCCAAGGCCCTCGCGGTCCGGGTCACCGACACCCGGTTCACCCTCGACCGGCTGGCGGCCCTCGACCGGGGACACAACCCGGACGAGGAACGCCGCCCGCTGCCGCGCGGCCTGGCCGGGGCCCTGGACCTGTCCCGGGTCGGCATGGTCGGCCACTCCCTGGGCGGTGCGGCCGCCGCCCAGACGATGGCCGAGGACCCGCGGGTCAAGGTCGGGGCCGACCTGGACGGCACCGTGTCCGGCACGGTCGTCGAGGGCGGGCTGGACCGGCCGTTCCTGCTGCTCGGCGCGCCCGGCGACGACCCGAGCTGGACGGCGCTGTGGTCCCGGCTGCGCGGCCCCCGGCACCGCCTGGAACTGGCCCGTTCGGGTCACATGTCGTTCACCGACTACCAGGTGCTGCTGCCCCAGGCGCGGGTGCCGGACCTGGAGCCCTCGCTCGGCACCATCGACGGGGACCGGTCGATCGCGGTGCAGCGGGCCTACCTGCGGGCCTACTTCGACAGGTACCTGCTGTGCCGGGACTCGGGGCTGCTCGACCGGCCGTCGGCCCGGTACCCGGAGATGCTGTTCCGTTCGTAGACCGTGGCTCGTGGATCCCGCCGGCCCGTGGCGGACCCGATGGATCCACGAGCCGCTTCGCGGGTGACGTCCCCGGCGGTGCCCGGCACCGGCGGGGACCGACCATACTCGGGGGACACGACGACAGGAGGGCCGCGCGGATGGGCGTGACGGGGTGGTGGCGCTCGCGCGGCCAGGCGGCCCGGGTGGACCTGTGCGTCCGGGTCTCCTTCTACCTGAACCTGGCGGCGGCCCCGTTCCTGGTCGCCGGGGCCGCGCGGGCCGACGCCGGGGGAGCGGGGGTGTGGGCGGCGGGCGCGTTCGCCGCGGTGCACGCCGTGGTGTGCGCGTTCCTGGTCCGAGCCGGCCTCGACCACTACCTCGGCCGGCGGGACCGGCCGCTCGGCCTGATCGCCGCCGCCGCGACGCTGACCGTGGCGGGGAGCGCCGGCGCGCTGCTCACCTGGCCCGACGTCGCGCCCGGCCAGCCGTCCGGCCCGAGCGGAGCGCTCCCGCTGATGCTGGTCGTGGCGTTCCTGACCGCCCTGGCCACCGCCGTGCGGCCCCGGGTCACGATCGCCGTGGGCGTGCTCGCCTGCGCCGGGGTGTACGCGCTCTCCGCCGCCCTCGGCGACGCCGGCCCGCTGGGCGCGGCCGCCGGCATGGCCATGCTGCTCGCGGTCACGGGTGTCGTCTGCCGGGTCTCGGCGTGGATGCTCGGCGTGCTGTGGGAACTGGACCGCTCCCGGCACGTGCAGGCCGAGCTCGCCGTCGTCGAGGAGCGGCTGCGTTTCGCCCGGGACCTGCACGACGTGGTCGGCCGTTCCCTGTCGGTGGTCGCGCTCAAGGCCGAACTGGCCGCCCAGCTGTCCCGGCGCGGCCGGGCCGAGGCCACCGACGAGATGCTGGAGGTCCGCCGGATCGCGCAGGAGTCCCTGGCCGAACTCCGCGCGGTCGTCGGCGGGTACCGGGCCGCCGACCTCGACGTCGAGCTGTCCGGGGCCCGCGCGCTCCTCGCCTCCGCCGGCATCGCGTGCGAGGTGGTCGGCGACGGCGGCGACCTGCCCCCGGACGTGCAGGGCACCCTCGGCTGGGTGGTGCGGGAGGCGACGACGAACGTGCTGCGGCACAGCGAGGCCCGGGGCTGCGTGATCACGTTGCACAGGTCCGGGGTCGACGCGGTCACGCTCACGATGGACAACGACGGGGTGCCCGCCGACGCCCGGGTCCGGTTCGGCAGCGGCCTGGCCGGGCTGACCGAACGGGTCGGGGGCCTGGGCGGCACGGTCACGGCCGGGCGGCGGCCACCGGACGGGTTCCGGCTGGCGGCCGAGGTGCCGTTGACGCTGGCCGTGGCCCCGGGGGGACGGCCGTGACGCCGGCACCCGGCCCGACCGGGGCGGGCTCCGTCCCGCCGGCGCCGGCACCCGGACCCGGCGGGGTCCCGGCCACCCCGATCCGGATCCTCCTCGCCGACGACGAACACCTGGTCCGGGGTGCGATGGCCGCCCTGCTGGCCCTGGAGGAGGACCTCCTCGTGGTCGCCCAGGCCGCCACCGGGGCCGAGGCGCTGGAGATGACCCGCGCCCTGCGCCCCGACGTCGCCCTGCTCGACCTCCAGATGCCCGACCTCGACGGCGTGGCGGTGGCCGCGACCCTGCACGCCGAACTGCCCACCTGCCGCACGGTGATCGTCACCAGCCACGGGCTGCCCGGGCACCTCCGGCGCGCGCTGGCCGCCGGGGTGCGCGGCTTCCTGCCCAAGACCGTCTCCGCCGAGACCCTCGCCACGGTGGTCCGCGTCGTGCACGGCGGCGGCCGGTACGTGGATCCGCAGCTGGCGGCCGAGGCGATCAGCGCGGGGGCCAGTCCGTTGACGCCCCGGGAGGCGGACGTGCTGGCCCTGGCCGCCGAGGGCGCGCCGGTGGAGGAGATCGCCCGCCGGGCGGCCCTGTCGCCGGGGACGGTGCGCAACTACCTGTCCTCGGCGGTCGGCAAGACGGGGACGGCCAACCGGCACGAGGCGGTCCGGGTCGCCCGGGGTCACGGCTGGATCTGACCGCCGGAGGTTCCCGGGGTACTGCCGGATCCGCCGCGCCCGGCCCCGCACCCGCCCGGCGGCATGTTTGACCCGGGCCGTCCCGGGATATCTGCTGGTGACAGTGAAGACACCGGCAGACGGGCGGACCACCATGGACGACATCACGGCGCTGATCCTCGACGACCACGCGGCCTTCCGGCGCGGCTTCGCCCGGCTGGACGACGCCGCCGACGTCGGGCAGCAGCGCGCCGTGTGGGAGCCGCTGGCCCTGCACCTGGAGATCCACGCGGAGGCCGAGGAACGGATCCTGTACCCGCACCTGGTCCGGCGGGGCGGGCCGGACGCCGACGAGGAGACCGAGGACGCGATCCGCGACCACAACAAGATCCGGGACGCGATCACGGCGTCGCGTACCCATGAGACCGGTTCTGACGCGTGGTGGAAGGCGGTCTGGGACGCCCGCCGGGAGAACACCGAGCACCTCGGCGAGGAGGAGGACGAGGCGCTGCCGGACTTCCGCCGGCACGCGACGGTCGAGCTGCGCGCGGAACTCGCCCAGCAGTGGCTGGCCTTCTACGCGGAGCACCCGTCGGGCGCGGGCCTGACGTTCCGGGACAAGGATCCGGAGCGGTTCGTGGCGAAGTACACCAAGTGACGCTCCGCTGAGAGGTCGTTAACACAGCGAAAACATGAAGAGTCTTTACACGAGGAGACATCGACTGTTACAGATGTCTCAGCGGTGTGACACCGCTGCCCCTCTCGGCTAGGAGACTCGTCATGAGAAGTTCCATCGCCGCACTGGGGGTCGTCGTCCTGTCGGCTGGCCTGTTGGCCAGCGTGTCCACGACAGCGACGGCAGCCCCCCACAACCCCGAACGTGACGCCCTCACCGCGGCCACCGCCGCGCTCACCGCCCACCGGGCGGACTTCGCCGGCGGATCCGGCGACGCATACCAGGTCTACCGCACCGTCCTCGACCCCAACGGGGCCTCGCACGTGCGCTACACGCGCACCTACCAGGGTCTGCGGGTCTACGGCGGCGACTTCATCGTCCACAATGGAGCGACGGGCGCCTTCGCCGGGGCCAGCAACGGCCTCGCCGCCCCGCTCACCCTGAGCACCCGGGCCGACGTGCCCGCCGCCGCGGCCGCCCAGGCGGCGCGCGGACAGTTCCACGGCTCCGCCGCCAGGGTGGGTACGCCCGAGCTGATCGTGGACGCCGCCGACGGCCGCGGCGCCCTGGCCTGGGAGACGGTCGTGGAGGGCCTGGCTCCCGACGGGCAGACCCCGAGCAAGCTGCACGTCATCACCGACGCCCGTACGGGCGCGGTGCGGGGCTCGTTCGACGACGTCAAGCACACCGCCGGCACGGGCAACAGCCTCTACCTCGGCTCGGTGCCGGTGGACACGACGCTGTCGGGCAGCACGTACACGATGATCGACCCGTCGCACGGCAACGGCAACACGTGCGACATGAACAACGGCTCCTCGACGTGCACGAACTTCACCGACCCCGACAACACGTGGGGCACGGGCACCAACGCCAACCGGCAGTCGGCGGCCGTGGACGCGCACGTGGGCGCCGCGATGACGTTCGACTACTTCAAGAACGTGCACGGCCGCAACGGCATCTTCGGCAACGGCGCCGGTGTGCCGAGCCGGGTGCACTACGGCAACAACTACGTGAACGCGTTCTGGGACGGCGCGCAGATGACCTACGGCGACGGCAACAACAAGCCGCTGGTGTCGATCGACGTGGCCGGTCACGAGATGAGCCACGGCGTCACCGAGTCGGTCGTCTCCGGGGGCCTGACCTACTCCGGTGAGTCCGGCGGCCTCAACGAGGGCACCTCGGACATCTTCGGCAACATGGTCGAGTTCTACGCCGCCAACGCCGCCGACCCGGGCGACTACAACGTCGGCGAGAAGATCGACATCAACGGCAACGGGACCCCGCTGCGGTACATGTACAACCCGACCCTGGACGGCTCCTCGCACGGCTGCTGGTCGACCAGCACGAAGAACGTCGACGTGCACTACTCCTCGGGTGTGGCGAACCACTTCTTCTTCAACCTCGCCGAGGGCACCGGGGCCACCGCGTACGGCACGTCGCCGATCTGCGGTTCCGCGCCGGGCGTCGTGGGCATCGGCCGGACCAAGGCCGAGAAGATCTGGTGGAAGGCGCTCGACGCGTACTTCACCTCGAACACCTCCTACGTCAACACCACCACGCCGGCGAACACCTCGCGGGCGTACACCCTGACGGCGGCGACGGACCTGTACGGCAGCTGCTCGCTGGAGTACAAGGCCGTCCAGGCGGCGTGGACCGCGGTGAACGTGGCCGGCAGCGACGCGCCGTGCTTCTCGCAGGACTTCTCGATGGCGGCCTCGCCGTCCTCGGGCTCCGTGAACCCGGGCGGCTCGCTGACCAGCACGATCAGCACCGCCACCACCAACGGTGCGGCCCAGACCGTGACCTTCAGCGCCTCCGGTGCCCCGGCCGGCGTCTCGGTCGCCTTCGCCCCGTCGAGCGTCACCTCGGGCGCCTCGTCCACGGCGACGATCACGACGACCGGTGCGGTCGTGCCGGGCTCGTACCCGATCACGATCACCGGCACGGGCACCGTCGCGGTGCACACGGCCACGTACACCCTGACGGTCAACGGGCCGCCGGGATGCTCGGGCACCAACAGCAGCGACGTCGCGATCCCCGACAACGCCACGGTCACCAGCACCATCGTGATCTCCGGCTGCGCGGGCAACGCAACGGCCACCAGCACGGTCGCGGTGAACATCCTGCACACCTACATCGGTGACCTGGTCGTCAGCCTGGTCGCGCCGGACGGCTCGGCGTACGTGCTGCACAACCGGGCCGGCGGCAGCGCCGACAACATCAACCAGACCTACACGGTGAACCTGGCCAGTGAGGTCGCCAACGGCGCGTGGAAGCTCCAGGTCCAGGACGCGGCGACCGCCGACGTGGGCACGATCGACACGTGGACGCTGAACCTGGGCGGCGGCGGACCGGTGGGCTGCTCCGGCACCAACGGGAACGACGTGGCCATCCCGGACAACGCGACGGTCAGCAGCACCATCGTGATCGCGGGCTGCACGGGCAACGCCTCGGCCAGCAGCACGGTCGCGGTGAACATCCTGCACACCTACATCGGTGACCTGGTCGTCACGCTCGTCGCGCCCGACGGCTCGACGTACGTCCTGCACAACCGGGCCGGCGGCAGCGCCGACAACATCAACCAGACCTACACGGTCAACCTGTCCACCGAGGTCCGCAACGGCACCTGGAAGCTCCAGGTCCAGGACGCGGCGACCGCCGACGTGGGCACGATCGACAGCTGGACCCTGACGCTCTAGACGGTCAGGTCGGGGACGGTCCCACCCGGGGCCGTCCCCTCCCCGCGGCCGGGTGCCGGTGGCGGGCGCCGCCTAGGCTGGTGACCATGGCCGGGAGCTGGACGGACGAAGACCTCCGACGGGTACGGGACCGCCTGGTCGCCCTCGTCGCCGACCTGCCCGGCGTGCTCGTCGAGGACTCCTTCGGGCACACCGGGTTCCTGCTCGGCCGCCAGCGGATCGCGTGGCTGTTCGTCGACCACCACGGCGACGGCCGCCTCGCCCTGTGCGTCAAGGCCCCGCCCGGCGAGCTGGAGACCCTGGTCGCCACCGACCCCGACCGGTACTTCCCACCCGCCTACGTGCGGCACTGGGTCGGGGTCGACCTGTCCGACGCGGCACCGGACTGGGCGGAGATCGCGGCCCTCCTGGAGCAGGCGTGGCGGCTGCGCGCCGACAAGCGCGCCCTCGCCGCCTACGACGCGTCCCACCCGCCCCGCTGACCCCACCCCGGGCCCGACGGGGAGCGGGTCCCACGGCCGGTCCGGCCCGGACGGCTGCCCCCCCGGTACCCGTCCGCTGTGGCCCTTCTCGGTCTCCGAGCCGACAGCGCGCGGACGGTCCTGGTCGGACCCGCCGAATATAGTGGGAAGCATCGATCCGCAACGGCGAGGAGACGATCCGCGCATGGTCGGTCAGGGCGGTCCCCGGCGTGCCTGGGTCCCGATCGCCGTGTTCGCGGCCCTGAGCGCGATCGGCGGCTGGCTCGTCGACCTCCCGACCCGCGAGGCACCGACCCTGTGGTTCTGGGTCGCGGGCGTCGTCCTCGTGCTCGGCACCGTCGGTTCGGTGCTCGTCGACCCGCTGGCCGCCGACTTCGACCTGGTCCTGTGCACGGTGGGTCGCGGGGCCGCCCCGGTCCGCCGCTTCCTGCCGTACGTGCTGGCCGTCGCGCTGATCGTCGTCGCCGGCTACCTGGTGCTGCCCCTCACGCTGCGGACGGTCTCCCTGTGGACCTACGGCTGCGCGTACCCCGAACAGCTCCAGGTCCTGACCACCCCCGACGGGCTGGCCCCGGCCCGCGAGGTGGCCGACGCGTACGAGGAACGCAGCACCGTGGCGGGCTGCCCCACCGTCAGCACGTACGTGTACGCGGCCCCCACCGACCGGGCCCGCGTCGCCCTGGCGTCGGAGTGGTCCGCGGAGCACCGCCGCGAGCGGCCCCGCCCCGACGTCTGGCTGCCGGACTCGTCCCTGGAGGTGGCCGCCGTCCGCGCCGACCTGCGCCTGTTCGGCCGGGTACTGGACCTCGGCGACGCCGGCAGCCTGGGCTCGTCCCCGCTGGTGCTGGGCGTGCCGGAGGCTGCGGTGCCGATCACGGCCACCGAGCGGCGCAACGCCACGACCTGGCGGGAGCTGCTCGCCGACGCCCGGTCCCGGGACTGGGGTCTGCTCCGCGCCTCCCCGGGGCGCGGCTCCGGCCCGGCCGCCCTGGCCACGACGGTGCTGTACCCGGGCGCGGACCCCCGCGACGTGGAGCGGTGGATCGACCGGACCCTCGACGCGGGCGGCTACCCGATCGACGACGCGGCCGGGCAGCTGTGCCGGCTGCGCCAGCTCGGGCCCGGCCGCACCGCCGTGGTGGCCAGCGAACGGGACCTGGTGCGCCTCAACCGGGGCGACCCGGTCGGGGACCGCTGCGGCCGGACCGACACCCCCTCCGCCCTGGTCCTGTACTACCCGACGGACACCCGCAGCCTCGACCACCCGTTCGTCGCCCTGGGCTGGACGGACACCACCGCCGTGCAGCGCCGGACCGTGGCGGCCTTCCGCGACTGGCTGACCGGCGACGAGGGCCAGCGCGCCCTCGCCGGCACCGGCCTGCGCCCCCGGCCCGGCCACCGCGTCGCGGCCCCGGTCGACGAACGGCGCGGCGCCCTGCCCGGCGCCAACGTGCTGCGCGAACCGCCCGCCCCGGACACGGTCGCGGCCACCCTCGGCGCGTACGACCTCGCGCACCGGGGCGGCCGGGTCCTCCTCGCCGTGGACGGCTCGGGCTCGATGGCGGAACCCGCGAGCGGCGCGCGGGGCAGCCGGTTCGACGTGGCCCGCGAGGCGGTGCGCGGCGCGTTCGCCCGAATGGGCCCGCGCGACACGGTCGGCGTGTGGACCTTCGCCGGCACGGGTGCCCGGGAACTGACCCCGGTCGGCCCGCGCCCGGCACCGACGGGCGACCCCCTCGCGGGCGTGTCCCCGGCGGGCGCGACCCCGCTGTACCCGACCATCGCCGCCGGGGTGGCCGCCCTGCGCGCCGGGCGGGACGACACGACGGTCGCCGCGCTCGTCGTCGTCACGGACGGGGAGGACACGTCCAGTACGTACACGGCGGCGCGGCTCCTCGACGAGGTCCGGGGCGGGGGCGTGCGGGTGTTCGTGGTCGCGGTCGGCGAGGCGCACTGCGCGGGCACGGTGGAGGAGGTCACCACGGTCACCGGGGGAGCGTGCCGCGAGACGGGGTTCGCCACGATCGACGCGACCATGCGCGACGTGTTCGGCGCGGTGTGGGGAGGAGGTCGTGGTGACCGTTAGGCGAGCGTGGTCCCGGGTCCGACGGTTCCGGTTCACGGCGGGAGTGCTGGTCGGCGCGCTGCTGGCCGGCGCGGCGTGGCTCGGGGCGGACGCCCTGCGGCCCGATCCGGCGGCGTGGGAGAAGGGCCGCCTGGTCATCATGAGCGGCCGGGACGACAGCGCCGGCGGCCAGCGCCAGGTCCTCGTCGAGCAGTGGAACCGGATGTACCCGGACCACCCGGCCGAGATCCGCCAGGTGTCCGGCCTCGCCGACGCCCAGCACAGCGAGATGGTGTCCCAGGCCCGTTCGGGGCGCTCCGACGTGGACATCTACAACCTCGACGTCACCTGGACCCCGGAGTTCGCGCACGCCGGCTACCTCGACCCGCTCGACGAGCGCGGGCTCGACACCACCGGGTTCCTGACCGGGCCGCTGGAGACCTGCCGGTACGAGGGCCGGCTGTGGGCCCTGCCCTTCAACACCGACGCCGGCCTGCTGTTCCGCCGCTCCGACCTGGTCCCCGAGGCGCCCGGCGACTGGACCAGAGCCAGAGCGGACATGAGCCGGGTACTGTCCGACCCCGCCCGCCCCCGCGAACTCGTCGCCGGCTACACCGGCCAGTACGGCGACTACGAGGGCCTGACCGTCAACACGTTCGAGGCGGTCTGGGCGGCCGGCGGCCACATCCTCGTGGACGGCAGGGTCGCCCTGGACGACCGGGCGAGGGAGGCGGTGCGCGCGCTCGCCGAGGACGCCCGGTCGAGCAACCCGAGCCGGATGCTGCCCGACTCCCTGCGCTTCGACGAGACCCAGAGCACGACCGCGTTCCGGGACGGGAAGGTGGTGCTGCTGCGCAACTGGCCCGTCGCCTACCGGCGGCTCGCCGACGGCCCGGACACCGGTGGGCGCCCGCTGCCGTTCGCCGTGTCGAAGCTGCCCGGCCCGAGCGTCCTCGGTGGCCAGAACCTCGCCGTGGCCAGCAGCTCCACCCGGCCGGCCGCCGCGCGGGCACTGATCGCGTACCTCACCTCGGCGCGTACCCAGCAACTGCTCTTCGAACGCGGCGGCTTCGCCGCGACCCAGCGCATCGTGTACGAGGACCCGCAGGTCATGGCCCACTACAGCTACGCCCGCACGCTGCTGTCCGCGATCGAGGGCGCGCGGCTGCGCCCGGTGACCCCGCACTACTGGCGGTTCAGCGAGGTGTTCCGGGCCGGTGTCCGGGAGGCGCTGAACAACGGCGGCACGCTCCCCGCCGACTTCGCCGACCGCCTGACCCGGGCCCTCCGGGGCCAGTAGGGCCGCCAGCCCAGGTCCTCCCCGCCGACGCGGGTAGCCGATAGGGTGGCCCGATGACGTCGATCCTGCTGAGGAACGTGCGGCCGTGGGGCGGCGAACCGGTCGACCTCCCGATAGTCGACGGGATCATCTCCGAGCACCGCGCCGACCTGGCCGTGTACGACGGCGGTGGCCAGATAGTCATCCCGGCTCTCGTGGACGCGCACGCGCATCTGGACAAGACCAGCTACGGTCGGCCGTACCGGCCGCACACCGCCGGCGGCTCGCTGGCCTCGTTGATCGACAACGAGCGCACCCACCGCGGCGGACTGGGGTCCGTTGTCGATCGTGCCGGTGCGCTGCTCGACCGGTACATCCGCGGGGGTGTGCTCCATGTCCGCAGTCACGTCGACGTGGATCCCGTCATCGGCCTGGACTCCGTCCACGGGGTCAGGCGGGCCGCCGCGGCGCGGCCGGTGACCGTGCAGATCGTGGCGTTCCCGCAGAGCGGCCTGGTCACCCGCCCGGGGACCGCGGAGCTCATGGCCGAGGCCGTCGACGCGGGAGCCGACCTGATCGGCGGTATCGATCCGGCCGGCTTCGACGGCGACCCGATCCGCCACCTCGACACCATCTTCGAACTCGCCGCCGGCAAGGGCGTCGGCCTCGACATCCACCTCCACGACCGGGGCAGCCTCGGCGCCTGGCAGATCGACCGGATCGTCGACCGGACCCTGGCCATGGACCTGCGCGGCCAGGTGACCATCGCGCACTGCTACGCGCTGTCCACCGTCGAGACCGATCGACAGACCGCTCTGATCGACCGGATCGCCAGCGCGGAGATCGCGCTCACCACCACCGGCCCCGGCACCACCCCACAACTTCCGCTCAGGGCCCTCGCCTCGGCCGGCGTCCGTGTCGGCATCGGCCATGACGGGGTGCGCGACCTGTGGAGCCCGTACGGTACCGGGGATCTCCTGGAGAAGGTCCTCTCGATCGCGGTGATGTCCGGCTACCGCCACGATGACGACATCGCCTCGGTACTGCGCCTGGCCACCCACGGCGGTGCCGACATCCTCGGACTGCCCGGGTACGGACTCACCCCGGGCAGCGCCGCCAACCTCGTCCTGCTCCCGGTGTCCCACCTCACCGAGGCCGTCACCGAGCGGCCCGACCGCACCGTCGTCGCCGCCGGGAACATCCTGACCTGAGTCGGCCGGGCAGCGCCGGTAGCGCGACGACCCCGGGGCGGTCGGACCCCTGAAATTCCTGATCCAACGGGAGCCCCGCCGAACGGAGCACCGTGATGACATCCGCGACCGCCTCGCCGAGCTGACCCGGAGCTGGCCGCCGACCCGGCCCGCTCGCCGGCCGCGCGGCCCGGGCACACCCGGGGTGTCAGTGGACGTCAGCCCCCTGTCAGCCCGCCGCACTACCGTCCCGATCATGACTGAGCAACTGGACGCGGACGTCCTCGTCGTCGGCGCCGGCCCCACCGGCCTCACCCTCGCGATCGACCTGGCCCGCCGGGGCGTGTCCGTCCGCGTCGTGGAGAAGGCCGTCACCGGCCGCACCGGCGACCCGGGGTCCGCGCACCTCGCCGGCTCGCGCGGCAAGGGCCTGCAACCGCGCACCCTCGAGGTCTTCGACGACCTCGGCGTGATCGACGAGATCCTGCGCACCGGCGCCGTGTACCCGCCGCTGCGGATCAACGCCGGCCGCGTTCCGGTGTGGACGGCGCACATGCACAAGAAGCGCGCCCCGAGCGCCGCCGTGCCGTACCCGATGACGCTCATGCAGCCGCAGTGGCGTACCGAACAGATCCTGCTCGACCGGTTCACCGCGCTCGGCGGCACCGTGCGGACCGGCGTCGAACTGGCCGGGTTCACCCAGGACGCGGCCGCCGTGACCGCGACGTTCACCGACGGCCGGACCGTGCGGGCCCGCTACCTGGTCGGCGCCGACGGCGGGCGCAGCGTCGTCCGCAAGGCGCTCGGCATCGGGTTCCAGGGCGAGACCCGCGAGGACGAGCGGATGCTGCTCGGCGACGTCAAGGCCGAGGGGCTGTCCCGCGACCGGTGGCAGGTGTGGATCAACCCGGTGAGGCTGCGGGTCCGGGTGACCATGTGCCCGCTGCCGGGCACCGACACGTTCCAACTGACCGCCCCGCTCGAACCCGGCGAGGACCCGGACTTCTCGCTGGCCACGTTCCAGGGGTACCTCGACCGGTCCGGCCGCCGCGACATCCGCCTCACCGAGGTCACCTGGGCGTCGGTCTACCGGGTCAACATCCGGATGGTCGAACGGTACCGGGACGGCCGGGTCCTGCTCGCCGGCGACTCCGCGCACGTGCACTCCCCGGCCGGCGGGCAGGGCCTCAACACCGGGGTCCAGGACGCCTACAACCTCGGCTGGAAGCTCGCCCGGGTCCTCGCCGGGGCCCCGGGGGCGCTGCTGGACACGTACGAGGGGGAGCGGCTGCCGGTCGCGGCGGCGATGCTCGGGCTGAGTACCCGGCTGCACGACCTGGCGGCCAAGGGTGGCGGGCGTAAGGCGTACAAGCGCGACGAGGAGACCAGTCAGCTGCTGCTGTCCTACGCCGGTGGGCCCCTGGCCCGGGGTGACCGGGGCGGCGAGCGGGCCCCCGACGCGCCGTGCCGCCGGCCGGACGGCACCGCCACCCGCCTGTTCGACGTGTACCGGGGCCCGCACAGCACCCTGCTCTCCCTGGAGGGGGCACCCGGCACCGACCTCCGCGTGCCCGGCGTCCGCGGGCTGCGGGTCGGCACGGACCTCGTCGACGACGGCGGCCACATCCGCGACGCCTACGGCACGGGCGGCCACGTCCTCGTCCGACCCGACGGCTACATCGGCCTGGTCACGACGTCGGAGACCGAACTGGCCGACTACCTGACCCAGATCTGACGGGTACGCGCCGGCGGACCCGGGGCGGACCAGGTCCGCCCCGGACGGCGTCGGATCGGGTGTCCCGTCGGGGGCTCCCCGGTTCCGGACGCGTGGAGCCGGCGGTCAGCTGGTGATCGAGCCCTGCTTGCGGGCGCGGCTGACCCAGTTCTGGGCGGTGTGCCGGGGGACGTCGTAGTGGTCGGCGACGCCGGTCACGGTGCCGGCCTGGGCGAACACCTCGGCCAGGTCGTCGGGCATCCGTCGGTACACCCGTCCGCTGTCCGAGGTGCCGGCCGGAGGGGTGGCCGGTTCGGCGGCGGCGGAGGGGGTCGCCTTCCGTGCGGGCTTCCCGGCGGGCTTCGGGGCGGGGCGCCCGGCGCGTTGGCGGGTGGCCTTGGGCTTGGCCTCAGTGGTGTCCGGGACCGCGGCCGGAGCCGGAGCCGCGGTCTGGGCCGTCGTCTTTCGGGCGCGCGGCGCGGTAGCCTTGGCGCCACCGGAGGAGACGGCGGCAGCCGGGTCGGCGAGCTCTGCGGGTGCGGGCTTCGCCTTGCCCTTGCCCTTGGCCTTGGACACCGGCTGGGCGCTCGTCGCCACCACCGTGGAGCGGGACCGCTTGGTCTCCTTGGGCGCGACCTCCGCGCCCGCGGCCCGCTTCTCCGTCGCGGCGACGGCCGCCGACGCGGCGGGCGCCCTGCGTCGGCTCCGCTGGGCGGCTGTCGAGGGCGCCACGGTCGCGGGCTCCTCGACCGCCGGCGCCTCCGCGCCCGCTGGCTCCCGGACATCCGACGACGCGACCACCTCGGCCGGCACCGCCCGCCCGGGCCGCGCTCCCGCCGGCCGCTTCCGCGCCCGCACCGGCGCGACGTCCACACCGGACACCCCGGACTCCGCAACCGGGGTCCCCGCGCCGGCCACCGGTGTCACCACGATCGCCGGGGTCACCGCCCGCAGCAACAGTTCCAGGTTCACGGCCGGCAGCTGCTCCGCGGACAGGCTCCCACCCGCCCCGGCCCGGATCAGCAACTCGGTGATGTGCACCGCCGAGTCCGAGGCGTCCACCCGCACACTGGTGGTCGCCAGCGCCTCGTCGTCGGGCGTGATGGTGATCGTGAAGCGCGTCATGGGGATGGTCCCTGCCCTGGTGTTGATATTGCGCGCCAACCTACACCGGCCGTTCGGCGGTCCACAACAGCCCACACAGCTCATCCCACGGCCGCGAGCCCCGGGCCCCGCCCGCCGGGGCGCCCGGGGGCCACCGCCGGGCGGCCCACGAAACGCCGCGGGACAGCCGCCGGACAGCCTCGGTTCACGCGACGGACAGCACGTACACCCGGGGGCTCAGCTTGCCGATCATGCGGTACACGTGCCACAGGCAGTCGCCCAGCATGATGTCGTAGGCGCCCTGCCCGTACCGGTCGGTGTAGCGTCCGGGTTCGCGCAGGAGCCGGGCGGCGTGCAGGAGTTGCCGGCCGCCCTTGCCGGTCCGCTCCTCGGCGAACTCGCCCCACTCGGTGCCCAGTTCCCGGCACGCGTCGATCCGCAGGCCGGCCGACGCGACGGCGCGCTCCGTCCGGCGCGGGTCGGCACTGGACGCGACGACGCCCATCGTCCCGAACAGCCAGTCGGCCTCGCGCGGCTCCAGGCGGTCGGTGCCGAACATCTGGTAGACGAGTACCCGCCCGGTGTCCCGCAGGACGCGGCGGAACTCGGCGTACGCCCCGTCGAGGTCGGTCACGTGGACCAGGACGTCGCGGCACCAGACCAGGTCGGCCGACGCGTCCGGCACCGGGAGCGACCCGGCCGAGCCCGGCGCGAACGCGACCCGGTCCCGCAGTTCGGGCAGGGCGCCGGCGAGCTCCGCGCGGGCCAGCTCCACATGGCGGGCCACGGGATCGAAGCCGCGCACCGTGAAGCCGAACCGGTCCGCCAGCCGGAGCGCGTGTCCCCCTTCGCCGCAGCCGACGTCGAGGACGTCGGCGCGGGCCGGCAACCCCAGGTCCGCGACCAGATCGTAGAGCAGCTCGGGGCCGCTGGGGTCCAGGCTCTCGTCGAGGTCGGCCTGGAACTCCTCCTCGACCTGCGGGTACGCGTCGTAGAACTCGGCCATGTCGAACCGGGCGGGAGTGTCCATGGCCGGGACGCTATCGGCCGGCCGCCCCGCGGGCACGGGAGTTTCGGGGTGCGGGACGCCGGTACCCGGAAAAGGGGTGTGTCAGGGGTCGAGGAGGACCGCGTCGCCCACCGCGACCCGCCCCGGCTCCACCACGGACCCGTAGACCCCCAGGCACAGGTCCCGTTCGCGCGCGACGGCCCGCAGGATGCCGGGGTCGCGGTGGGCGGTCTCCGGGTCCACGTTGACGATGGCGCACCGCTTGTCCTTCCGGTCCGCGCGCATCCGCAGCCCGCCGATCCGCAGGCCCCGCCCGACCCAGGCGTCCTCGGGGAACTCCGCGTCGCCGGCGGCCTCGACCACGAGGTTGGGCCGGAACCGGCGGATGTCGAGGTCGGCGTCGACCAGGGCGCCGAGGTCGGCGACGGTCCGCGTCGTGAGCAGGGACAGCGGCAGGGCGTCGAAGGTGCCCCGGTCCAGTTTCATGGCGCGGACCCCGACGCCCAGCTCGGCGGCCAGCACCGGGTCGAGCACGTCGAACTCCTTGCCCGACGGCGTCCGCACGGTCACGCCCGAGGAGTCGGGCCGGTCGGGCTCCGTGAACGACGGCCGGTACCGGACCAGGTCGGGCTGTTGGCGGATCGTCAGCCACGGGAATCCGTTGCGGGGCACGTCGTCGCGGACGAACGCCCAGCGGCGGTCCCCGGTGAGGCCGTGCCAGGACACGTCCACCTCGGACAGTGCCTCCGACGCCATGGACTTGACGGGGTGGCGCCACAGCGCGGCCACCCGGCCGACGAGTACGGGGGAAGTCATGGTTGGCCTCCACGGAAGGAGGCGCCCTTGTTCCCGAACCGGGGCCGAGCGTGGCGGACCCGGTCCGTCGCAGCGCCTCTCCGCCCCGGCCGCGCCCGCCCGGGGCGCGCCTGACGGGGCCAGCGTCACCCGGCCGGGCCGGTGCTGTCAACCCGGGCCGGCAGTTTTCCCACATTCGAGACTGTCCAGCTTCGGTGGGTTAGCGTGGGTTTCGCCAAGCAACACCGATGTTGGAGGAATCGTGCGGTTCTTCGCCCGGATCACCCTGACCGCTGTCGCCTGCGCCGCCGTGTCCGCCGTCGGGCTCCCCGCCCACGCCGTGGTGCCCGGCACCGCGGGGGCCGTCGCCTTCGCCCGGGACGGCAACATCCACGTCCGCGCCGAGGACGGTACGACCAGCCAGGTCACCCGCGACGGCCTGTCCTCGTGGCCCTGGTGGTCCCCGAAGGACCCCTCGCAGCTCGCGTACGTGCACGCCGGTGACCTGTGGCTGGCGAACATCTACGAGAACGGCGAAGTGTCGCGGTGGCAGATCACGCACGGCCGGCACGCGAGCGGCCCCGCCTGGTCGCCCGACGCCCGGTGGCTGGCGTTCCTCGACGGCGGCCGGCTGTACCGGGTCCGGGTCGGCTTCGACCAGGACGCGGCCGGGGTGGAGGCCCTGGCCCGGGACGCCGGCCCGTCGAACCTGCGGGAGTCCCGCTCGGTGGCCTGGTCGCCGGACGGCAACCTGATCGCGTACCCGGGCACGGGTTGCGACGGCATCCACGACGACTGCCTGACGGTGCTGAACCTGACCACGAACGGTGAGTCCACGCTCGGCGTGCACGGCGGCGGCGGTGTCCTGCCCGGCTACTCCACGACCCCGGCGTTCACCGCCGACGGTTCCCGGGTGCTGTGGACGACCCAGCGCGAGACCGGGGACGGCCAGACGTGGGCGCCGTTGCAGATCAACTCCGCGAACCCGACCGGCGGGGACTACCGGCTGGTGGGGGACGACGGCGACGCCCTGCCCGCGCCGTCCCCGGCGGGCGACGCCCTGCTCGTGGTGGCGAAGCGCGACGGAGCGAACTGGATCGTGCTCGTCCGCGCCGACGGAACCCGGGAGGCGCTTGTCCGGGGCACCCAGCCGGACTGGCAGGTCCTGTAGACCACCACGAAGGACCCCGGCACGGGGGAGCCGGGGTCCTTCGTGGTCCGCGCCCGCCCCGGACCTTCACCGGTCCGGGGCGGGCCCTTCGCCGGCCCGGGAGCCAGCCCGGGGTGCGGGCCCGGGCGAGCCGCTAGTGGTTCGGTTCCACCGGCTGCGCGAGGGTGCGGAGGTTGACGCCGTGCGCGAGCATGAACGGCTCGGGGTCGATGGCGTTGCCGTTGAGCACCGCGCC
Organism: Longispora urticae; assembly: GCF_053902585.1. NCBI lineage: Bacteria > Bacillati > Actinomycetota > Actinomycetes > Micromonosporales > Micromonosporaceae > Longispora > Longispora urticae. Next base: position 19,316 of record NZ_JAQZSH010000020.1, read on the forward strand.
ACCCCCGGTGTGGATCTCGAAGTGGCAGTGCGAACCGGTCGAGTTGCCGGTGCTGCCCATCAGCGCGATCGTCTGCCCGGCCTCGACGTGCTGACCCACGGTCACATCTACCCGCGAGTTGTGGCCGTACAGGGTCTGGATGCCGCCACCGTGGTCGACGACCACCGCGAAGCCGTAGCCGCCCCAGTCGTACGTGGTGGCGAGGACGACCGTGCCCGAGGCGGCGCTCATGATCGGGGTGCCGGTACCGGCCGCGAGGTCCACGCCGACGTGCGCGGCGCCCCACCGCTGGCCGAAGGGGCTGGTGAACGAGTACCGGCCGACGGGGGCCACCCACGCGGGCTTCGGCGCGGGCGCGGCGGCCGGGGGCGGTGCCGCCGTGGTGGGCGCGGGACTGGCCGCCCGCTGGGCCCGGTCGGCCCGGTCCGCGACGGCCCGGGGCTTGTCGCCGGCCGCTGAGGGGACGGCGGGTGACTGCTGGAGCGAGGTGACCGCCGCGACGAGGCCGGCGACGAGCAGGACGGCGGCGGCTATGTAGTGCCGGCGCGTCACGCGGAGTAGTTCCGAGTGGCGCAGCCAGGTGGTGATCTTTATGAAGAGAGTGCTGTGACCTGCGGCATTACCCGGGCCATCCAGCTCTTCGGTCTCGTTGGTATGTCGCACGCGACACCCTCCGTGTTCGGGGGACTGGGCCTGCCCACCCTGGCGGGTGACATCGATGGTCGCCAAGCCCTGGCGCGTTTTCGTGGCCATTCGCACACGGTTCCGAGCCGTCCGGGGGAGGTTTGGGGCCCCTGTGACTACGCCTGGTGAGTGCCCGACTACTGGGCCCCGGCCGACGATTCGAAGGTCGCGGCGCGTGTCGGGAAACCGGTGTGTCCGGGCTGGTCCGGCACGGGCGGGCCCGGCGGTGAGGTTCGGGGACGTACCTCTTTTCGCCTGCTCCGACCCGCCCGGTTCTCCTAGCGTGGTGGGCAGCCACGAAGGAGGCTGACATGAGCAAGAAGAACCGGTCCGATCCGCAGCGCCCAGACATGTCCGGGCAGAACAGACAGCCGGGTATGCCGGCGCCTGGGATGTCGCGCGACGACGACACGGACATGCAGGCGACGTTCAGCGACGGCACGGCCCAGAACGGCGCCGCCTCCGCCCAGCAGGGCACGGCGACCCAGGCCCGCCAGCAGGCCGAGAAGGCGGCGGACAAGACCACGACGATGCGGGACAAGGGCAGGAACCTGGGAGGGAAGAACGCCGGCTAGCCGCGGAGCCCGGGCGGGCGGACCACCACCTGGGTCCGCCCACCCGTCGCGGGGGTCCGGCGCCTACGCCAGGAACCAGGACCCGAGGGACAGGAGCCCCTTCGCCGTGGCGACGGCCACCAGGACCAGGTAACCGAGACAGGCCACCCCGTAGACCCCCAGCACGAGACGGGTACGCGCGGGCAGGCTCGCCAGGTGCGGCGGCAACGCCCGGCGGCGCACCGCGTGCCCCAGGAGCGCGAGGGCCCGGCCGCGCGGGTCGACGAGCCCGAACACGACCTCGACGGCCACGTACCCGTCGCCCGGTAGTAACGGGTTGACGTTGAGCAGCAGCGCGAACGTCTGGAACACCAGCAGGTGCCCGGCGACGTCCCCGCCGTGCCCGGTGAGCGCCAGCGCGGCCGTGACGCCCATGCACACCCCGTCGCACAGCGGCCCCGACAGGGTCAGCGCGAGCCGGCCGCCCCGGGACCGGATCCGGTACGCGTCGGTGCGGTCCACGAACGCCACCGGCAGCACCCACAGCAGCAGCGCGAACCCGGCGCCCCGCACCGGGGTGCGCTGGACCTGGCAGACCAGCGCGTGCGCGGCCTCGTGCAGGCACACCTGGAGCACGAGCAGCACGGCGGCGACTCCGAACGCGACACTCGGGTCCGGCGGCCGGGCGGCGGCCAGGAACCCCGTCACGCCCAGGACCGTGCCCACGGTGCCGGCCGCGGCCAGCACCGCCATCGCGACGGGGGCCCGCCGACCGGTCCGCAGCGGGGCCGCGACCGGTTCCAGGAGCCGGGGGAGCGCCCGGGTCACGACGAAGCGGGGCAGCAGCGCCGAACGACGACGGGGAACCGCGACCGGCGCGGCCGTACCGTGCAGCAGGCCGGCCCGGTCGAGCGTCCCGAGGAACAGGTCCAGCTCCGCGCGCGCCGTGCCCGGCTCCTGGCGCCGGGCCGACGCGAGCAGGCCGGCGACCTCCTCCGTCGACCGGGTGCCGTCGAGCAGCCGCAACGTGGCCACCGCCGCGCCGCTGAGCCGGTGGTAGCGGCCGGTGCCGCCGTCGTAGGCCAACGGCAGGTCGTCCATGCCGACCAGCAGCTGGACGCCGTCGCGCAGACGTGGATGTGACACGGTTCTCCCGTCGGGATGCGGGTCGGACGCCGGCCGCGTCGGGTGGGCGGTCCGGGACCCCGCCGGACCGCCCACCCGGGGCATACTGCGTGCGGGTCCCCGGCTCCGGGATGGTGATGACAGCCCGGAGCCGGGGATTCCCCGCTCAGTGCCCGATGACGGACGACGCGCACGGTCCGCAGGTGACCGTGCTCGCCGTGCCGAGACACTCCGTGGCGCACGCGTGCGTCACGACGCAACTGATGACGCACGCCACCACCGACAGCGAGTTGCCGTCGGGCAGCTCCTCGATCACCAACGGGCCGTCGGCGACCTCGGCGAACAGCTCGAGTTCCAGATCCATGGGATTCACCCCCTCTCCTGGGGTACGTCCGCCGGACCGGTGCCGGCGGAGATCGACGGGTCCGCGCCGGGCGGGCCGACCGCCAGCGCGAACAGTTGGTGCCGGGTGACCCCGTCGCAGCGCAGCGGCGTGCGGACCGCTGCCGGCAGGAAGCCCGCGAAGACGCTGCCGACCAGGCCGTGGGAGATCGCGGACAGCCACATCCGGTACCCGGCCCCGCCCGCCCGGGTCATCAGGGTGCGGTACCCGGCCCCGCCGTGCGCGGAGTCCGCCGCCTCCAGGTCGCCGAGCAGCGACACGATCGCGCCGGCCGTGGCGAACTCCTGCTGCAACGTCAGCTCCTCGTACGCGGCCCGGCCCGCCAGGGCCATCACGGGCGTGGCGGTCGCGCCGCCGGGGTCGAGCCGGTAGACGGCCGGTGGCAGTCCGGCCACGTTCTGGGCGACCACGACGGGGATCAGCGGGTGCTCGCCCGGCCAGCGGGCCCGGTCGGCGGCCATGCCCTCGGCGACCGCGCCGAGCAGGACGGCCAGGTCGACGGGTTCGGCGCGGAAGTGCCGGATGGCGCGGCGGTGGGCGAGCACCTCGGCGAGCAGACCGGGCCGGGGCGCGGCGGCGGCCGGCAACGGGACCGGCGGGCCGATCGCGTCGGGCGGGGGAGTGGCGGGACGGGTGCCCGTGACGATCGTTGCTCCCGGTTCGCGGAACGACCGGAGCACGTCCACGGTCAGGCTGATCGCGCTCATCGGGACTCCTCGCCGTGGACGGTCGGCACCGTGCCGGTCGCGTCGGGTCCGGGACGGACCGGTTCCCCCAGGTGGATCACGGCCGTCACCGGCTCCGCGTCCAGGTCGATGCCGAGCAGGTCGCCGAGCCGTTCGTCGTCCAGGTCCACGGCCGGGCGGGCCGGCAGCCCGAGCGCCTCGGCGACGGACAGCACGGCGGCCTGGGCGCACCCGGCGTCCAGCAGCACCACCCGCAGCCCGAACGCCCCGTACTTCGACGCCACCCGGGGCAGGTCCCCGGTGAACAGCAGGCAGGCGGGCGCGGCGCAGTCCGGCGAGCACGCGGCCGGCCGGCCCGCGCGGAGCAGGGCCAGTTCGTGACCGGCGGGCACGTAGCCGTAGACGCCCGGGGGCACGCCGTCGAGGTCGCGGACGAGGACGTGCGCCACGACCGAGCCGATGTTGCCGCCGCTGGCCGTCCACCGCCACACCCGGTCGGGCGTCTCGTGCTGCCATCCGGCGGCCACGGCCAGCAGCAGCGCGAGGTGCTCCGGGTCCAGCGCGGCCGGCGGGGCGGAGGCCGGGGCCGCTGAGCCCGACAGGAGGCCCAGGTCGGCCGGCGGGATCTTCTGCCGGGGCGCGACCGGCCAGGTCTTGTGCCCGCGCTGCAGGGCCATGTTCGCCGGCTGGTAGTGCACCTGGTGCGCCTTGACGTCGGCGTACTCCTTCGGCGGCAGCGCCACCGCCGCCTCGTACCGCGCGGACACCGGGGCCGGCCGGGGCTCCCCGGGCGCGGTCGAGCACGCCGGGCAGCCGGGCCGGCTCACCCCGCTGCGCCCGGACTGGGCCAGCCGGGTCAGTCCGATCCGCCGCCACCGGCCGGGCAGCCCGACCCGGGTGGCGCGGCTGAGCAGCGCGACGAGGTCGGCGGCGGCCAACGCGGCGGCCAATCCCAGGTCCTCCACTGTGGACTCTTCGGGCGCGTCGGCGGGGTCGAGGAGACAGTCCAGGCACGGGCCGAGCCGGCGGTCCACGTACGGGCCGATCTCCACCACGTCGCCGGACACGCCGAGGTGCAGGAGTGGAGTGCCCTCGTTCCAGCAGGCGGCGGCCAGTACCCCGTCGAGAGGGTGTGAAGGGGTCGCACAGACGACCACCAGTGTCGGTTCGTCGGCGTCGAGACCCGGCACGGTCCCGGCCAGGGCGACCCGCAGCGCGGCGACGAGACGGGGGTCGCCGGTGAGCCGGAGCCGCGCGGTCGCGAGGCGGGCGGCGGCCCCCTCCCAGGCGGCGTTGGCCTCGGTGGCGTCGCCGATCCGGGACAGGTAGTCGGCGAGCGGCCCGGGCACCCAGGACACGTCGGTGTCGGGCGCGGTCTCCTCCACCACCCCGCAGGTCCACAGCAGGCTCAGCACGGTGAACACGGTCGTCGTGCTCACGCCCAGCTCGGCGGCCACGGCGTCGTGGTCGCGGACCCCGTCGAGCAGGGGCAGCAGCCGGGGCACGAGCTGGGTGGCGGCCCTGCCCCGCAGCACGTGCCGGGTGGGGGTGCCCTCGACGACCAGGCGGTCGTCGTACCGGCGGATCACCAGGCCGCGGCGGACCCGGGGCCGGGCCGGCACCGCGAACTGCGGGTCGTGCGTCGCGGCGCGGGCCATCGTCTGCGCGCTGATCGGCTGGTCGGCCATCACTGTTCCCCCGAGTCCACGTGCCCGGACGGGACGCGCCCGGCCCCACGCCCCGCCGCGACCGCCGCCCGCAGGGTCGTCACCAGCTCGGCGGTCCTGCGCGGCCGGGCCGACGCGTCGCGACACCGCCCGCACGCGTCCACGGCCACCACCCCGGCCCGCCGCACACCCCCGTCCACCAGCCCGACGGTCCGCACCCAGCCGCCCGGCGCCTCCAGGGTGGGCTCGACGGCGTCGGCCACGGCCCGCACGGCCAACCCGACACCCAGCTCCACGTGGTACGGGGCCCAGCCCGTCACCCGCTCGCGGGTCCCAGGCAGGACGGGCGCCGGGGTGTCCGCCCACAGTTCGGGGCTCTTCGCGTGCTGGCGCCGCCGCCGCCGGAAGCACACGTGGCACGCGGTCACCCCGGGCACGACCACCGGCCCGCACCGCAGCTGCGCGTGCTCCAGCAGCACCGGGAACCACGGCCGCCGCCACGCGAACGCCGCCCGCTCGACCATCTCCACCAGCGGCGGTTCGTCGTACCCGGCGGCGAGGACGAGGACGTCGAGGGCCGGCCAGTCGGCCAGGTGCGCGCGGCCGGTGGTGTCGACGACCTCGCTGCCGGGGTACCTTTCGGCGAGCCGCGACGCCACGGCGGCCCCGAAGTCCCCGGCGGCGAGCACGGTCAGGCGGGTCACGGCCCCTCCTCAGGCGAACGGTTGCGGGTCACGGTTCAGGTCCTCCTCCGCCAGGGTCGGGTGTCCCATCCGCGCCGGCCCGTCGTACAGCCGGGGGTGGGCGAGGTAGCGCGCGTACGGGTCGAAGGACAGCGGCATCAGCTCGGGTACCAGCACGTGCACGACGGTCGAGCCGGCCTGGGCGGCCTCGTCGGTGGTGAGGTCCACGACGATCGCCTCGCAGCCGCGCGCGGACAGCCGGTCCAGCAGCCAGCCGAGCACCGCCGTCGGGTCGGTCGAGCGCGGCCGGGGCAGGTCCGCGAGGGTGTGCGCGGGGCGCTCGCCGTCGAGCAGGAAGTCGAACCGGGGCCGTTGTTCGCGCCGTCCCATCCGCAGCGCCCCGGCGACGACGCTGACGGTGTCGGCGGCGTAGTCCCGGGCGCCGGTGGCGATCATGCTGCGCAGCGCGATCCGGACGGACGTGGCCTCCCGGTACAGCTTGGCGACGGCGCGGCCCGGGTCGGGGTCGCACGTCGCGGACACCAGCTGGGCCAGCGCCGGGTCGTGGTCGGCGAGCTGGAGCCCGTAGACCACGGGGATCCCCAGGTCGGTGGTGGCGTCGAACAGCACGGTGCGCAGGTGCTCGACGGTGCCCCGCGCGACCGCCCGCTCCTGCTCGGCGGTCAGCTCGCCGGGGCGCACCTCCAGCCGGGGCAGCCGGAGCCGGTGCAGCCAGGCGAGGGTGATCGCGTCGCGTTCCACGACCTCCAGCAGCCCGCCGACCACGGCCGCGACCGGGTCGGTGTGCGTGGCGCAGCCGGTGGACACCATGTGCGCGAACCGTTCGGCGCGCGACTGCGGCGGGTTCTTCAGCCAGGCCAGCGGCGCCGGCACGTACGTCGGCCGGTCGTGGGTGAGCGAGTACCCCTCGACCCAGCGCATCGGACCGTCCGGATCCTGAGCCAGCAGGGTGCCGCCCGGGTCGGCCAGTTCCGCCGCCGAGCACGCCGGCCAGCGCGCGAGGTCGACCCCCAGGTCCCGGGCGCTGGCCCAGACCATCCGCTCGGGCCGCCACGCGCAGGAGGAGTACCGCTCCAGGGACTCCGCGATGGCCAGGAACGCCGCGCGCTCCGGGTCCAGGTCGCCGCCCGCCCCGTCGATGTTGCCCATGCCCGGGTCGTGCGCGGCGAACCCGGCCTGGGTGTCGAGGACCGCGCCGAGGTCGCCGACGCTGCCGCTGACCACCGGGAACCGGGGTTCCCCGTCGGCGATCTGCAGCCGGGCCACCTGCCCGACCAGCCCGTACGGAGAGACCAGGCTCTCCAGCCCGCCCACCGGCATCGGCCCTCCCCGGAGAAATGTGCGCTCGGCTCACGTTGTCGGGGTCACGCTAACGCCCGCCGCCCGGAGAGAATCATCACTGTCAATGTATTGTCAGATGGTGCGGGAACCGTCCCGGACACACGCGGCATACTGCTCGGGTGCTCCTGGACACCGAACGCCTGATCCTCCGCCGCTTCCGGCCCGCGGACGCCCCCGCGCTGGCCGCGTACCGGTCCGACCCCGCCGTGGCCCGCTACCAGACGTGGACCCCGCCGCTGTCGGAGACCGACGCCGGGGCGCTGGCGCGGTCCTTCGCGACCGGGGACCCCTCGGAGTCCGGCTGGTTCCAGTACGCGGTGGAGCTGCGGGCCGACGGGTGCCTCGTCGGGGACGTCGGGGTGCGGCTGGACGACAACCGGATGCAGGCCGACCTGGGGTTCACCCTCGCCGCCGACCGGCAGGGCCACGGGTACGCCACCGAGGCCGTCCGCGCCGTGCTCGCCGACCTGTTCGGCCGGGGCCTGCGCCGGGTGTCCGCCGAGTGCGACGCGCGCAACGGGGCGTCCGCCCGGCTCCTCGAACGGGTCGGGTTCCGGCGGGAGGGGCTGCGCCCCGGGTACACCTGGATCAAGGGCGAGTGGACCGACGACGTGCTGTTCGGGCTGCTCGCGGAGCACTGGACCCCCGAACCCGGGACCCTCGGTGGGTAGGACCCGAGGCCCCGCCGCGATCGGCGAACCCAGCGAGCACGGCCACCTCGAACTCGTCCCCGACGCCGACCAGCCCGGCTGCTGGACGCTGCGGGTCGACGGCACCCCCCAGTCGCACGTCGACCTGGACGACCCGGCGACGATCCACTTCGAGTACATGCGCCGGCTCGCCTCCGTGGTCGACGCCACCGCGCCGGCCGGCGTGCCGCTGCGGGTCCTGCACCTCGGGGGCGGCGCGCTGACCCTGCCCCGGTACACCGCCGTCACCCGGCGCGGTTCCGCCCAGCAGGTCGTCGAACTCGACCCGGCCGTGGTCGCGCTGGTCCGTCGGGTGCTGCCCACCCCCAGGGGAGCCGACATCCGGGTCCGCGTCGGCGACGCCCGCGCGGCGGTCGAGGCCTCGGGCCCGGCCCGCTACGACCTGGTCGTGACCGACGTCTACGGCGGCTCCCGGGTGCCCGCCCCGTTCACGTCCACCGAGTTCGCCGCCGAGGTCGCCCGTGTCCTGCGCCCCGGCGGCCGGTACGTCGCCAACCTCGCCGACGGCGCGCCCCTGACCTTCGCCAAGGGCCAGGTCGCCACGCTGCGGGCCGTGTTCGCCGACGTGTGCCTGCTCGCCGAGCCCGGGGTGCTGCGCGGCCGGCGGTTCGGCAACGTCGTCCTCGTCGCCAGCTCCGACCCGTTGCCCGTGGCGGAACTGTCCACGGCGGCGGCCCGGGACGCGTTCCCCGCGCGGCTGCTGCACGGGGCGGAGCTGGACCGCTTCACCGCCGGCGCGCGCCCGGTCGCGGACGCCGGGGCCGTGCCCTCGCCGGCCCCGCCGAAGGGCATGTTCGCCGGCTGACGGTGGTCACAGCGCGTGCACACCGGGCCCGGTGCATGCCGCCCGGCCCGCTGTCGTACCCACGTTCCGTCACGTCCGGGACCCGCTGAATCTCACCGAGCGTCACGGGATCCGTACCCCCCGAGGTGGTGGTTGGTCCGGTCTTTAAATCTCTCTAAGGACGTTTCGACCCTGGCTGAAACGACCATAAGGTGACCGGTGACCGATCCCTCACTCCCTCTCCTAAGGGGTATCGAGTGTCATCCCCCCTGCCGCGCAACCATGCGGCACCCAAGAAGCGTCGTCTCCGGCGGATACTGTTCGTCACCGGCCTCGTGGCCGTGCTGGGACTGTCCGTCACCCCCACACTCACCGACAGCTCGTGGGGCGATCTGATCAGCGCCAAGGCCTCCGGGCCCGAGCCCCTGATCGGCGTGCCCGCGGACGACCCGGGGGCCGGTCTGGTCTTCGACGGTCTGCGGCCCGCGCCCAAGGGCAACAAGTGCGTCGGCGAGTACCTCGTCGGCGGCTCCGACCTGTGCAGCCACGGCCCCGACCCGGCCCCGGCCGGCCTGAACCCGCGCGGCGAGGTCAAGCCGGTCGCCCCGGCCAAGCCCGCCGACAAGGCACCCGCGCCCGGCGTGCTCGCCCTGCCGTCGGTCACCGACCTGGCCACCAGCGTCGGCGCGCTCGCCCCCGTCACCGGGGACAGCCCGCTGGTCGCCGCCGCGGACACCCCGCCCGGCGCGCCGATCACGCCCGCCGCCTCCGGCGTGGTGTGCGACGGCGACGGCCGGACCGGCAAGCGCGTGCAGATGCTGTACGGCTACGAGTCCGGCAAGGCCAGCCGCTTCAACGAGTACGTGAACTCGTTCCGCACCTGGTCCGCCGGCATCGAGAAGATCTACGACGCCAGCGCCCAGCAGACCGGCGGCTCGCGGCACGTCCGGTTCGTCACCACCCCCGACTGCACGGTCGACGTGCTCGCGGTGGAACTGCCGGCCGGCTCGTTCGGCAACTTCGACGCCACGATCAACGCGCTGAAGAAGCTCGGGTACGCCGCCAAGGACCGCAAGTACGTGATGTTCGCGGAGTCCAAGGTGTACTGCGGCATCGGCACCCTCTACACCGACCACCGCCCCGGCCAGGAGAACACGAACAACAACGTGGCCTCCTACTCCCGGGTCGACTCGGGCTGCTGGGGCGCCGGCGTCGCCGCGCACGAACTGACCCACAACCTCGGCTCGGTGCAGAACAACTCGCCGAACCACACCGAGTACGGGCACTGCACCGACGACTACGACCTCATGTGCTACAACGACGGCGCGGGCACGGTCATGCGCACCGTGTGCACCGACAAGGCCAACGAGGACCGTCTCGACTGCAACAACGACGACTACTTCACCACGTCGGCCAAGCCGGGCAGCTACCTCGCCTCGAACTGGAACGTCGCGAACAGCGGCTGGCTGATCACGGGCACCGGCGGTCCGAACCCGAACCCGTCACCGTCGCCGTCCCCGTCGGCCAGCGCCGGGCCGTCGCCCACCGGTAAGCCGACCGGCAAGCCCAGCCCGAGCGCGTCGGCGCAGCCCACCCAGACGGTCGGCCCGTCCCCGACGAAGTCCGGCACCCCGCGTCCCACGGTCACGGTCCGCGACATCCGGCAGACCAGCGTCGGACTGACCTGGCCCGCCGGCGCGACCGGCACCCGCTACACCGTCGTGTTCAACGGCCGGGCCATCGGCACCACGCAGTCCACCGCCGTCCGGGTCACCGGTCTGCGGCCGGGCACCGAGTACCGGGTCGCGATCACGGTCGGCTCGGCCGCGTACGCCCCCGAGGTCACGTTCCGCACCGCCTCGGCCAGCGCGCCGACCGGCAAGGAACTGACCATGGCCAACGCGTACACCGGGCAGAACGTCGACCTGACGGCCAGCCGGCGCACCGACGGCGCGCCGATCATCGCGTACGCGCCGCACGGCTACGCCAACCAGCGCTGGGTCCTCGTACCCGCCGCCGGGGACACCGTGCAGATCCGCTCGGTGGCCAGCGGCAAGTGCGTGTCGGCCCTCGGGCAGGCGGCGGCCGGCGTGCCGCTCGTCCAGCAGTCGTGCGACGCGCAGGCGGTCGGTCAGCGGTGGAAGCTCACCCTGAACCCCGACGGGTACGCGCTGACCCTCGGCGGGTTCGACGTGGGGATCGGGGAGGGCGGCCAGCTGGTACTCCAGGCCCCGTCCCACGCCCGCGCCCAGCGCTGGAGCCTGACCTCCTCGTGAGACGACTCATCGGGTTCGTGCTCGCCGTCGCGCTCGGCCTGGCCTCCGCCCTCCTCGGGGCGGAGCCGGGCTGGGCGCACGGCAAGCAGATGCGACTGGTGATCACCGCCGACGCCCAGGGCCGGCTGGAGATCGCCGGCACCTGGGTGGAGGACGACCACCCGGTGCTCGAGGGCATCGCGGCCGTCGTCACGGCGTCCTCGACCGACGGTCGGCTCGCCGGCCCGGACTACCTGAGCGCGGTGCCCAGCCGGCCCGGGGTGCTCGTCGCGGCCACCGCGCTGCCGGCGGGCGTCTGGGACGTCTCGGTGGAGGCCGGCGCGCCGGTCGCCGCGTACGCCCAGGCCAGGGTCGAGGCCGTCGCCGGTCAGCCGGTGCTGGTCTTCCAGGAGAAGCAGGTCGCCGCACCGGCCGGACAGGGCGGGACGGAGGGCTTCGACTGGGGCCCGTACGCCGTGGCGGCCATCCTCGCGGTACTCGTCATCGGCGGCGTCGTCATGAAGGTGCGCGCCGCGCGCCGGTGACCCCGCGGTCCGGCGGCACCCAGGTCCCAGGGTGCCGGCGGACCGCGTCCGGCGTTCCCGACGACTCACCTCCAACGAACCACCGACCTGCCCGGACACGCCCCGGGACCCCGTCTCGCAGATGGCGAACGAGGTCCTCGGCCGCTCGTCGCGTCACGATCCCGCCCCGCCCGCGTCGGTGAGGATGAGCCCGCGACCCTGCGGCACGGAGGCGAGGACAGCTGATGAGCGCACCACACCCGTCCGGCGGCATCGAGGAGCTGCTGGCGACCATCGACTCGGCGTGGGCGGACGCGGACCGGCACCGGCCGAGACGCCTCCGCCCGAACAGCGGGGTGGTGTGCCCCGGGGCCGCGGCCGAGCGTCCGGACCCGCCCGGCGTCCCGGTGGCGCCGGAGGCCTCGGACCCCGAGGAGTCGTCGGACATCTTCGGATTTCTGGCCCCACGGGATCCGGACCCGCGCGACGAACCGCACCCGAGGTACCCGGCACCGTCCGAGGGCGGCTGACCGGCCATAGTGGACGACGGCCTGATGCCGGTGCCACCCACCGGACCCACCGGGGCCGTCGACCCGGTCACCGCCGCGGGGCGGCCGCGCGGCCCGCGATACTCTGCTGAGATGGGGATCACACACCACGGCCGGACCGACCGCCTCGACCTGCTGGACCCGACCCTGCGGACCTGGGACTGCGTCGTCCTGGAGTCCGGTCCCGACGGGATCGTGCTGGACCGGTCCGCGTTCTACCCGGGCGGCGGCGGCCAGCCCCCGGACCACGGCGTGCTGCTCTGGCAGAGTGTCGAGACCCGGATCGTCGGCACCCGCAAGGGTGAGGACTTCTACCTGCTGCCGGCCGAGGGCGACCCGCTCCCGCCGGTCGGCACGGCCGTCACCGGGGCCGTCGCGGACGAGCGGCGCAGCCGGCTGATGCGGACCCACTCGGGGCTGCACCTGTTGTGCGGGGTGGTGTTCCGCGACTTCGGGGCCCTCGTCACCGGCGGCAACATGGAGCCCGGCGAGGCCCGGATGGACTTCAACCTGCCCGAGGTGCCGGCCGACTTCAAGGCGCTGCTGGAGGCCTCCGTCAACGTGGAGATCGCCGCCGACCGCCGGGTGGACGTCCGGGTGCTGGGCCGCGAGGAGGCCCTCGCCATCCCCGACATCATCCGCACCCAGACGAACCTGATCCCGCCCGGCGAGGAGGAGATCCGGATCGTCGACATCATCGGGCTCGACACCCAGGCCGACGGCGGCACGCACGTGGCCTCCACCCGGCAGATCGGCCGGATCGAGCTCGTCAAGGTCGAGAACAAGGGCAAGGCCAACCGTCGGGTACGCATCCGCGTCGTCGACTGACCCGCCGTCCTCCCCGGCCGGCCGCGCGGGGGCCGGGGGCTGGCGGGCGCGTCGCGGCCTGGCGCCACTCCCGTCGGGGTGGCGCGGCGGGTCCCGGGCGGCGGGGGCCGGTGGGTGGTCGTAGCCTTGTCGGCGTGGCCCATCTTCACGCGCTCGGCGTCCTGATCATCCTCACCCGCGACGAGGAGGTGCTGCTCGCCCAGCACAAGAGCACGGGGCAGTGGTCCGTGCCCAGCGGCCCGCTCGCCGGCGACGAGAACGTGCTGACCGCGGCGATCCGCGAGGCCCGGGAGAAGGTCGGCGTGCAGCTCACGGCTGAGGAGCTGGAGTTCGTCGGCGTGATCCACCGCAGGCACGGCCCCGAGCGGGCCAACATGGCGTTCGTGTTCCACGCGCTGAGCGTGCCGGCGGTGCAGGACACGCCGATCAACGCGGACCCGACCCGGTGCGCGGAGGTCCGCTGGTTCCCGATGGAGGAGCCGCCGGAGAACACGTCGCCGAACACGGTGCGCGGGCTGGAGCTGCTCGACAGTGGCGAGACCCTGAGCGTCGCCGACTGGGACCAGGCCTGACCGACCCGGTTCAGCCGGCGGAGTACCCGAAGCCGGCGTCGTCGAGTTCGGACAGGCGGCGGTCCTCGAACAGGGTGCCGAGCTGCTCCAGGCGGTCGCGGGGGACGGCCCCGGCCAGGTCGGGCAGGATCCGCGACTCCTCCTCGCGCAGGTGGCGCGTGACGGCGTCGACGAACTCGGCCACCACCGCGTCGAACCCCGCCGTGCCGACCGCGGCCTGGGCGGCGGCCAGCTTGTACTCGGCGTCCCGGTGTTCGTCGAGCCCGTGCCGGACCGCGTACCCCTCCGCCGCGTCCAGGTCGAGGAGCGTGCCGTAGACCTGCTCCTCCTCGGCGACGGTGTGCGCCGCGAGCCGCGCGCGGAGCTCCGCCAGGACCGTCACCGGCTCGGCCTCGTGGTCGCGCAGGCACCGCATGAGTGCCGTGAGCCGCGCGTGGTCGTCGATGATCGCGGTCACCGCGTCCATGGTCCACCTCCCCGGGTCCCCACCACGCCCGCCTACCCGGACCGCGCCCCGGGCAAACACGGACCGGGGCGTCGGTGGCCGGGCGTCGGAGCGGCCCGGGTGCCGGTACCCGTCTGACGGGTCGTGTTCTAGCGGTCGAGAAGCTCCAGGCCCAGGTCGGCCAGGAACCGGCACAGCGCCGCACGCTGCCGGAACAGCGCCCGCAGCTCGTCGGTCACCGGCGCGCCGAGCAGCTCGTACGGCAGTGAGGTGAACGCGGCGCGCGCGACCAGACCGCCGACGTACCCGTAGGTCACGTCGGCCGGGTCGGCGTCGACGCCGGAGTCGCGCATGCCCGCGACGAAGGCGGGCACCAGCGTGGCGTGGATGCCGGGCAGCGCGGCGGCGGGCAGGTGTCCGGCGTGCGCGAGCCCGACCAGCAGCTGGCCGAGGTCGAAGCCGATGGCCAGCGGGCACTGGAAGGAGATGTCGATGGCGACGAACTCGTCGGGCGCGCCCCGGGGGACCAGCAGGTTCTGCGGGCTGGCGTCGCCGTGCGGCAATGCGTGCGGCAGGGCGTCGAGCCGGTCGAGCACGGTGGGGAGCGCGTCGGCGAGCCGCAGCAGGTCGGCCCGCAGCCGGTCGTCGACGTCGGCGAGCAGCGGATGGCGCCACGCGGCGTCGTCGGAGAGCACCGGCACGGCGGCCTGGCGGACCCTGCCGTCCACGTACACCCGGAGGGCGAAGCCCGGCGGCAGCGGCGTGCTGGCCAGCACCTCGGGCGTGCTGCGCAGGGCGGCGAGCCCGCCCAGCGCGTAGGCCGCCCGGGCGAACAGTTCCGGGGTCCACTCCGCGTCGGGTACCGCGTCGACGTCCTCCATCCACAGCAGCGCGCGGTCGTCGGGCAGCTCCGTCAGCCGGTACAGCTCGGGCACCCGGACCCCGGCCGGCAGGCGCCCGGCGAACGGTTCCTCCCAGGCGTCGAGCTCCTGGCGCCACGGGAAGTCCCGGACGAACCACTCGCGGACCTCGGCGGGGACCTGGTCCAGCCGGGGCCAGTGCCGGGCGTGCTGGAGCACCTTCACGAACACGGACCAGGCCCGGCCGTCGGCGGCGGTGCCCCGGACCCGGAGCAGGTCGCCGGTGGCGGGGGAGCCGGACTCGTACGCGACCGGCTCGGTGGTGAACGGCCCGGGGTCGACGGGGCCGCCCAGCAGGGTCGCGACGGCCGACCGCAGCTCGGACTCGGGGAGTTCAGTGACCATGGCGCACCACCGGGGAAGATAGTAAGGTAAGGCTACCTGACGATATACCCAGATGGTAAGGCTGCCTTATGAGTTTGGTCAATGGCGAACCGCGCCCGCACGTGCTGGACCTGCTCGGCGCCGCGCTCAGCGTCGCCAAACGCGCCATGGAGGCCGAGGTCGCCGACGAGCCGCACCACCTGCGCGGCTCCCACCTGCGGCTGCTGTCCCTGACCCCGCCCGAGGGCATGCGCCCCACCGAACTGGCCCCCCGGGTGGGCATGACCAAGCAGTCGCTGGGGGAGTTCGTCGCCGCCATGCGCGAGGCCGGGTTCCTGGAGGTCGAGACCGACCCGAGGGACCGGCGGGCCCGGATCGTCCGACCGACCGAGCGCGGTCTGCGGCTCCAGGGCCGGATCCTGGAGATCATCGAGGAGACCGAGGCGCGCTGGCGGTCCGCCGTCGGGGCCGACGACTGGGCGGCGTTCCGCCGGGTGCTCGCGACGCTGGCCGCCGAGCGGTAGTCACCCCCGCAGCATAGAACCCCACCCCGGCCGCCCGGCCCGCTTCCCGGGGCACGCAGAATGTCCCGACACGGCCGCGCGCGCGGCCACCGACCCCGGATGGAGCACCATGACCACCCCCCTGATCGCCGCCGTCGCGGGCCGGACGCCCGATGTCGACCCCACGGCGTTCGTCGCCCCCACCGCCGTCGTCCTCGGCGCGGTCACGCTCGGCGCGGGCGCGAGCGTCTGGTACGGCGCCGTGCTGCGCGGCGACTCCGAGGCCATCACCGTGGGCGCGGACACCAACATCCAGGACAACTGCACCCTGCACGCCGACCCGAGCTTCCCGACCGTGCTCGGCGACCGGATCACCGTCGGCCACAACGCCGTCCTGCACGGCTGTGTCGTCGAGGACGACGTCCTGATCGGGATGAGCGCGACCGTGCTCAACGGCGCGCACATCGGGACCGGTTCGCTGATCGCGGCCGGGGCGGTGGTGCCGCAGGGCATGCGGGTGCCGGCCGGGTCGCTGGTGGCGGGGGTGCCGGCGAAGGTGCGCCGCGAGCTGACCGAGGACGAGCGGTCACTGATCAAGGCCAACGCGGAGGGGTACCTGGCGCTCGCGGCGGCCCACGCCGAGATCCCGTCCCAGCGGAGCCGGTCTTAGCCGAGGGACGACGCCGGGTGCCGCGGGCGGACGGCTGGCGGTTATCCGACTGTGTTCCCGACGGCGGGTGACTAGGCTGCCCCCGAACGCGGACGTCGGCTGTGGACAGACAATCGCACCGGCCGCGTCGACCGTGACGCGGAGGCGGACAGCCCATGCCAGCGAGGCTCTTGCCGCGCTCGACCCCGAACTGGGCGCACCGCCTGCTGTCCGCCCTCGGTTCGCTGCTCGCGGGTGCCGGCACCCTCGCCGGCTTCCTCGCGCAGTTGCCGGACCCCACCCGGTCCCAACTCTGGCTGGCGGGCTTCAGCTCGGTGGTGGCGGCCGTCCTGAGTTTCGTCGCGCTGCGGGAGTCGCTGCGCCACTCCGGGGCCTCCCGGAGCGGGACCGAGCGGGCGGCGGCCGACCGGAGCCTCCTGACGGCGACGAACCTTCCGCCCCGCACGACCAGGTTCGTCGGCAGGGCGGAGATCCTCGAGAGCGTCGACGGTGTCCTGCACGGCCCGGACTCCGCCGGCCGGCCGCGGAGCTGTGTGCTGTGGGGGCTCGGCGGTGTCGGCAAGACCACGACCGCCGTCGAGTACGCGTACCGCTCGGCGGGCCGGTACGCGATCACGTGGCTGGTGCGGGCGGAACGGACCCCGGACCTGACCGAAGACCTCCTGGAACTCGCCCGGGCACTGGGCGTGGACGTCGGTTCGGACGCGAAGGCCGCGATGCTGACCCTGCTGGGTGAACTGCGCGCCCGGGACGACTGGCTGCTGATCGTCGACAACGCCGAGGACAGGGAGGTCCTCGCGAAGTACTGGCCGTCCGGTGCCGCGGGCGACATCCTGATCACCTCGCGCCTGGCCGACTGGCACGAACTGGTGCAGCCGCAGGACGCGATCGAACTGGAGGTCCTCGGCCTGGAGGACGCCGTGGCGCTGCTGACCCAGCGGACGGGCGACGGGGACCGGGCGGCGGCGGTGACGATCGCCCGGCAGCTCGGACGCCTGCCGCTCGCTCTGGACCACGCCGCGTCCTACGTGGCCCAGAGCCGGATCACGCTCGGCCACTACGAGCGGCTTCTCACCAGCTCCCTGGCCCAGGTTCTCTCGCGGTACACGCCGGATCCGCGGACCGGCGCGGTCGCCGGCACGTGGGCGCTGTCCCTGGCGCGGGCCCGCGAGTTGGCTCCGGCCGCCGATGACCTGATGTCGCTCCTGGCGATGGTCGCGCCGGAGGACTTCCCGCGGTCGCTGCTGACCGATCACGGTTCCCGTCTCGGCGGCTCCCTGGGCAGGGCGTTGGCGGAACCGGTGTCTGTCGACCTCGCCGTCGGCGCCCTGGCCGGGTACTCCCTGGTGAAGGCCCAGGTGGACCGCATCGACGTGCACCGGCTCGTGCAGGCGGTCGTGCGACTGCACCTGGGGCGCGGCACAGAGCGCTCCTGGTTGGCGAAGGCGACCGCGTTGCTGTGCCACGCGTTTCCCCGGCAGGTCGCCGACAGCGCGACCTGGCCGCTGTGCGCGAGGCTCGTCGCGCACGTCATCGCGGTGCAGGAGCACTCCGAACGGTTGCGGGACGCCCGGCGCCCGGGTGGAGCGGTCCGGAACCGGATCGACGAGGGGCTCTGCGAGCTGCTCGACAGGGCGGGCGGCTACCTGTTGGAGCGGTCCAGCTACGCCGACGCCGAACCCCTGATCGCCTCCGCCGTCGCGCTCCGTGCCCGGTTCCACGGGGAGGAGAGCCGCGAGCACGCCCAGTCCCTGGCGCACCAGGCGCGCCTGTTCTACCGCCTCGCGACGTTGGAGCCGGCCCGCCGGTCCGCCGCCACGGCGCTCGTGATCCAGGAGCGGGTGCTCGGCCCGCGGCACGAGGACCTGATCGACACCCTGCTCTGGCTGGGCAAGATCCTGATCGAGTTCTCCGAGCTGGACGAGGCCCAGCGCGCGTTGGAGCGCGCGCGGGCCATCGCGCGGGTGGTCTGGGACGCCAACGACCAGCGCGTGGTGGCGGTGGACGAGGCGTTGGGCGCCACGCTGATGCGGAAGGGCCGGCCGATCGAGGCATTGGCCGTCATGGGGCAGGCTCGGGCAATCCTGGTCCACCACGGCGGGCCCGCCCACCTCCTGGCCACCCTCGACGGTGCGATGGGCCTCGTGGAGATCGACATCGGGTTCCTGCGGCGGGACCCGTCACTCGTCCGTAGGGCCAGGGACCGTCTGGTCCGCGGTGTCGAGGTGATGGCCGCGCTGTACGGAGACGACCACTTCGTGGTCACGAACCTGCGGGACATGCTGTCACTGGCGCACCTGCGGCTCGGGGACCACGAGGCTGCGCACGAGGTTCTGGTCGACGTGGTGGCGGGCTACGCGAAGTCGGTCGGCGACCGGCACCCGTCCACGGCGCTCGGCAGGAAGCGGCTCGGCGCCGCGCTGCGCGGCATGGGCGACCACGCGGCCGCCGGACCCCTGATCACTGACGCGCTCGAGGTCTACGAGCAGGTGTACGGCCCCGGCCACCCCTACGTGGCCGAGGCGCTGATCGAGCTCGGGCTGCTCCACCGGGACATGGGCGACGGGTCGACGGCGGAGTCCACGCTCGACCGGGCCCTGCGGATCATGGAGCGCAACTACGGCCCTGCGCACCCGGTGGTGGTGTCGCTGCTGGAGGACCTGGCGGACCTGGCGGGTGACCGTGACGACGAGGACGCGGCCGCCGAGTTGCGCCGGCGGGCCGACCGGGCGCGGGCCGCCGTTCTGGCGGGCGACGGTCAGTCGGAGCCGTCGGACCGGTAGTGGCTGAGGTCCGGAAGGTGCCGGCTGTCCAGCGGACCCTCCAACGAGACGATCATGAGGCGGACGTCCACGTTGGCGGCATAGGCGGCGCAGCTCCGGTGGGTGGAGTCGAGCAGTAGGGGCCCGACCCGTGGCACGGTGATCGCGGGAAGCAGGAGGAGCGCCGGTTCGGTGCCGCGTGCGTAGCCGCGCATGAAGTGGCTGACCCCCAGGGTGCGGGACTCCGGCCAGCCGGCGCGGTGCCGAACGGCGTCCCGGACGAGCAGCGGCCGCGCCGACGGTGTGTTCCAGTCCGCGTGACGGCCCTTGTCGTCGACGTACCAGACGGTCGCCAGGCCGCCCAGGTCGTCGCGGGAGGCGGACACGGTCGAGACGACGCGGGGGCCCGCGCGGAGCACGGCGGGCCAGTCGACCTGGGTGCGGATCCCGGCCGAGAACAGGGTGACGAACTCCTCGACCTTGACGGTGTTCTCCCGGACTCGAAGGGGCTCGGCCCTGACGATAGCCCATGCGGACCCGGCGGAGAGATCGGTGACCCGGGCGAGTTCGACGGCCCGGGAATCCCGTACGGCCGCGCCCTGATCCCCTCAGACAGGAACACGGCCGCACGGTTTCGGACCCGCCGGCCACACAGTCCATCATGGACGGTTGTCCCCGGACTGGCGCTGTCCGATGTCCGGCTGGGATTCGGGCGAACTCAGAACACTTTTCCGAACCCGCCCTATCCATCGGAGTTCGTGGTCCCGCCGGGTCTTGTCCGCGTGCCGGCCGGGTGGCATGGTTAGCACTCTCGACCTGAGAGTGCTAACGACGGGGGAGTCGTGCCATGTGGGAGGCGTTGCGGTACCGGGATTTCCGGCTCTCGCTCGGCGGGCTGGTGCTGTCGAGTCTCGGCGACTGGCTGCTGGTGATGGCCGCGCCGTACTTCGTCTGGCACCTCACCGGTTCCGCCCTGGCCACGGGCCTGACCGTCGTCGCCGAGACCCTGCCGGCCCTGTTCGTCGGGCCGGTGGCCGGGGTGTTCGTGGACCGGTGGAGCCCCCGGTCGGTGATGATCGGCGCGGACGTGCTCCGGGCGGGCGCGATGGCCCTGCTCCTGACGGTCCGCAGCGCCGACCTGGTCTGGCTGATCTATCTGGTACTGGCCCTGGAGTGCGCCGTCGGCCAGTTCTTCGTCCCGGCCCGGCAGAAGCTCGTCCCCGCCCTGGTGGGCCGCGACTCGGCCCTGGTCTCGGCGAACTCGCTCGGCGCGCTGGCCCGGGGCGTCGTCCGGCTCGTCGGTGCCCCGCTGGGCGGCGCGCTCTACGTCCTGGTCGGCTTCGGATGGATGGTCGCGATCGACGTCGCCACGTACCTGGTGTCGGCGGTGCTGATCGCGGGGATCCGGACGCCGGATCCGGTGCGGCCGCCGCGCGCCGAGGGGGACGTTCCCGGGCGGTTCCGCGCCGAGCTGGCGGCGGGCTGGCGGCACGTCCGGCGCACGGCGGGGCTGCCGGCGGTGTTCGGGGCGGCGGGGGCCTTCTTCCTCGGCAACGCGGTGCTGACCGCGCTGCTGGTGCCGTACACGAGCGGGGTGCTGGGCGCGGACTCCCGTACCCTCGGACTGCTGCTCGGGGCTCTGGGGTTGGGTTTCGTGGTGGGCGCGCCGCTGAGCCGGCGGATCGTGGGCCGGTTTCCGCTCCGCTGGTCGCTGGCGGTCTCGTTCGGCACCCTGGGCGTGGTGTTCCTCGCGGCCTTCAACGCGCCGGGGGTGGTCGCGGCCGGCGTGCTGTTCGCGCTGTTCGGGCCGCCGGCGGTCTGCGCCTTCGTGGAGATCGACACCCACCTCCAGCGGTGTACGTCCGACGAGGTCCTCGGCCGGGTCTCGGCCCTGTACCTCACGCTCCAGTCGGGTGCGGGGCTGATCGGCGCGCTCGGCGGGGCGACGCTCGGCGAGGCGCTGGGCGTCCAGGCCACCGTGGATCTCGGCGCGGGGATCGTGTTCGCGGGGGCGGCACTGGCCCTGCTGGTCCCCGGCGCGGCTCCGACACCGCGCTGAACTCATCGCATACAGTACATTTTGTGAATTATCGCGACTGGCTCGCGCCCCGCGCGCTCACCGCCGCCACCCTGGCGCTCGCCGCCCTGATGGCCCCCTGCCCGGCCACCGCCGACGAGGCACAGTCCTCGGTGGTGTCCGAGCGGCCGATGCAGTGGACCCCGCACGTCCTGGACGGCACGGTGTTCGCCATCGCGGTCGTCGGCGACATCGCCGTCGTGGGCGGGGACTTCACCCGGGTCCGGACGGCGTTCTCCCAGGTGGCGCTCGACCGCCGGCACGTGTTCGCGTTCCGGCTCGGCACCGGGGAGATCCTGCCCGACTTCGCCCCCGACCTCGACGGCACGGTGTACGCGCTGGCGGCCGGCGCGGACGGCACCGTGTACGTCGGCGGCGGCTTCACCACCGTCAACGGGGGCGAACGCCGCGGCCTGGCCCGGCTGGACGTCCGGACCGGCGCGGTGCGCACCGACTTCGCGGGGACGATCGCCGACGGCGAGGTGCACAACCTCGTGTCCCGGGGCGACCGGCTGTACGTCTCCGGCTGGTTCAGCAAGATCTCCGGGGTGTGGCGCGCGGCGCTGGCCCGGCTCGACGCCACCACCGGCGCGCCGGACCGCGGCTTCGAGCTGGGGCTGGAGCGGCCGGCCGGCGGGCTGGTCCGGGTCGAGCACATGGCCGTCTCCGAGGACGACACCCAGCTGCTGATCGACGGGTCGTTCACCCGGGTCGAGGGCGTGGACCGGTACAACCTGGCGCTCGTGGACGTGTCCGGGGACCTGCCGGTGCTGCGCGACTGGAACACCCACGCGTACCAGAACTCGGCGTGCATCTGGTCGCCGAGCACGTACCTGCGCGGGCTCGACTTCGCCCCCGACGGCTCCTACTTCGTGGTCGTCACCAGCGGGCACCTCAACGAGC
Organism: Longispora urticae; assembly: GCF_053902585.1. Lineage (NCBI taxonomy): Bacteria > Bacillati > Actinomycetota > Actinomycetes > Micromonosporales > Micromonosporaceae > Longispora > Longispora urticae. The sequence goes on from NZ_JAQZSH010000020.1 coordinate 41,305, forward strand.
CCCACAAGTTGTGCGACACGGCCGCCCGGTTCGAGACCGGGGGCGACGGCCTGCACGCCCCGACCTGGGTCAACCACACGGGCGGCAACACGCTGCTGTCGGTGGCGGTGACCGGCACGGCCGTGTACGTCGGCGGCCACCAGCAGTGGCTCGACAACACCTACGGCCGCAACAAGAGCCGGGGTCCCGGCGCGGTGCCCCGGATCGGGATCGGCGCGATCGACCCCGAGACGGGCAAGGCGCTGCCGTGGAACCCGACCAAGGACCGGGGGGTCGGGGTGGAGGCCCTGGTCGCGTACCCCGGAGGGCTGCTGGTCGGCAGCGACTCGGAGTACATGGGGCACGAGTACCACGCGCGGCTGGGCGGTTTCGAACTGCCGTGACCGGCGGCCCCGCCGCGAGGGACCGACCGCCGCACCCGGGCCGGTGCGGCGGTCCACGGTGTCCGGGACGCAACCGACGACCGGCTCCCCGGGCCCACGTCGACGGACCCCTGTAGCCTGTTGGCCAAGATCAACGGACGGGGACCGGACGATGTCGTACCTGCGGGACAGCGCGATGACCGCGGCGGTGCTGGGCTTCTTCGCCTCCAGCTGGTTCGGCTGGGCGCAGGAACGGCCGCCGACGGGCTGGAAGGCCCCGCTGACCGCCGGCTCGGTGGTCAGCCTGCTCGTCGCCGCCGTCGGCGGGGTCGTCGCGTGGCGGAACTGGTCGACGGGCTCCGCGCTCGGCGAGCCGGGGGCCATGCGGCAGTACGGGATCATCGTCGGCATCGAGTTCGGGATCGCCGCCCTGGGTGCCGTCGGGATCGCGCTGTCGGGGCGGCAGCAGTACCTCGCGCCGTGGATCTGCCTGGTGGTCGGCGTGCACTTCTGGCCGATGGCCCCGGTGCTGAAGAGCCCGTCCCTCTCCGCGCTCGGCGCGCTGCTGACCGCGGTGGCGCTCGCCTCCGTACCCGTCGCCAGGGTCTCGGGGTTGACCCAGAGCGCCGTGACGGGCGCGGCGGCCGGCACGGTCCTGTTCGGATTCGCGACCTGGGGTGCCGTCGCGGCCCTGGTGTAGGGGCCAGCGGAGAGCCCGGGGGCCCCATGCGCGCAGCGGGCCACGCTCCGGGGTGACCCACCTGGACGGACGTCCCACGATCCACGCGGTGCCGAAGGTGGTTGGTGGTGTCGGGTTTGTGACCGTGACGGGTCGGGCGGGGTTGGTCAGGATGTGTGGTGGAGGTGGTTGTGTGTCGGTGGTGGAACTGGTGACCGCGGCGTTGGCGGCCGGGGCCAGCGCGGGTGCGGGTGAGGTCGTCAAGGGCGAGATCGCCGAGGCGTGGAAGGGCCTGCGGGCCGGGGTGGCCTCCTGGCTGGGGCGGGGCCGGGGCCAGCGGGTGCTGGAGGCGTTCGAGGCCCAGCCGGATCGCAACCGGGCCGAGCTCGAAGAGCTGCTGACCGGTGCGGAGTTCGACGACGCGGAGCTGGTGGCCGTCGCACGCCGGATCCTCGCGGTGACCGATCCGGAAGGCACCCGGGCCGGCCGGTACCAGTTCGTCGACGCGCGTGGCGCGGGTCATGTCACGGTCGGCGACACGAACGTGGACGTCGCCGGTGACGTCGGTGCGGCCGGCACGTTCCACGAGCGGGTCAACGTCACGATGAAGGCGGTGGGGCTCCCCCCGACCCGGCCGGCAGCGGGCTGACCCCGACCGCTTCCGGTGCGCCCGTTCCGGCGTCCGTCGCCGCCGCCGTGGGGACGTTCCACGCTCCGGTGACCGTCCACGTCGACAACCGGACAGGAGACGCGAGGACGGCGCCGGCGGCGGTGGTCGTGCCGGTGGTGGCCGTGCGGGAGGCGGTCGCGGAGGTGTTCGTCGGCCGTGACGTCGTGCTGCGGGAACTGCTGGCCCGCCTGGATCCGGCGGGTGGGGGGCCCGGGGTGGCGGTGCGGTCGGCGGTGGCCGGCCTCGGTGGGGTCGGCAAGACCACGCTGGCCCGGCACGCCGCCCGCCAGGCGGTGCAGCGCGGCTGGTGTGCCGGTGGGGCGTTCCTGGTGGACCTGCACGGTTACGACTCCGCCCGACGGGTCGAGGCGGCCGGGGTGTTCGATCCGGCGCTGCGTGCCCTGGGCGTGTCCGACGCCGACATCCCGACGGACCCGGGCGGGCTGGCCGCGGCCTACCACCGGCACCTGACCGCGCTCGGCCGGTCGGGTGCGCCGGTCCTGCTGGTGCTCGACAACGTCTCCACCGCGAGCCAGGTCGAAGACCTCCTACCCGAACACGCCGCCCACCGGGTACTGATCACCTCCCGGCACACCCTGGGCATGCTGGCGGGCGTGACCACCCTGGACCTGGACGTCCTCGACGTGGACGCCGCGGTCAGGCTCCTCGACCAGGCTCTGCGGGCCCGCGCAGCGACCGACGAGCGCGTGCGGGCCGATCCGGCGGGCGCGGCCCGGCTGGCGGGGTTGTGCGACCGGCTGCCCCTCGCGCTGCGGATCGCCGCCGCGCTCCTGGCCGACGACCCCGACCGCACCGTCGCCGACCTCGCCGACGACCTGGCCGACCCGGACAACCGGGTGTCGGGCCTGACCTATGACGAGCGGACGAGCCTGACGGCGGTGTTCGACCTGTCCCTGCGTCATCTCGACGACCGGGACCCGCGGGCGCTGCGGTTGCTGCGGCTGCTGACCGTCAACCCCGGCCCCGACCTGGGTCCCGAGACCGTCACCGCACTCGCCGGGCAACCCGGAGCCGTCGTCCGCCGGCTCCTGCGGACCCTGCGCCAGGCCCATCTCATCGAACCGTCGGCCACCGGGGCCGGCCGCTGGCGCATCCACGACCTGCTCGGCCTGCACATCGCCACCACGGCCGGGCCGAACGCCGACGCCGAGGAGCGGGTCGCGGCCTGGCGGCGGTTGACCGACCACTACCAGAGCACCCTCGACGCGGCCGACGATCATCTGCGAGCGCTGCCAGGCGATACGGTCTCCGCCCGCTTCACAGGCCGGGCCGACGCCCTGACCTGGCTGGACGCCGAGTACCCCAACCTGCTGGCCCTCACCAGCCACGCCGCCACCATCGGCGACCACCGCACCACCGCCCGCCTGCCCCTCCTCCTCGCCGAGTACCTGTCCTGGCGACGCCACCACACCGACTGGATCACCCTCACCGAACACGCCCTGACCGCCCTCCGCGAGCTGGGCGACCGGCACAGCGAAAGTGCGGCCCTGGCCAACCTCGGGCTCGCGCTGCAGGAGGTGCGTCGTTTTGAGGAGGCGATCGATGCCCACCAAAGGGCCGCCGAGATCGCGCGCGAGCTGGGCGACCGGCACGGCGAAGGCGCGGCCCTGAACAACCTCGGCAGCGTGCTGCAGGATGTGCGTCGTTTCGAGGAGGCGATCGGCGCCCACCAACAGGCTGCTGACATCGCCCGCGAGCTGGGCGAACGGCACGGCGAAGGCCAGGCCCTGAGCAACCTCGGCAACGCGGTGCGGCAGGTGCGCTGGTTCGATGACGCGATCGGTATCCACCAGCAGGCCGCCGAGATCGCCCGCGGGCTGGGCGATCAGCACGGCGAAGGCAGGGCGTTGAACAATCTCGGGAACGCGCTGCAGGATGTGCGTCGGTTCGGGGAGGCGATCGGCGCCCACCAACGGGCCGTCGAGATCGCCCGTGAGCTGGGCGACCGGCACAGCGAAGGCATGGCCCTGGGCAACCTCGGGAACTCGCTGCAAGAGGTGCGCCGGTTCGAGGAGGCGATCGACGCCCACCAACAGGCCGCCGAGGTGGTCGGTGAACTCGGCGACAGGCGCCGCGAGGGCCAGGCCCTGAGCAACCTCGGTCTCGCGCTGCTGGAGGTGCGTCGGTTCGAGGAGGCGATCGATGCCCACCAACAGGCCGCCGGCATCGCGCGGGAGCTGGGCGACCGGCACAGCGAAGGCACGGCGTTGAACAACCTCGGTCTCGCGCTGCTGGAGGTGCGCCGGTTCGAGGAGGCGATCGATGCCCACCAACAGGCCGCCGGCATCGCCCGTGAGCTGGGCGACCGGCACGGCGAAGGCGCGGCCCTGAACAACCTCGGGAACGGGCTGCTAGCGGTGCGTCGGTTCGAGGAGGCGATCGGCGCCCACCAACGGGCCGCCGGCATCGCCCGTGAGCTGGGCGACCGGCACAGCGAAAGCCTGGCCCTGAGCAACCTCGGGAACGCGCTGCAGGATGTGCGTCGGTTCGAGGAGGCGATCGGCGCCCACCAACAGGCTGCCGGCATCGCCCGCGAGCTGGGCGACCGGCACAGCGAAGGCAGTGCGTTGAACAACCTCGGGAACGGGCTGCTAGCGGTGCGTCGGTTCGAGGAGGCGATCGGCGCCCACCAACAGGCCACCGACATCGCCCGCGAACTGGGCGACCGGCACGGCGAAGGCCTGGCGTTGAACAACCTCGGGCTCGCGCTGCTGGAGGTGCGCCGGTTCGACGAGGCGATCGGCTGCTGGAGGGAGGCGCTACGGGCGTTCGCCGAGACCGGGGACGAGCACAACGCCGGAGCCCTGCGCGACTGGCTCGGCGATCAGCAGGACGATCCTCCGGCACGGTGAGTGTGGCGACGCCGGGTGACCAGGTCGCGGACCGGTGCAAGCCGTCAGAGCCGCTGCGGGGACGACCATCGCTCCGCGTCGGAGACGCCTGTGGCACACCATCGCACTCCGGAACCCGCCATCGGAGCATGTCGCCCACCGTGCGGCGCGCACGACGGGCGACGTTCCGCAGAGGCGTCGCCGGACCCGTGCGGCAGGTGGTGATCCGGGCGGAGATCGTGTCCGCCGGGCGGACGGAAGAGGCCGAGGGCGTCAGCGCGACAGGAACGCGTGGACGAGGTCGGCGAACTCGTCAGGTCCGATGACGGTGACGCCGAGGGTCTCGGCCTTGGCCAGCTTGGATCCGGCCTTGTCCCCGGCGACGAGCAGGGCGGTGTTCTTCGACACCGAACCGGACGCCTTGCCGCCGGCGCGCTCGATGAGTTCGTTCATCTCGTTGCGTGACAGGTCGGCCAGTGGGCCGCTCATCGACCCGGTCACGACCACGGACCGCCCCGCGAGCGGCAGGTCCGCGACTTCGCCCGCGGGCGCCTGGCCGGGTGGGGTGGCGCCGGGCTCGGTCATGTTCACCCCGGCGGAGACGAGCTTGTCGATCAACCGTGCGAGGTCCCGGAGCTCCTCGACGATGACCGGCGTCTTCTCCGGGCCCAGGCCGTCGACAGCCTGGAGCGCGGCGGCGTCGGCGGCGCGGATGTGGTCCATGGTCGCGAAGTGCCGGGCGATCCGCCGGGACATCGAACGGCCCGTGCCGCGCACCCCGAGGGCGGTCAGGACCCGGGCGAGGGGCTGCCGCCTGGCGGCTTCCAGCGCGCCGAGGAGGTTGTCGGTGGAGGTGTCGCCCATCCGGTCCAGTCCGAGGATCTGCTCGCGGGTCAGGAAGAACAGGTCAGCGAAGTCTCCGATGAGACCGGCGTCGACGAGTTGGACGATGCGGGTGCGGCCGAGGCCCTCGATGTCCAGGGCGTTGCGGGAGACCGCGTACTCGATGGACGCGATCGCGTTGCAGGACCGCCCCAGGGGGCACCGCCACCGCTCCTGCGAGCGGTCGATGTCGCTGCCGCACCGTGGGCACACCTCGGGGATCGCGATCGGTGTCTCCGTGCCGGTGCGCACGGCCACGAGGGGTGCTTCGATCGCCGGGATGACGTCCCCTGCCCGGTACACCGTCACCTGGTCGCCGACGAGCAGCCCCTTGCGGCCGATGTCTGCCGCGTTGTGCAGGGTCGCGTACGTGACGATCACCCCGCCGATCTCCACCGGTTCGAGGACCGCGCGGGGGGCGATGATGCCGGTCCGGCCGACCTCCCACTCCACGCCGACCAGCTTCGTGATCCTCGTGTCGGCGGGCAGCTTGTACGCGATCGCCCACCTGGGGGCGCGGGAGGAGAAACCGGCCTGCTCCTGGTCGGGAGCGGGGTCGGTCTTGATGACGATCCCGTCGATGCCGAACCCCAGGCCGGCCCGGGCCTCGCCGATCTCCCGGATCCGGGCGAGGACCCCGTCGAGGGTCTCGTGGCGGACGGTGCCGGGCAGCGCCGCCGCGCTGGTCTGGACGCCGAGGCCGGTCAGGAGGTCCAGGACGCCGGAGTGCGGCAAGGTCGCCAGGTCGGTGGCGACGGTGTCGCCGGTCGCGTCGAGGGCGAGGGCGCTGTAGCCGAAGAACGTCCACTCGACCTCGTACGGCCTGTTCTTCGTCCGCATGCTCCCGGCGGCCGCGGAGCGCGGGTTGCTGAACGGGTCGCCGCCGGCGGCGACGCGGGCGGAGGTCGCCGCCTCGTACTGCTCGCGGGTCAGCAGCACCTCGCCCCGGACCTCCAGGGTCTCCGGCCGGGCGAGTCGCCGGGGGAGGCCGACGATGTGGCCGAGGCCCTGGGCGGTGACGTCCTCGCCCTCGGTGCCGTTCCCCCGGGTGACGAGCTGGACGAGGCGTCCGTCGCGGTACCGGGCGGCGATGGCCAGGCCGTCGAGCTTCGTCTCCACCGCCCATGCCTCGACCGGACGTCCGAGGCGCCGCTCCAGGCCGGCGGCCCACGCGGTCAACTGCTCGGCGTTGAAGACGTTGTCGAGGGACAGCATGGGACGGGTGTGCGGGACGTCGCCGGCCGCCGTTCCGCCAGCCACCTTCCCGGTGGGGGAGTCGGGCAGCACGGCGTCGGGGTGCGCCTCCTCCCACGCGGTGATCGCCCGCACGAGCGCGTCGTAGACGTCGTCGTCCATCGTCTGGGTGCCGTCGGCGTAGTACGCCGCGGCGGCGGTCGTCGCGGCTTCCACGGCGGCGGCGTAGTCGTCGGGGGAGACGATGGTCGAGGGGGTGGATGCGCTGCTCATGGGGCATATTCTGCCCTGGGGGTACGACAGTTCCGCCCGCTTGCGGGGACAGCCCGTACCTTGTCCGACCATACCGATATTGCGCCGCGTGGGCTCGTCGTGTGCCCGGCCGCCCCACCGGACCCCTTCCAATAAGAGCTGGTTAAGGCGTGTTTCGCCATCCGGGACCGGCTGGACAGCACAACGGTCGGCGCTGATATTGGGGATTCGCGCGACCGCCCGCCCCGGCCGGGCCGCGACCGATGACGACGAGGGGGACACGATGTCACCGAATCCGAGATCCGGCCGTGACGGCAGGCACCTGGCGCGGGTGCTGCGCACGGGCACGTTCGCCGAGGCGCTGGACGCGGCGATCACGGCGCGCGGCCTGACGCTGGACCAGCTGCGGTTCCGTCTGGCCGAGCGGGGGGTCACGATCAGTCGGACGACGTTGAGCTACTGGCGGCGCAACCGCTCACGTCCGGAGCGCGGGGCGTCGCTGCGGGCGCTCGGGGAACTGGAGGCACTCCTGGGGCTGCCGGCGTCGTCGCTGTTGGTCCTGCTGGGGCCGCCCCGCCCACGGGGGCGGTGGTTGACCGGCTGCGACCGTGACTACCTGTGGCCCAGCGAGGCACCGGTCATGACCCAGTTGGGTGCCGAACCGCAGGGCCGGTTCGAGATCCTGTCCACCCACGACGTGGTGACCGTGGCGGCCGACCGGTCGGAGCTCAGCGTGCGGTGCCGGCCGGTGATGCGCGCGCTGCGGCATCTGATCGACCGGTGTGTGATCTTCTACCAGGCCGAGGACACCGACCCCGACCAGGAGCCGCCGGAGGTGGTGGCCACCGGGTTCTGCTCCGTCGACCGCGTCCGGTACGACCCGGGCGGCCGGCTGCTGGTCGCGGAGCTGGTGCTGGACCGGACTCTGCGGGCCGGTGAGGACACGGTCATCGAGTACGAGTTCCGGTTCGCGCCGGGCAGGCGCAGGGACTACTTCCACACCCGGTTCCACTACGGTTCGCGGGAGTACGTGTTGCAGACGGAGTTCCTGGGCGACGCGCCCACCCGCTGTGCCAGTTACCGCAGGCTCACGTGTGACGGGCCCGATCTGGAGTCCCGTCCGCTGCCGATCGGCTCGTCGAACACGGCCCTGCTGGTCGAGCGGGACGTGCCGCCGGGGGTGTGCGGGATGCGGTGGGAGTGGTGACGCCGTTCGGGGGCCGATCAATCTTTCCATCTGAACCCCGTACCTGTCCGCGTCGCCCTCCTGAAGCCTCCTGACCAGCGGAAACGCGGTGACGTGCGAGGCCCGGCCGGGTGGGTGCTTCACACATTTGCCGGCGGCACAACTGACGAGCGCTGCGATCTTGAACTTGTCCGGGTGAGGTGGTCATCATGGGTCGTCAATCCCCTCACCCCGGCGGTGGCCCGACGGCCACCGTCAGAACAGGCATCCCCTCATGTCTTCCACACACCTCCGGCGGGTCGTCGCCGCGGCGGTCACGGCGGCGTTCTGCGCCGTGCTCGCGCCGCTGGCCACGGCCTCCGCCCACAGTCCCCAGTCGTGTACGCCACCGGCCGGCACCCACGGGCACTCCGAGGCCGAGCCCAGCTGCGTGACCGCCGACGTCACGCTCGACAGGCTGCCCGCGGTCGGCGAGACCACGACCGTACGGGTGAAGTTGCGTTCGCAGGTCGCGATCTCCCGGGCCCGGCTGTCCGTCCAGCTGCCCACCACCCTGCGGCTGAGCAACGGCGGGTCCGGCCTGTCCGCGCCCCGCACCGTCGGCCTGAACCAGGTGGCCGAACGGACGTTCGCCCTCGGCGGGTCCGAGCGGACCGTCACGTTCGCGGTGACCGCGCTGGCCGCCGGTCCGGCGCAGATCGAGGCGGCCGTCGTCGACGCCGACGCCGTCACGCCCGGCCGGTCCGGCAGAGGCTCGGCACTGCTGACCGTCGGTGACCGCCCCGGCACGTCCAGGGCCGGCATCGTCGGGCAGGACTCCCGGGCGGTCACGCTCGCCCCCGGCGCGGGCGCGGTCGTGAGGATCGCGCCGTCGGCCGTCCCCGGGCAGATCTGCGCGAAGGGCGCGTTCGAGATCACCGACAAGGCCGGCACGCGGCTCGCCGGGCGCAACGTCCCGCTGACCGTGTTCGGCAAGGCCACCTCCTCGTCGGCCGCCGTCGCCTACGGCACCGGCTACACGTCGGCCACCGACGGCACGTACTCCGTGTGCTTCAACTCCTCGGCCACCGTGAACCAGCTGTGGGTGCAGTTCAGCACGAACTCCAGCCTGTGGGGGGTCACCAACAACGCCGGCACCGGCTTCTACACCGTCACCACGGCGGTGGCGTCCAACGCGGCCCCCGGGACCGACCAGTCCTTCGGGGCCAGCGCGCCGGCCTCGGCCTACATGCGCGGCTGGCACGCGTTCGACACCCTGAACCTGCTGTGGTTCGCCCGGGGGGCGGGCACCACCTGCTGGACGGCCCGGGAGTCCGGCAACTGCACGAAGATCACCCTGCACTGGCAGCCGGGCAGCACCACCGGCGCGTCCTTCAACAACTCCGTGCCGTTCGGGCAGCGCTACGTCAACCTCTCCGACGCCGATCCCGACTCCGAGCACCTGGTGCTGCACGAGGCCGGGCACGCGTTCATGGACCTGCTCTACGCCGGATCGTGGCCGCCGAGCGACTGCCCGAGCGAGCACTTCATCCACCTGCGCACCGGCGCGATGTGCGCGTGGACCGAGGGCTTCGCCAACGCCATCGCCGGCTACCTCAAGGGCGACGGCCGGTTCTACTGGGCCAACGGCGCGTACGCCGACCTGATGCAGACGAACTGGAACAAGCCCAACGAGGAGGCCAGCCGCACCAACCCCGAGGATGGCGACTGGGTCGAACTCCGCGTCGCCGGGGCACTGATCGACCTGTGGCGCAACGTCGACGGCGGTCCGGCGGCCACGTTCGACAACATGCGCCAGTACCCGTCGGGTTCCTTCCAGGAATGGTTCACCGTCGACCGGCCCGAGTCGAAACTCGACATGACCGCGGCCACCCGTGACCGGGTCCACGCCCACACCATCGACTACCGCACCACCACGCCCCCCACCACGGGCCTGGCCAACGGCGGCTTCGAGAGCGGCACCACCGGCTGGACCATCACCGGCAACGTCGTCGGGAACTGGACCGGCAACCCCGCGCAGGCCGGCTCGTGGTTCGCGTGGCTGGGCAGTCGCGGCGGCGGCACCACCGACGCGGTGAGCCAGACGTTCACGGTCCCCAGCACCGGCGGCACGGCCACCCTGAACTACTACCTCCGGGTCAAGACCGCCGAGACCGGCACCACCGCCTACGACACGTTCAAGGTCCAGGTCACCGACGGCGGCACCACCACCACGCTGGCGACGTTCTCCAACACCAACGCCAGCAACGGGTACGTGGCCCGCACGCTGAACCTCAGCGGCTACCGGGGCAGGTCGATCACCCTGCGGTTCGTCAGCCTGGAGGACGCCACCCTCCAGACGGACTTCCTGCTCGACAGCCTGTCGGTCACCACCTCCTGACCGGCACAGACGGCCCCGCCGGCCCGAACCTTCCCCTGGTTCGGGTCGGCGGGGCCGCCGTGGTCGCACGGCTCATCGGCCATCCGCGAATCGCTCACCGCCTTCCGGAAACGCACGCGGGTACCCGTCGTCAAAACTGTTGGGCGCCGCTTCCGCCGCCGAGCCGTTGTCCGGCCTTCTGAGCCGCACGGATGGCCCACGGTCGGGCCCGGTCCGTCTCGGTGCGGCAGGCCGCCGGCCGGTTGCGTGCCCGTTGATCCGGCGAACCGCCCAATCCGGTCACGGGAACGTCCGTGTTCCAGTCACAGTTTTGAATGGCCAAAAGGTGTTCGCCTGTTGGGTGCTCTCGCCCTGTGGCGCCCCGGATTCCTAGTGTCCTGTCGAACGTTCCCCCTCAAAGGAGTTCGACATGCGAACAACGGTAGTGCGTGGGTTGGTGACCGCGGCGGCTGTCGCGGCGGTGGTGGCGGGAGCCGGTGGCGTCTCGCAGGCCTCCGTGCCGCGGGAGGGTGTCATCCACGGCAGTGACTCCGCGGCGGCGGTGCCGGGCCGCTACATCGTCGCGTTGAAGGACGCACAGGCCGGAGTCTCGGCCGACGTGGTGCACAGCCGGGCCCGCGGGCTCACCGGACGGTTCGGCGGCAGCGTGAACCATGTCTACGACCAGGTCCTGAAGGGCTTCTCCGTCTCGATGTCCGCGGCGCAGGCACGCCGGTTGGCCGCCGACCCGGCGGTGGACTACGTCGAGCAGGTGCAGACCAGAAGGGCCTCCGACACCCAGAACAACCCGCCGAGCTGGGGGATCGACCGCGTCGACCAGCAGGACCTTCCGTTGAGCGCCTCGTACACCTATCCGGCCAACGCCGGGCAGGGCGTCACGGTGTACGTCATCGACACCGGCATCAACGCCAACCACCAGAACTTCACGGGGCGGGTCAAGCCCGGCAAGGACTTCGTCGACAACGACGACAACCCGTCCGACTGCGCCGGCCACGGCACCCATGTGGCCGGCACCGCGGCGGGCACCACGTTCGGGGTCGCCAAGAAGGCCAACATCGTGGCCGTCCGGGTGCTCGACTGCCAGGGCGACGGCCAGGACGACGACATCCTCGCGGGGCTGAACTGGGTGAAGGCCAACGCGGTCAAGCCGGCCGTCGCCAACTACAGCATCGGCTGCGGCGGGCGGTGCAGCAGCCCCACCTTCGACAACGCGGTCAAGGCCATCATCGCCTCCGGGGTGCAGTTCGTGATGTCCGGCGGCAACAACAACGACGACTCCTGCTACTACAGCCCGCAGAAGGTCACCGAGGCCATCACCGTCGGCAACAGCACCAAGACGGACTCGCGGTACACCACGGACTCCAACTACGGCTCCTGTCTGGACCTGTGGGCGCCCGGTACGAACATCGTCTCGGCGTCGCACAGCAGCAACACGGGCTCGACGACCATGACCGGCACGTCGATGGCCTCGCCGCACGTCGCCGGAGCGGCGGCCCTCTACCTGGGCGCCAACCCGTCCGCCACCCCGCAGCAGGTCCGCGACGCGCTCGTGGACAACGGCGCCAAGGGCAAGCTGAGCAACATCAACGCGGGATCGCCGAACGTGCTGCTCAACGTCAGTTTCATCGGCGGCACCCCGAGCGGCCCGTCGGTCACCAGCCCGGGTAACCAGTCCACGAAGGTGGGCACCGCGGTCGACCTCCAGCTCCAGGCGTCCGGCGGCTCGACCCCGTACTCCTGGAGCGCCTCCGGCCTGCCCGCCGGGCTGTCCATCGCCTCCGGCACCGGGAGGATCACCGGCACGCCCACCACGCAGGGCTCCTCGAACGTGACCGTGACGGTCACCGACGCGGCGAGCAGGACCGGCAGTGCCCCGTTCACCTGGACCGTCGGCACCACCGGCGGCTGCACGCCGACCCAGGCGGTGGCCAACCCCGGCTTCGAGAGCGGCTCCACCCCCTGGTCCGCCTCCTCCGCCGTGATCGGCACCTGGTCGCAGCAGCCCGCACACGGCGGCAGCCGGTACGCGTGGCTGAACGGCAAGGGTTCGCCCCACACCGACCACGTCTCACAGTCGGTGGCGATCCCGGCGGGCTGCACCGCGGTGACGCTGCGGTTCTGGCTGCACATCGACACCGCCGAAACGGAGAACGTGGCCTACGACAAACTCACCGTGACGATGGGTACGACGACGCTGGCCACCTACTCCAACCTCCACCGCGCCAGCGGGTACGCGGAGAAGACCTTCGATGTCAAGCAGTTCGCGGGGCAGACGGTGACCCTGAAGTTCACCGGGGTCGAGGACGCGAACCTCCAGACGAGTTTCGTGGTCGACGACGTGACGATCTCGGCTTCCTGAGCAGTCGGCCGGCGCACGAGTTCCGTGCGCCGGCCAACCTCATGCCCGCCTTATCTGCGCCTTAAGCTGGGCTTTCACCTATTAACAACCACGGCTCAGAGGTGGATACTCCACCATATGCGGGAGCAGATCATCGATCGGGAACTGGCTCACGTGCTGCGGACCGGCCCGTTCTCGGCCGCGTTGCACCTGGCCATCGAGGCCAGCGGAATGCGGATCGAGGAGATCCAGAACCGTCTGGCCGAACACAACATCATGGTCAGCCAGACCGCGTTGACCTACTGGCGGCGGGGGCGCAGTCGACCGGAACGCCCCGACTCACTGCGCGCGGTGCACGCCCTGGAAGGCATCCTCGGGCTGCCGGCCGACGCGCTCACCGCCCAACTCGGTCCCCGCCGCCCCCGCGGCCGGTGGCTGGACCACGCGGCCGGGACCATGGAGCTGGGGGACGGCTGGACCGACAGCGAAACCCTTCCGCCGCTCCTCGACGCGCTGGTAACCCCGAAACACAAGGCTCTGTCCTGTTCCAGCCACGACCTGTACCGGCTCGGGCCCGACCGTGCCGCGATCTCCCTCACCACCCGCCACGTCCTTCGGGCCGCCACGGACAACGTCTCGCGGCACGTGATCGCCTTCAAGCACGACGAGGGGGACCACACCAACATCCCCACCGTGCACGCGCTGCGCAACTGCCGCACCGGCCGGGCCCGCACCGACCCGGAGGGCCTGTACCTCGCCACCGAACTCATCTTCGACCGGGTGCTCAACACCGGCGACACCGCCGTCATCGCCTACGAACTGCGGTTCGGCCCCGGCGTGCTCACCGACCACTACACCCGCGTGATCCCCGGCCCGCTGCGCGAGTACATCCTCGAGGTCCAGTTCGACCCGGCTGCCATCCCGGCGCGCTGCCTCACCTTTTCCCGGCGCAAGGAACCGGCCCCGGACCAGGGCATCCGTGAGGTCTGGGTCGGCAACACCCACGCGGCCCACCTCGTGGACACCGACGTCAACCCGGGCATGATCGGCATGCGCTGGGAATGGACCTGAACGACTGACAGAGCCGCGACCATCGCGAGGCCTCGCAGCACAATGAGTTGCCGGGGCGCACCCTCCACGTGCCTGAGCGGCCGGTCTCCCGCCCATCCGAGGTGCCCGACCTCGAAGATCAAACTTTCGCGGCTATTAGGAACCAAGCATTCCTGATTACCGCCTACCGTGGAGGCCGGATCGACGTTCCCCCGCTCGAAAGGACTTCTTCATGTACCTCGTCATCGGTGCCACGGCCCACTTCGGACGCCAGGCCGTCGAGGAGCTGGCCGCCGCGGGCGTACCCGTCCGGGCGCTCACCCGTACCCCGGCTAAGGCCGCGCTCCCGCTGGGCGTCGACGTCGTCCGGGGCGATCTGACCAGGCCCGAGACGTTGCCGGCGGTGATGGAGGGCGTCGAGGCGGCGTTCCTGGTCCTGCAGTACGGCATGGACGTCGCCCCGCTCCTGTCGGCCGCCCGCGCGGCGGGGGTACGGCGGCTGGTGTTCCTGTCCTCGGGGGCCGTGGTCCCCGGCGCGGACCGGCAGCCCGACGTGATCGCCCGGTACCACCGCGACGTCGAGCGGGCCATCGAGGCGTCCGGCATCGGGTGGACGTTCCTGCGGCTGCTGTTCCCGGCCGTCAACTCGTTGACGTTCGCGATGCAGCTCGGCGGCGGCGACGTGATCCGCGCGCCGTACACCGACGCGGCCTTCAGCGCCGTGCACGAGCGCGACGTCGCCGAGGTGGCCGCGCGGATCCTGACCGGCGGCGGGCACTCGGGGCACGCCTACGACCTGACCGGCCCCGCGTCGCTGACCCAGGCGGAGCAGGTCCGCGTGCTCGGTGGGACGCTGGGGCGACCGCTCACCGTGGAGGACCTCGATCCGGAGCCGGTGCGCGAGCAGTTGGGTCAGTTCATGGACCCGGAGTTCGTGGCCGCGCTGTTCGCGCTCATGGCGCGGTCGGTCGGGGGGTCCGCCCCGGTCAACGACGTCGTCGAGCGGATCACCGGGCACCCCGCGCGAACGTACGCGCAGTGGACCGAGGACCACCGGGCCGATTTCGGCGGCTGAACGACGGGACGGGGAGGGAGAACGCGATGACGGCACCGATCCTGCGGCGGCGCGAGCTGGGCCGCGCCCTGTTGGCCCGCCAACTGCTGCTGGAGCGCGCCGACACGACCGTCGTGGACGCGGTCTCCCGGCTCGTCGGCCTCCAGGCGCAGGCGCCGTACGCGCCGTACTTCGGGCTGTGGAGCCGGATCCGGGCGTTCGGTACCGCCGATCTGGCCGGCGCGTTGACCGGGCGGCACCTCGTGCGGATCGCGTTGATGCGCAGCACGGTGCACCTGGTCACCCCGGCCGACATCGGCGCGCTGCGGCCGTGGGCGCAGCCGGCCCTCGACCGCGAACTGGACACGGCGTTCCGGGCCGGCCTCGAGGGGCTCGACCGCGCTGCCGTCGCGGAGGCTGGCCGCGCGCTGCTCGGCACCGGCCGGCTCACGCCGAAGGAACTCGGCGCTGCCCTGTCCGAGCGGTGGCCCGACCGCGAACCCCGCGCGCTCGCCACCGTGGTGCGCAACCTGGTGCCGCTGGTACAGGTGCCGCCGCGCGCCGTGTGGGGCGTGGGCGGGAGCACGCGGTACGCGACGGCGGCCGACTGGACCGGGGTCGAGGCGGCACCCGAGGCGGACCTCGGTCACGTCGTGCTGCGCTATCTCGCCGCGTTCGGCCCGGCCTCGGTCGCCGACGTGCAGGTCTGGGCCGGCCGTACCCGTCTGCGGCCGGTCCTGGAGGGGCTGCGGGGGAGGTTGGCGGTCTTCCGTGACGAGCGCGGTGTCGAGCTGTTCGATCTACCGGAGGCCCCGCGCCCCGACGCCGGGGTCACCGCGCCGGTGCGGTTCCTGCCCGAGTACGACAACCTGCTCGCCTCACACGCCGACCGTGGCCGGGTGATCACGGACGAGGTCCGCCGGCGCGTGACGACCCGCAACGGGATGCGGGCCACCGTCCTCGTGGACGGGGAGGTGGCCGGCGCCTGGAAGCTCCGGACGGCAACAACGTCGGCGAGTCTGGAGGTCGAGCCGTTCCGGGCGCTGACGGCCGGCGAACGGGCCGAGGTCGAGGCCGAGGGCGCACGGCTGCTGGCGTTCGCCGCGCCGGACGCGCGGCACGATCTGCTCGTCGGGTACCCCGGATAGTCCGTCGCGATCCAGGCCCGACAGCGCGGGGCGCGGGCCCTCGGCGTGGGGCGGAGGAGCGCACTGTACAAACAAAAGATCGACGGATATGGATGTATTGGAGGTTTGTGCGCCATAGTCGGCAGGGGGAACCGGTATGAGAAGAACCGTCGCCGCGACCGGGATCGCCCTGCTCGTCGCGGGACTGACGACCACGGCCGCCACGAGTTCCCCGGCGGCGCCCCCTCCGACCGGGCGGGACCGGGCCGTCGCCGTGACCGGCGCGCTACTGTCCACCCACCGCGCCGAGATCAGCGGCTCCGACGGCGACGCCTACCAGGTGTACGCCACCACCCTCGACCCGGACGGCTCCGTGCACGCGCGCTACACCCGCACCTACCGGGGACTGCGGGTCCTCGGCGGCGACCTCGCCGTGCACGCCGCCCCCGACGGCACCCTGACCAGCGTCGGCAACGCTTTGACCCGGCCACTGGCCCTCGACACCGCCCCGACCGTCGGGAGGGCCTCGGCCGCCGCCGGTGCCCGGGCGCGCTTCGCCGGCACGGTCCGCGCCGTCGGCGTCCCCGAGCTGGTGGTCGACGCCGCCGACGGCACGGGCGTCCTCGCCTGGGACACCCTCGTCGAGGGCAACGGTCCCGACGGGCAGACCCCGAGCAGGCTGCACGTGCTGAGCGCCGCGACTGGCGGCGGCTACCTCCGCGCCTTCGACGAGGTCCACACCGCCGCCGGTACCGGCCGGATCCTGCGCGCCGGCAACGTTCCGCTCGACACCACGGCGTCGGGTGGCGGGTACCGGCTGATCGACCCGGTGCGCGGCGGCAACCTCACCTGCGACGTGGGTCCCGTGCCCACCTGCACCGCGATGGTCGACCCCGACAACACCTGGGGCAACAACAGGCTCTCCGACCCCGCGACCGTCGCCGCCGACGCGCACTACGGCGCGGCCGTGACCTGGGACTACTACAAGACCGTCCACGGCCGACTCGGCATCTTCAACTCCGGCGCCGGTGTCCGGAGCCTCGTGCACTACGGAAAGAAATACGTCAACGCCCTCTGGGACGGCACCCAGGTGCTCTACGGCGACGGCGACGGCAGCACCGGACCGATCATCTCCCTCGACATCGCCGGGCACGAGTTGTCGCACGGCGTCACCGAGTACAGCGTCCCCGGCGGCCTGAACCCCACCGGCGAGTCCGGCGCGCTGGACGAGGCGACGTCGGACATCTTCGGCTCGATGGTGGAGTTCCAGGCGGCGAACGCCACCGATCCGGGCGACTACGTGATCGGGGAGATGCTCGACTTCCACCACAACGGCACCCCGCTGCGGTACATGTACAACCCCCGGCTCGACGGCTCGTCGGACGGCTGCTGGTCCTCGACGACGGCCTCCAGGGATCCGCACTTCTCCTCAGGCGTCGCCAACCACTTCTACTTCGACCTCGCCGAGGGCACCGGGGCCACCCCGTACGGCACCTCCCCGGTCTGCCAACCGGGCACCGTCACCGGCATCGGCCGGACCAGTGCCGCGAGGATCTGGTACCGGGCGCTGACGGTCTACTTCGTCTCCGCCACGAACTACGTCAACACCGCCGCGCCGAACAGCACCGCGCGGGCGTTCACCCTCCGCGCGGCGACCGACCTGTACGGGACCTGCTCCGTGGAGTACCGCACCGTCCAGGCCGCGTGGACATCCGTGAACGTCGCCGGCGCGGACGCGGAGTGCCCGCCCCCGAGCGACTTCTCCCTCGCCGCCGGCTCGCCGACCGGCAGCGTCAACCCTGGTGGAAGCACCACCGTCACACTGACCACCAGCACGACGTCCGGTGCTCCGCAGACCGTGACCCTGTCGGCGGCGGGCCTGCCGTCCGGTCTGCACGCGTCGTTCCAACCGCCGTCCATCCCCTCCGACGGCGCGTCGACCCTGACGCTGGTGGCCACCACCGCGGCCCCGCCGGGCACCTACGCGCTCACGCTCAGCGGGACCGGCACCGCGACGGGAAGGGCGCACAGCGTGCTGTACACCCTGACGGTCCACGGGTCGCCGGGCACCTGCCCGAGCCCGAAGCTCGGCCACCCACGCCTTCGGGGCAGCCCGGAAGCCGTGGACGGCGAGCCCGCGGGTGATCGGCCCCCGCCAGGGCCACGGCCCGCCCACTGGGCGTGCCCGGTGCCTGGCTGAACGGCTGCGGCGCGGGGCACACCGACACCGCGCTGACGATCACCTGACCCGGCACCGGGCCCCGCCACCCCGGACGGCCGGGGGACTGTGCCGTCCCGGCGGGCGACGGCCACCCGGCCCCCGCCGTCCCGAGCGGTCGGGTGGCTGTCGCGGGAACGCACGAGCCGGCGGCCGGGCGCGGGGCCCGGCCGCCGGCTGGCGGGGTCGGTTCAGTGCCGCCGGGCCCGCTTCGGGAGCAGGAAGCCGAGCGCGAATGCGAGGCCGGTCAGCGCCAGCGCCAGGAGCGTGGCCGGCTCGATGGCCGCGAAGTGCGTGCCGGGCGCGGTGAACCGGCCGAAGAACACCGTGCCGAACACGGCCACCCCGACCGAGGCCGCGAGCTGCTGCACCGTCTCCAGCGCCGCGGCGGCCGAGCCGGTCTCGTGGTCGGCCACGTCGCCCATGATGATGTCGAACAGCGGCACGAAGATCATGCCCATCCCGAGGCCGAACACCGCCAGCGGCGCCACGACCGCCGTCGACCCGGCGTGGAAGGCCAGGTACAGCCAGCCGATCCCGACGGCCATCACGGCCAGGCCGAGGTGCAGGACCGTGCGGCCGAGCCTGGCGACCAGGCCGCCGCTGAGGCCCGAGCCGACGAACGCGCCCACCGCCCAGCCGGCCATCGTGAGGCTGGCCCGGGTCGCCGACTGGCCGAGGCCCAGCTGCAGCAGCATCCCGACGGCCAGGGAGAAGCCGCAGATCGCGCCGAAGAACACCAGGACGAACACCACGCCGGAGGTGTAGGACCGCTTCGCGAACACGCTCAGCTCGATCAGCTTCGTGTCCGTGGCGCGCAACTGCTGCCGGGCGAACAGGCCCAGCACCGGCACCGCCGCGACCAGCATCGCGATCGTCCACAGCGGCCAGCCGAGCTCCCGGCCCTGCACCAGGGGGAAGGTCAGCAGGAACATGCCGGTCCCGGCCACGGCGGCGCCCCGCCAGTCGAGCCTGCGGCCCCGGGCGACCGGC
This sequence comes from Longispora urticae, assembly GCF_053902585.1. Classification (NCBI taxonomy): domain Bacteria; kingdom Bacillati; phylum Actinomycetota; class Actinomycetes; order Micromonosporales; family Micromonosporaceae; genus Longispora; species Longispora urticae. Next base: position 60,542 of record NZ_JAQZSH010000020.1, read on the forward strand.
GCCGGGTCGGGCAGGGCCCTACCGCCCGCGATCAGCGCGAACGCCCCGAGGGGCAGGTTGATCAGGAAGATCATGCGCCATCCGGTACCGAACACGTCGGCGTCGACCAGCGTCCCGGCCACGACGGGACCGAGGATGGTGGACAGCCCGATCGCCGGACCGAAGATCATGAACGCCTTGCCCAGCGCGGCGCCGAACAGGTCCCGCAGCAGTCCGAAGCCCTGCGGGATCATCACCGCCGCCGCCAGGCCCTGCAGTGCGCGGGCCCCGATCAGGGCCTCGGCGCTCGGTGCCAGCGCGCAGGCCACCGACGCGACCAGGAAGCCCACGATGCCGCATCGCATCATCCGCTTGCGACCGTACAGGTCGCCGAGCCGGCCGCCCGCGAGCAGGCCGACGGCGATCGCCAGCGTGTAGCTCGCCGCGATCCACTGGATCGCCGTGTAGCCGCCGCCGAGGTCGCCCTGGATCGCCGGTGCCGCGACGCTCACGATCGACGCGTCGAGCAGGTTCATCAGGGTGGCGGCCAGGATCGCGGACAGGCCCAGCCAGCGGCGGGTGGTGACGACGGGCGCTTGGAGCACTGCGGTCATGACTTCTCACTCCTCGTTCGGGGGATGCCATCAACCTACGGCGCTATTAGGAAGACTCTGTTCCTGATAGTCGGGCAGACTGGAGGAATGTTGGAAACCTCCGCCCGACTCCTCAGACTCCTGTCTCTGCTGCAGACGCCCCGCGACTGGACCGGCCCCGAACTCGCCGACCGGCTCGACGTCAGCACCCGCACCGTCCGCAACGACGTCGAACGACTCCGCGGCCTCGGCTACCCGGTCAACGCCACCCGCGGCAACGTCGGCGGTTACCGGCTCGGCGCGGGCGCGGCCATGCCCCCGCTCCTCCTCGACGACGAGGAGGCCGTCGCCATCGCGCTCGGCCTGCGCACGGCCGCCAGCGGAAGCATCACCGGCATCGAGGAGTCCTCCCTGCGGGCGCTGGCCAAACTGGAACAGGTCCTGCCGTCACGGCTGCGCCGCCGGGTCAACACCCTGCAGAGCTACACCGTCACCACCCGGTACGACTCCGGCCCCAAAGCCGACGCCGCCGTGCTCACGGCCCTGACCGCCGCGTGCCGCGACCACGAACGTCTCCGCTTCGACTACGCCGACCACACCGGCGCGACCAGCGTCCGCTCCGTCGAGCCCTACCGGCTCGTCCACCGGGGCAGCCGCTGGTACCTGGTCGCCTTCGACCTCGACCGCACCGACTGGCGCACGTTCCGCGTCGACCGCCTCACCCCCCGGGTTCCGAACGGTCCCCGGTTCACCCCGCGCGACCTGCCGTCCGACGACCTCGCCGGCTACGTCGGCCAGGGCGTGGCCGCCGCGACCTGGCGGCACCGGGCCCGGATCACGGTGCACGCGCCCGCGGCCGTGGTCACCGAACGGATCACCCCCACGATCGGCGGCGTCGAGGTCCTCGACGAGGAGACGTGCGTGCTGGTGACCGGCGCGCAGACCGTGGAGACGATCGCGGTGTACATCGGGATGCTCGGCCTGGACTTCACCGTGACCGAGCCCCCCGAACTCGTCGCCCACCTGCGGAAACTGGCCGAACGATACGGCCGCTCCACCCCCGACGGCGAGCCGGGACCCGTCCGTCCCGGTGGCGACGGTGGGCGATGACCCGGTCCTCGTTCCCCGAGCCGTGACCGTCGGTGGGACGGTCAGCCCGCTGCGATCCCGCCCACCGGTTCGCCGATCCTCGCCTCCTCGGCGGCCTCACTCCCAGGTAGACGGTCCCGCCGCCGCACCGGAGTCGAGCGCGGTCAGGTTCCGGCTGTTCATGGCGATGTGCCGCTGGTCGTCGAGTTCGACCGCCAACGCCAACGCGGTCCGGTAGCTGGCCCGGGCCTCCGCGGACAACCCGGCGGCTCGCTGCACATCGCCGAGCCCGCCGTGGTTGTTGCAGCGGCGCTGCGGGTCTCCGGTGCCGTCGACGATCCGGACGGCCCCGGTCATCGCCTCCAACGCCTCGGCGTGCCTGCCCAGCGCCGAGTGCGCCATGGAGAGGTTGAACAGGCCGTACTCCTCCATGCCGAGGTCGCCGACGGCACGCGCGAGGTCGATGGAACGCAGCGCCGAGGTGACCGCCTCGTCGAGGGAGCCCAGTTCGCGCGAGCAGGTGCTGATTCCGGCGAGCGCGGCGGCCTGGGAGCGCCGGTCGGCGGCGGCGTCGAACACGGTCAGTGCCCGGTGGTAGTGGGTGGCGGCCTCGGCGAACTGGCCGATCTGGGTATGCGCGGTGGCGATGTTGACCTGGCAGCGGGCCCAGTGGCCGTCATCGCCGGCGGCGCGGGCGCGGTCGGCCGACCTGTTGAGGTATTCGAGGGCCTCGGGGTAGCGGGCGGCCCGTCCGTGGGCCACGCCGACGCCGAGCAGGACCGTGGCCTCCCCTGTCCGGTCGCCGAGTGCCCCGTAGAGGTCGGCGGCCCGGTCGTGTGCGCGGCGCGCCTCGGGGAAACGGTGCGCCACCGCCAGGGCGTCGCCGAGGGCCAGCAGCGCTTCGGCCTCGACCCGCCGGTCGCCGGACCGCCGGGCGCATTCGAGGGCGGTGTGGAGCAGGGCGAGGGCCTCGTCGACGCGTCGGCGCTGGTGGCAGAACGCGACGAGCGGGCGGTGCAGGCGCAGTACCCGGTCGTCCATTCCCGCGGCGCGGCCGAGCTCGACGGCACCGATGGCGTCGCGGAGTTCCGCGGAGAGCCAGCGGATCGACGTCCCGGCGTCCCCGGGGGCGGGCTGCGGGGCGAGCGTCGCGATCGCCGCCTCGGCGGCCTCGGCGTACCAGTCCAGAAATCCGGCGAGGGCGGCTTCGCGATCGGACCCGCTGTCGGTGTCCTCACAGGTCGTGGTGGCGAAGGACCGCAGAAGATCATGCATCTGGTACGCGCCGGGCGCCGACGTCTCCAGCAGGCACGCGTTCGCCAGCAGGGCCAGCTGCCGGGTGGCCTCGTCGACCCGGAGTCCGGTCAGCCGGGCGGCGAGTCCGGGGGTGATGCCGACGACCGGGTGCGGCCCGAGCAGCCGGAACAGCCGGGCCGCGTCGGGGGGCAGGTCCCGCAGTGACCACGAGAACACGTTGTGGACCCGGGTGAGAGCGTCCCCGGTGTCGAGCAGCTCCAGGCGGCGCGCGGAGTCGGCGAGTTCGTCGGCGAGCGCCGCCAGGGGCTGGCGCGGGTGGCGGACGGCCCGCTCGGCGGCGACCCTCAGCGCCAGGGGCAGCGCGTCGCAGGCGGAGGCGATCTGGGCCACGGCGGCCGGTTCGCGTGCGGTGCGGTGCTCGCCGATGACCCGGCGCAGGAGTTCGGCCGCGTCGTGGTCGGGCAGCCGTTCGAGGAGGACGCGCACGGCGCCGTCCCTGACCACCAGTCCGGCGAGCATGTCGCGGCTGGTGACGAGCACGGTCACGCCGCCCGCGCCGGGGAGGAGCGGGCGGATCTGCTGGGCCGAGCGGGCGTTGTCCAGCACCACGAGGGCCCGTCGGCCGGCGAGCGTCGACCGGTACAGGGCCGCGCGGGCGTCCACGTCGGCGGGGATGTCGACCTCCGCCGCCCCGAGCGACCGGAGCAGCGTGGCCAGCGCGGCCGAGGTGGAGACCGGGGCGGCCTCGCCGTAGCCGCGGAGGTCGAGGTGCAGTTGCCCGTCGGGGAACGCGTCGAGGTGCCGGTGCGCCCAGTGCATGACGAAGGCCGTCTTGCCGACCCCCGCGGTGCCGACGGCGGCGACGACGGGCGCGGAACCGGCGGGCTGCCGGACAGCCGCCGTCACGGTGGACAACTCCCCGGTCCGACCGACGAACTGGGGAACGGCGGCCGGCAACTGTGCCGGGCCCGGCCGCGGCGGCGGGGCGCCGACAGCGGCTGGCGGTGCGACGTCTCCGTGGAGAATCCGCTGGTAGAGGCCGGCGAGCCCGGGGCCGGGGTCGACGCCCAGTTCGTCGGCGAGCAGGCGGCGCTGGCGTCCGTACACCTCGAGTGCCTCTGCTTGTCGCCCTTCCCGGCACAGCGCGAGCATCAGCTGCCCGGTGAGGCGCTCGTCGAGGGGGCGGGCCGCCAGCCGGGTCCGCAGGTCGGCCGACATGCCCTGCCTCGGCGCGTGGCGCAGGGCGAGGTCATCGCGGTCCAGCTCGGCCGCCGCGCGTTCCTCGAGGATCTGGTGCCGCAGAGCATCGAGCCACCCGGAGTCGACCCCGGTCAGCGGGACGCCCCGGAACAGCGCCAGCGCCTCCTCGAACAGGCCCAACGCCCGCGGCCCGTCCGGCTGGGCGCGGGCCTTGTCGCACAGTTCGCGGAAGTGCCACAGGTCCACGGCGCCGGGGGCGGTGACCAGCACGTAGCCGCCGGACCGCCGGACGATGTCGTGCGCGGTCCCGGGTGGCACGGCCTGGCGGAGGCGCGTGAAGTAGCCGCGCAGCGTGGTGGGGGCCGCAGGGTCGTCGTCCCAGAGCCTGTCCTGGAGCTGCGGGATCGACACGGGCACGTTGGCGGAGGCGGCGAGGACGGCCAGGACCCCGCGTTGACGCGCGTGGCCGCTGTCGACGGGGCGGCCGTCGACCAGGATCCCGACCTCACCGAGCAGGGTGTACTCGACCTTCATCGCACCCCCGTGTCCGTGCCGCGTGGTCCGCGCACTCGCACGAGCATAGTGGGACGAAGTCCATGATAGACACCCGCTTGACACCATGACGCACCAATGCGCGCGAGTCCGGGCCCTGGAGATGACGATCAGGGCCCGGACTCGCGCGCGGTCGGACTACTTCGGTACCGGCGACGTGTAGCCGACGATGGCCGCGTTCCAGTTGGCGTACTCCGGATGCGTCACGCCCCCGGACTGGTTGCCGCCGACCACGTAGTGATTGCCGTCGGTGCTGGTGTCCTGGTACGAGGTGACGATGGCGACGTGGTCGATGGAGCCGTTGTTGGTCCAGTCGTAGACCACGGCGTCACCCTTGCGCGGGACGTAACCGCTGCCCCGCCCGTGCCAGGTGCCGTTGTTGACCCCGTAGGTCTTGAAGCTCGACGCGGCCGGGCTCAGGCCCGTGATCTTCGCGCCGCCCCAGTAGAACGAGAACTTCGCGAAGTCGGCGCACCAGGCACGGGAGGCCCATTTCACGTTCCCCCAGGTCTTGGTCCCGTTCCGGTACATGTAGCCCGGGGTGACCTTGCCGCACGGGGTGGAGGGGTAGCCGTCCCGGCGGTCGTTGGCCGGGTCGACCCAGAACCCGGTGTAGAAGTTGCAGTCCGACCCGGCGGGGTTCTCCGAGAGCCGCGCCTTCACGTCGGCGTTGTCGGAGGTGAACTGCCCGTACGCGATGTTCCCGACGTCGATGCCCAGCTGGGTGTCGGCGGCCTGCGCGCTCCCGGCCCCGGCGAACACGCTGACGGTCATGGCGGTCAGGACCACGATGCCCATCTGGACCGCTCTGGCGACCCGACGTCCCGAACGTTGAGCGTTGACCTTCACATCTTCCTCCTTCAGTGCGCTGATGGAACGGCACCAGGCTAGGAAAGGCGGGTTGGACGAAGATTGGAGAAACCTTGACCCCCACGACGACCCACGATCCGACGGGTACGGGGGCGCCGCCCCGCCGAGCCCGCCCACTCCGGTGGCCGGCCGGTGCGAGGAGTTCCGACCGGGGAGGTCACGGCCCTGGTGCGGGGGATACCAGATAGCCGAGGAGTCCTCATATTGACTGACGGACGTCGATCTCTGCCCTAGGGTGGGCCGACCCCGTGCACCCACGGGGCGACCCCTCGCCGGGTCGCGATCCCCTCCACCGTGGAGCAGACATGTTCGCTCTCCGTCGCAGACTGCTGGCCCTCGCCGGCTGCCTCGTCCTCGCCGCCACCGTCCCGCTGTCCGCCGCCCCGGCCCAGGCCGCGGTCCCGGACGTGTGGGCCTTCGCCTACTCGGACAACCCGGCGCCGGCCCCCGGCTCCGTCCTCAACACCAACTACCAGTGGGGTACGTACCGCACGGCCTGCCCGGGCTCCTGGGCCACGGTCACCCAGATCACGCCCGGCAAGTACCAGGTCAAGTTGCCGTGCAGCGCCTCGACCAACGGCATCGTGCACGTGACCGCCGTCAACGACAACGCGCGCTACTGCGAGGTCGAGAACTGGTACGACAGCGGCAGCACCAAGCTCGTCACCGTGCTGTGCTTCAAGGGCCCCAATCCGGACCCGTCCGCGTTCACCGTGACCTACACCCGCAGCTCGGGCGCGCCCGGTGGCGTCGGGGCGCACGCCTACGTGTACTCCAACCCGGCCGGTGGCCTGCTCGCCAGCTACAACTCGGCCGGTGCGGCCAACACGGTCACGCACACCGGTACCGGCAAGTGGGAGGTCACGTTCGCCGCGCTGAGCACCGGCGCGTACGACGGGGATCTGCAGGCCACCGCCGTGCACCCGAACGACCTGCCCCGGCGGTGCAAGATCGACAACTGGTTCTTCGTGGGGCCGGACTACCGGGTACCCGTGTCGTGCACCGATCCCAACGGCGCGCCCGTCGACACGTGGTGGACCCTGTCGTACCACTTCAAGCGGTCGGTGTTCGGGGCCGTGAGCCCGCCGACCCGGCTCGGCTACCAGTCGAACCTGGTGGGAGCCCCCGCCGGGAGCAGCTACAACTCCCTGGGCGCGCCGAACTCCTTCGTGCCGGCGCCGCCCGGCCGGTACACGATGAAGTTCGACGCGGTGGGCGTGAGTCGGACCCACCTGCAGGTCACGGCCCTGGGCGGCCCGCCCGGGTACTACTGCCAGCTGGAGAAGGTCTGGGCGAACATCGGTTCGACGATCTCCGCGCCCGTCATCTGCTTCAACAACGTCGGCGTGCCGACGGACAACCTGCTGTTCTCCACGTACACCTCGGAGGTCTGACCTGGGGGCGGGTGTTCGTTGGTTCGCGTGTGTCGCCATCGGACGTTCGTGGGCCCGGATCGGGCGGTTGTCGCCGGTCCGGGCTCGGCGTCGGGGTGGTCGGTGGCCGGTGATCGGGCCGTTCGGCCGGACCGCCCGGCGGCTGTTCCGTGGCGGGGAATCGGGGTGTGAAAAACATGATCTTGACTCATGAATGTGTCAGCGGTCACCATCACCCAGATGGATGTCTACCTCGGGGCGCGCACAGGAGGTTCACATGAGACGACACCGCAGGGTCCTGTCACTCGCGGTGGCGGCGCTGGTCACGATCGCGCTCACCGTCGGCGTCACGCCGGCGTCGTCGGCCGCGTCGAACTGGTGGGATCCGCCGAACCGGCCGAGTCCGGACAGTGAGATCGGTGCGACCGGCGCACCGTTCACCGGCACCGAGAACGGGGAGGTCCGCGGCTTCGTCGACGGCCACAACCACGTACTCGCCAACGAGGGCTTCGGCGGCAGGCTGATCTGCGGCAAGGCGTTCTCGCCCGCGGGCGTCGCCGACGCGCTGAAGGACTGCCCCGAGCACTACCCCGACGGCGCGGGCGCCCTCTTCGAGAACCTCACCGCCGATCCGGACGGGCACCACGACCCGGTCGGCTGGCCGACGTTCAAGGACTGGCCGACCCACAAGTCGTTGACGCATCAGCAGAACTACTACGCCTGGATCGAGCGGGCGTGGCGTGGCGGCGTGCGCGTCATGGTCAACGACCTGGTGACCAACGGCGTCCTGTGCGCCCTGCCGATCATGCCGAAGGACCGCGGCTGCGACGAGATGGACGCGATCCGGCTCGAGGCGGCCAAGTCCTGGGAGATGCAGGCCTACATCGACGGCATCTACGGCGGCCCGGGTAAGGGCTTCTTCCGGATCGTCACCAGCCCGCAGCAGGCCCGCCAGGTGGTGAAGGACGGCAAGCTGGCGGTCATCCTCGGGGTGGAGACCTCCGAACCCTTCGGCTGCAAGATGATCATGGACGTCGCGCAGTGCTCCGAGGGGCAGATCGACGCCGGGATCAACGAGCTGTACTCGCTCGGCGTGCGCAGCATGTTCCTGTGCCACAAGTTCGACAACGGCCTGTGCGGCGTGCGCTTCGACTCGGGCACCATCGGCCAGGTCCTCCAGGCCGGTCAGTTCTCCTGCTGCGCCACCACGTGGACGACCGAGGTGTGCGCGGGTCCGCAGCAGGACAACCCGATTATCCCCCAGGACCCGGCCAAGCGCTGCAACACCCGGGGGCTCACCCGACTCGGCGAGCACGCGCTGCGCCGCATGATGGAGCGGCACATGATGGTCGAGCTCGACCACATGAGCGTCAAGGCGGCCGCGCGCACCCTGGACATCCTGGAGGCGGAGAACTACCCCGGCGTACTGTCCACGCACAGCTGGATGGACGCGGGCTGGTCGGAGCGGGTGTACAAGCTGGGCGGCTTCATCACCGGCTACGACAACGCCTCGGAGAGCTTCGTCGCCGAGTGGCAGCGGAACAGGGCCCTACGCGACAAGTACGACGTCGGCTACGGCTTCGGCTCCGACATGAACGGTGTCGGCGGCTGGCCCGGTCCGCGTACCGGCGCGCCCAACCCGGTGGTCTACCCGTACCGCAGCTTCGACGGCGCCACGACCATGGACCGGCAGAGGACCGGCGACCGGGTCTGGGACGTCAACGTCGACGGCGCCGCGCACTACGGCCTGATCCCGGACTGGATCGAGGACGTCCGCCTGGTCGGTGGGCAGGCCGTCATCGACGACATGGCCAGGGGGGCGGAGTCGTACCTGAGGACCTGGGAGGCCACCGCCGCGCACGGCCTCAGCACCAACCTCGCCTCCGGGAAGCCCGCCACGGCCAGCTCGGTGGAGTGGAACCCGTTCGTGAACTTCCAGCCATCGCAAGCCGTCGACGGCAACCGCGGCACCCGGTGGTCCAGTTCCTGGAACGACGCGCAGTGGTGGTACGTCGACCTGGGCTCCGAGCGGACGGTCGGCCGGGTGACCATCGACTGGGAGCCCGCGTACGCGTCCGAGTACCGCATCGAGCAGTGGAGTGAAGCCAGCCAGACCTGGCGAACGGTCTGGTCGACCACCGCCGGACGGGGCGGCGTCGAGACCGCGCGGTTCGATCCGGTCACGACGCGCTGGGTGCGGTTCTACGGCGTCAAGCGGGCGACCCGCTACTGCTTCTCGTTCTGGGAGTTCGGCGTCTACGCCTCGTAGCGGTTCAGGTGCCAACGCATGTGTGGTCGTCCACTGTGGGCGGCCACACATGCGTGTGTCCTGGAGGAGCGCCCTAGTCGTCGAGCCAGTCCCACGGCTTCGGCTCGCGGCCGGGCCGGTCCCGGGCGGCCGTCTGCCGGGGCTGGCCCGCCGGCTCCTGCCGCGGCTGGACGGCCTGGAGCAGCTGGGTCGCCGTGTGGTCCTCGGCCGGCGCCGGGGGACCGGACGTCGGCACCGGCTCGGCCCCGCTCCGGTACACCCGGGGCGTGGGTCGGGCCGGGCCCTCGTCGGTGTCGCGGTCCCGGCGGAGCAGGAAGAAGGCCGCCGCCCCGCCGCCCAGGAGCAGCAGCACGCCCACGATCAGCAGGAACGTGGTCATCGGGCTCATGCCGTCCTCGGGCCCGGTCGCGGTCTCCATCCGCTGCACCGCGCTCTTCGCGGCCTCCGCCGTCACCGGGACGTCCACGTCGGTGAGGGGGATGCCCACCGTGCCGGTCCGGGTGACCGTCGTCGGGGTGTAGCCGGACTTCGTCGCGACCAGCGTCAACACCCCGGGCGCGAACTGGTCGGCCGGGGTCGCCGCCGTGTAGGTGAACGCGCCGGTCTCCCCGGAGGTCACGCCCCGGGACTTGCCCGTCGGGTCGGTGATGGTCACGACCGCGCCGGCGACCGGCTTGGCCTCGGTGTCCAGCACCCGGCCCGTGATCGACGGCACCCCGGTGGGCACGGGGCCGGTCAGGGTGGCGGTGAACGTGGCCGCGATCGCCCCGGCGGCCGTGGTCGTGAACGCCCCGGACACCGTGGCGGTGCCGGCGACGCTCTGCCCGGCGGTCAGCGCGGACTGCGCCGGCGGGGCGATCGACACGGTGATCGCCGTGTTGGCCGCCGCGGGCACCGGCACCGACGGGCAGGTGATCGTCGTCGGAGCGGTCTGGCAGGTGGGGGTGGCACCGTTGAACTGCGCACCCTGCGCCACCAGCTCGGCGGGCATCGTGACCGTGAAGCCGGCGTTGCCCGGCACGGCGCTGGTGTTGGTGAGCGTGATCCCCACGGTGACCGGGGAGCCGCCGACCCGCAGCGTGACCGCCGCCGGGTTGACGGTGGTCTGGATCTCGTCGGCCGCCGCCGCCGGGTCTGCCGCCAGGAACACCGCGCCGAGCACCACGACCCCCGGCAACATCCTGCCCGCCCGTCGGCGCATGTCCCCACCTCTCCCGATCACGTCACCCCGCGAACGACTCGACGCACAATAGCCGGAACTGTCCACCGGTCTCCAGCGCGGAGCACCATCGGGGGGTACGTCCGGCGCGCGGCCGGGCGGTGGGGGAGTGTCGGCCCAGGTGGGGTGGGTGGGGCGGTTGTCCCGGAGCGGACGCCGGAGGCCGCCAACCCCCGGACCCGGGAGTGCTGGCGGCCGGCGCGGGCGGAACTCAGGCGGCTACGGGGTAGTCCGTGTAGCCGACGTGGGTGCCGCCGTAGAACGTCGCGTCGTCGGGGGCGGTGAGCTCCGCGCCGGTCCGCAGGCGGTGCACCAGGTCCGGGTTCGCGAGGAACGCCCGGCCGTAGACCACCGCGTCGGCGCCGCGCTCCAGCCACGCCTCCGCCGCCCCGAGGTCCGCGAGCGGCCCGGTGGCGTAGGTGTTGACCAGGAGTGGGCCGGACCAGTTCCGCCGGATGTCGTCCACCAGGGCCGGGTCGGTCTCCGTGGCGCTCAGGTGCAGGTACGCCAGGCCGAGGGGCTCCAGCGCGCGGACCAGGGCCACGTACAGCGCCGCCGGGTCGGACTCGGCGACGTCGTTGAACGTGCCGCCCGGCGACAGCCGCAGCCCGGTGCGCGCCGCGCCGATCTCCCCGGCCACGGCGGTGGCCACCTCGACGGCGAACCGGATCCGGCCCTCGACGGAGCCGCCGTAGGCGTCGGTGCGCCGGTTGGCGTTGTCGGAGAGGAACTGCTGGATCAGGTACCCGTTGGCGCCGTGCAGTTCGACCCCGTCGAAGCCGGCCTCGACGGCGTTGCGCGCGGCGGTGACGAAGTCGGCGACGGTCTCGCGGATCCCGTCGACGGTCAGCTCCTCGGGCGTGCCGTGGTCCTTGGGGCCCTCCGGCGTGTAGGTCTTGCCCTGGGCCGGGACGGCGGACGGCGCTTGCGGGCTGCGCCCGGTCAGGTCGGGGTGCCCGATCCGGCCGGCGTGCATGAGCTGGGCGAAGATCCGGCCGCCCTCGGCGTGCACGGCGTCGGTGACGAGCTTCCAGCCGGCGACCTGCTCGGCCGAGTGCAGGCCGGGGGTCGCGACGTAGCCCTGGCCGACGGCGCTGGGCTGGGTGCCCTCGGTGATGATCAGGCCGGCGGAGGCGCGCTGCGCGTAGTACTGCGCGGTGAGCGCGGTGGGCACGCCGCCCCCGTCGGCCCGGGACCGGGTCATCGGGGCCATGACCAGGCGGTTCGGGAGTTCCACGGAGCCGATCTTGACGGACTCGAACACGCGGGACATGACGTCTCCTCATACTTGGCTAGCCAATAGTTGCTTCAGCAATAAGATATGCTTGGCTAGCCAACGATCACAAGGAGGGTGGACGTGACGCCGATCACCTGCCTGTTGCGGCCGGCCGCCCGGTCCGCCGCCCAGCTCGTCGGGATGCTGCTCTGCGACGCGGGCGTGCACCCCGGCCAGGAGCAGCTCCTCCAGGCGCTGTGGGAGCACGGCGACCTGCGGCAGTCCGACCTCGCGGAGGCGTGCGCCCTGGACCCGTCCACGGTCACCAAGTCGGTGCAACGGCTCGAACGCGCCGGCCTCGTCCACCGGGCGCCGGCCGCCGACGACCGCCGGGCCGTGGTCGTGGCCACCACCGACGCGGGGGAGGCGCTCCGCGACGTCGTGCAGGCCGCGATCGCCGAGGCCGACCGCCTCGCGTTGGAAGGGCTCACCGACGAGGAGAAGGAAACCCTGAAGCACCTGCTCGGACGGGTACAGGAGAACCTGGTCCGCGCCGGCGCCCCGGTCAGCTGCTGAGCGGTACCAGGGTGCCGTCCGTCCGCTCCCAGCTGCCCCGCAGGTCGGCCGCGAGCGCCGGCTCCTCCGTACTCCGGTCCGTGGTCTCGCCCCGGTCAGCCACCACGTCGTAGAGCGCCTCGCCGTCCGGCGTGCGCAGCCACTTCCACCGGCCCCGGCGCACGGCGGCGGAGTCCCGGATCCGCCAGAACAGGTCCCGCCCGGCGAGCGGCGCGCCGTCCAGCAGCAGGCCGGACAGGTCGACCCCGTCCAGCGGCAGGGTCGGGGCGACGCCTGCCAGCGCCAGAACGGTGGCCGTGAAGTCGTGCGTCACCACGGGCGTGGCCTCCACCCGGGGCGCGATCCGGCCCGGCCACCAGGCGATCGTCGGCACCCGGATGCCGCCCTCGCTCAGCCGGCCCTTCGTCCCGTCCAGCCCGCCCTGGTCGGAGAAGAAGTCCCCGCCGTTGTCGCTGGCGAACACGACGAGGGTGTCGCGGTCCTGGCCGGTGTCGCGCAGCGCGGCGAGTACCCGGCCCATCGACGCGTCCAGGTGCTCGACCATCGCGGCGTACACCGCGCGGGAGCCCTCGGCGCGGTCCTGGAACACCCGGGTGCCGCCGGCCCGCAGCCGCGCCGTCAACCGCTCGCTCTTCGCCCGGTCGCCCGGGGCCTCCCACGGCCAGTGCGGGGTGGTGAAGTTCAGGTTCAGCAGCCACGGCCGGTCGTGCGCCCGGCCCAGGAACTCACACGTCCGGTCGGTCACCGAGTCCGTGTAGTAGCCGTGGTCGGACACCGGGGTCTCACCCTCGTACAGGTCGTGGTGGCCGTGGTAGTCGAGGTGCGAGTAGTAGTCCATCCCGCCCGCGAGGTTGCCGAAGAACTCCTGCCAGCCCGAGCGGGTCGGGCCGAACCACGGCAGGTAGCCGCAGTGCCACTTGCCGAACAGCGCCGTGCGGTACCCGGCGCCGGCCAGCAGGGACGCCAGTGTCGGGTGCTCCGGGGGCAGCCCGTCGACCGGGTTCGGCGTGTCGATCGGCTCCCGCAGGCCACCGGCGATCCGGGCCGGGTACCGCCCCGTGTACAGCCCGATCCGGGTCTGCGAACACCACGGCGCTGTCGCGTACCCGTCGGTGAAGCGCACCCCCTCCGCCGCCAGCCGGTCCAGGTGCGGGGTGCGCAGGTCGGGCGAGCCGTAGCTGCCCAGATCGGCCCAGCCCATGTCGTCGGCGAGGACGAACAGGACATTCGGAGTCGTCATCGCCCGATCCTATGCCGGCCACCAACCACCGCCCGGCGCGGAGCGCCCGCCCGGGCCGAGCCCCGCCCGGTCAGACCGCCCCCGCCGGCACGAACAACACGTACCCCGTGTTGGACGACGCCGCGCACCCGGCCGCCGTCCCCGCCGGGGTCGGGGCGAACCGCAGCGACCACCGCCCGGTCAGCACCGGCGCGCCCTGCGCCGTGACCACGGCCGGCCGCAACCTGGACCACGTCTCCACCCGGGTGAACCCGCCCGCGATGTCGCCCGCCCCGAGGTTGCAGGCCATCGGCGTGGACGTCTCCCCGCCCCACCCGTCGGCCCCGGCGGTCAGCGTGGCCGGCGGCCCGGTGCCGGTCACCGTCCAGCCCGGGGCGGCCTTCGCCACGACGGCGGGGTCGAACAGGTTCCCGGCGTACCCGGGCGGGCGGGCCCCCGGCGGTTCGACGGCCTCCACGACCTCGGTGACCACGTACTTGCCCGCCAGGTCCACGGCCTCGTCCAGCGCGGCCCGGGTCGGCGCGCCGGCGACCTCCCACTCGGAGTCGAAGTCCGTGCACTTCGCCGCGATCCCCGCTCCGACGCCCTTGGCCCGGTCCTTGTACGTGCCCCGCAGCGCCGCCGGCTTCCCGTCCTTCGGCGGCGTGAACGTCAGCGTGGTGGTGGACGTGACCTCGTACCCGCCGGGGACGACCGTGCCGCCGACCGCCGTGCAGGACACGAGCGACGCCGGGTCGACGTGCTCGTAGCCGCCGTCCTTCCAGCTCAGCGTGTACGGCTCGCCGGCCTTGGGCGGGTCCGGCGACGCGTACCCCTCGGGCAGGTAGGTGCCGTTGGCCCCGTCCGGCCCGACCGCGATGTCGCACCGGCCGGCGGCGCACGAGGGCGTCAGGAGCAGTCGGCGCTCCAGGGCCTCGCCGTGCCCGGCCTCCGTGTCCGACCGGCTCTTCAGCCACCGCACGACGGTCCACGAACCGGACGGCTGGGCCGTGTTCGGGGCGGGGTCGGCGGGCTTCTTCTCCGCGTCGGTGCAACCGGCCGCCGACAGGACCGTACCCGCCAGGAGCACCCCGAGGACCAGCCCGGCACCGTCACGCGCCACGTTCGTACGCATACCCTGAGTCAAACACGGCCCTCTGGGTCGCGGGTCCAGGTGCGCGGAACCCCGGTACCCGAAAAATTGTTCCGGCGGTTGTCGATCTCGGCCGGGCCGGTTCGACCTGTGCGGTCACCGTCTGTCGAAGGAGCACGTCATGCGCAAGCTCGTCTACCTGGTCCACTCGTCGCTCGACGGCCACATCGAGGCCCCCGACGGCGTGTTCGACTGGCCGGTCATGGGGCCGGAACTGTCCGCCTACTCCAACGAGCTCACCGCCCGGGCCGACGCGTTCCTCTACGGCCGGCTCGTCTGGGAGATGATGTCGAGCTACTGGCCGAACGCCGAGTCGATCTCCGACCACCCGCACGACCTGAAGTTCGCCCCGGTCTGGCGGCGCACGCCCAAGTTCGTCTTCTCCCGGACCCTGGACAAGGCCGACTGGAACACCACGGTCCTGTCCGGCGACCTGGCGGCCGAGGTCGCGGCGCTGAAGGCCGGGCCGGGCAAGGACCTGCTGCTCACCGGCGGGTCGCAGCTCGCGTCGGCGCTCACGCGGGAAGGGCTCATCGACGAGTACCAGGTCGTCGTGCAGCCGGTCGTCCTCGGCGGCGGCAAGAAGCTGTTCCCGGAGCCCCAGGACCGGCTCCGCCTGGCGCTGATCGACACCCGGACCTTCGACGGCGACACGGTCCTGCTGCGCTACCGGCGCGCCTGAGCCGGGGCCCCGCCGGTCCGGTCCGAAGCCGCGCCGACAACGGGGGACCGCCGATGGCGCCCCACGATCACGGGTCAGGTGGCGTTGCCCGGGCGGGACGTGGCGCGGTCGGTGATCCGCCGGTGCGGGAGGGCGGCCAGGGCGACCGCGCACAGCAGGGCCCCGGCCGCGACGATCGCCGGGAACCGGCCGACGTAGACCAGCCCCAGCCACAGCGGCTCCGGCCGCCCCGGACCGGAGCGGACCGCGGCCGTCACCACGGCCAGCCCGCACAGCATCAGCGCCGGCAGGATGGCGAACCCGAAGACCAGGCCGCACAGGTTGACCGCCGCCTGGCGCAGGGGACGGCCGTGGATCCGCCGGCTCAGCCAGCCGAGCAGCAGCCACCCGGCCAGCGCGCCGGCCAGCGCGCCCGCGACCCCCGCCGGCCACATCCACCACCGGGTGCCGCGCACGATCGTCAGGTCGACGCAACCGCAGCCGTTGGTGGTGTCGGACACGTTGACGAGCAGGCCGTCCTTCTCCGCCCACACGACCACGCCCCAGCCGTCGTGCCGGACACCGGTCACCTGCCAGCCGGACGCGCGCAGCCGATCCCCGACGGTCCGCGCGAACCCGGCCCGATTCTCGGACTCGGGGGTGGCGGGGTAGAGGAAATGGAGCCGGCCGGGCGAGTAGTCGTCAGCCCCGTACAGGATGGTCGACGCGTCGGTCGGATCATCGTAGAAGAAGGGCTCCTCGACACGCGACTGGTGCAAGGGGGTCTGGCCGGGCATCACCGCCCCCGTGATCGCGGCGGTGGCGGCGGGGCCGGGCAGGTCGCGGGCCGCCGACCAGCTGGCCCAGACCCCGCAGACCCCGCCGAGCGCCCCGGTGACCAGCGCGAACAGCACCGCGACGAGCACGATGCGCGGGCTGCGCGGGCGGCCCAGGTGCCGGCGCAGGCCGTGCCGGAGCAGGTTCGCCGTCTCGCGACCCGTGGGCCGGCGGCGACCGGCGGGGGCGGCCTCCAGCAGGGTGTCGAGCAGCTCGTCGCCGTGTTGGCGGCGGAAGTCGCGGGGGTAGGCGAGCAGCAGCAGCCGGTACCCCCGGACGAGGCTCTCCGGGGGCTGGCCGGGGCCTTCCGGCGCGGTCACGCCGTCGCGCCGAACGCCATGCCCGGGGCGGGGTCCGCGCCGGGGAGCAGGTCGGACGCTGCCCGGCGGCGGAGCTGCGCGGCGGCGGCGTTGGCGTTGCGGCGCTGGCGGACCAGGTCCTCGTTGAGCGCGGCGACCCCGTCCTCGGTGAGCCGGTAGTAGCGGCGTTGGCGGCCCTCGACCAGCTCCTCGCGGTCGAGCTCGACCAGGCCCTCGGCGACGAGGCGTTCCAGGGCGGCGTAGAGGGTGCCCGCCTGGAGCACCACCCGGTCGTCGGACAGGGCGGCGACCTCCTGGATCACCCCGTAGCCGTGCAGGGGGCGCACGGCGAGGGCGGCGAGGATCAGAAACGTGGGTTCGCGCAGCACAGCCATGCCCACAACATAAAGATGATCTGAGTATGCTGTCAACCGCCGGATCCACTGGGGACGGCGTGCTGCTCGGCCTGGAGCCGGTACAGCTCGGCGTAGCGGCCATCGGCGCGGATCAACGCGTCGTGGTCGCCGTGCTCGACCACGACCCCCTCGTCCAGGACGTGGATCTGGTCGGCCCGCCGTACCGAGGCCAGCCGGTGGGTGACCAGGATGACGCTGCGGCCCGCGCCGGCCAGGTCGCAGACCTTGTCGAACACCTCGAGCTCGGCGCGCGGGTCCAGGGCCGCCGTGGGCTCGTCGAACACGACCACGGGCGCGTCGCGGTAGTGGGCCCGGGCCAGGCCGATCCGCTGCCACTGGCCGCCGGACAGGGTCGTGCCGCCCCAGAACTCCGGGGCGAGCAGCGTGTCCCAGCCCTGGTCGAGCCGGTCCACCACCTCGTCGGCGCGCCCGAACCGGGCCGACCCGGCCAGACGCCGGTCGGTACCCGTCCCATGGGTTTCGGGTCGGTCCGGGCGGCCGATCGTCACGTTGACCCGGGCGGTGAACGGCCAGCGGACGAAGTCCTGGGGCACCAGGGCCACCTGGTCGAACACGCTGGCCCGGTCCAGGTCCGCGGTCGACCGGCCGTCCCAGCGCACCGTGCCGGCCGTGGGCAGGTACAGCCCGACGAGGAGTTTGGCCAGGGTCGTCTTCCCGGAACCGTTCTCGCCGACGAGCGCGAGGATCTGGCCGCGCCGGACGGTGAGGTTGACGCCGCGCAGCGCCGGCCTGGCGGCGTTCGGGTAGCTGAAGTGCAGGTCGGACACCTCGATCGCGGCGGGCGGCCCGGTCACCTTCGCGGCGTGCGCCGGCATCGCCTCGGCCTCGGCGCGGGCGCACGCCCGCTGCCAGTCCTGGACGAACAGGCCCTGCTCGTACAGGGAGTTGACGGCCGTGACCAGGGCGACCAGGTTCTGGGTGCAGGTCCGGATCGCGAGAACCACGGTGGCCGCGACCCCCAGGGGCACCGTCCCGGCGAGCAGCAGCCCGCCGAGCGCCGCGAACGTGGCGAGCCGGGCCAGCCCGGACAGCCCGTCGGTGACCAGCCGGGTCCGGGCCTCGCCGCGGGCGAGCCGGGCCTGTTCGTCCTCCGAGAGGGTCGCGAGCCGGCGGTAGTGCCCGAGCAGGAAGTCGCCCGTCCGGTGGGCGCGGACCTCCTCGGCGGACGCGGAGCCGGTCAGCAGGTTCGCCAGGTTGTCCAGCTGGCGGGTCAGTTCGGTCCACCGCTTCATGGACAGGAACCGGGCCCGCGCCGTCCGGACCGCGCCCCACGCGGACGGCACGATCACGAGCAGCAGCAGGGGCAGTAGCACCGGGTGCAGGACCGCCAGCACCCCGGCCGCGCCGAGCAGGCCGGCCAGCGCCTCCAGCAGCGCGATCGTGCCGGCGGTGACCTGGCGGGCGGCGAGCGTACCGCGCCCGGCGGCCTGCATCAGGTTGCGGAACTCGGCGTTCTGGATGACGGCCAGTTCCACGTCGACGGCCCGTTCGAGGAGCCGGACGTAGGCGACCCGGTCGATCCGGGGCGCGAGCCGGCCGCTGGCGGCGTCGCCGACCGAGGACAGCACGCTGCGGGCGACCCCGGCGACGGCGACGGTGGCGAGGGCGGGCAGCGCGGCGGTGAGCCGTTCGCGGCTGGGCGGGCCGGCCAGGAGCTGGGCGAGGACCTGGTTCGTGGCCAGCAGGGCGACGGCCGTGGCGACCCCGGCGAGGACCTTGGCGACCATGGCGAGCGGCAGGGTCCACCGGCCGGCCTCCCAGGCCAGCGCGAACGCGGTCGCCACCAGGCGCGGCAGTCGGCGGAGCATGGTGGCGAACCCGAGGTCCGCGCCGGCGCCGTCGTGCTGGGCCCAGCCGGCGGACATCCGGATGCCGGAGCCGAACAGCGGATCTGTGGTGGGTGGTCCGGGGGAGTCGTGCACGGTGGTGGCCCTTCAGGACAGCAGGAACAGGCGGGCCCAGGTCGGCGGGCGGTCGGCGAGGAGGGCGAGCAGGACGAGCGCGATCCCGCCGGCGCCGCACAGCACGCCCGGGTTGTCGACCACGGTGCCGGCGGCCTCCACGTCGCGGAAGCCGAAAGGACTCGAAGGATCGAAGACGTCGAGGAGGTACCCGCAGAGCGCGCGCGCCGCGTCCCCGAACCCGCGGTCGCCGGTGTCCCACCAGAACAGCGCGGTGACCAGCAGCTGGCCGGCGACGCCATGGCAGAACGTGGGGGAGTCGAGCGGGGGTGCCGTGCGGAGGGTACTGAGCGCGGCGGCGCGGTGGGCGGCGTCTCCGGTGGCGGCGCCGGCGAGCCAGAGGGCGCGGCTGACGCCGGCGGCACCCGTGCACCAGGATCCCGAGCCGGAGGGCGTGGTGGCCAACCGGTCGGTGGCGGCCCGGATCGTGGCGCCGGCGTCCGGTGCTCCGCTCAGGGCGAGCGCCGCCACCGGCCCGGCGAGGCCGTGGGCGAGTCCGTGCGAGGGGCGGTCGCCCCAGGTGGTGACCACGGCCGCCAGTGCCCGGGTGACCTCGGTCAGGCACGCGGTGCGCGCCGGGGTGCCCGGTCCGGTCAGCAGCAGGGCCGCGGACCCGGACAGGCCGTCGACCAGGTCGTAGTCGTCGGAGGTGAGGTCCGGGGCTGACGCCGCGACCCGCCGGGCGGTCGCCGAGATCCTCGGGAGCAGGTAGCCGTCCAGGTCGGACCGCAGGGTCGCGTACCGGGTGCCGCCCCGGCTGAGCATCGTGGCGGCGGCCGAGACCGCGCCCGTGCCCACGAGGAGCGACGGCTCCGGTTCGACGTCGGCGACCCCCGCCGACAGGTGCGCGTGTCCGATCCGGTCCCAGCCGTCGCCGGGGGCGTAGTCGTCCAGCGCGGAGCACACCAGCGCCGCGCCCGCGCCGCCCAGGGCCAGGGAGGACCCGCGCCAGCGGTGCACCTCCGGGTACGACGTCCCGCCGACCGGCACGGCGACCCCGACGCGCGCCGGGTCGACCACCCGCGCCGCCACGTCCGCGGCGACCGACGCCACCCGGCCGGCGAGCACCGGTCCGAGCAGCGCCGGTCGCCTCATCCTCGGACCTACAGGCACATGTGCTGCGCGTTGCCGCCGGCCGCGACGTTGCGCGTGCAGGTGTAGCTGCACCCGCCCCGCGACCACGGACAGCCCTCGGTCACGTACGACGTGTGCACGCAGCCTTCCGACATCCCCGGGTTGCGGTTGTAGTCGTCCCTGGCGTCGACCGGCACGACCCGCAGGTCCAGGTCGAACATGAGATCCTCTTCGGTCATCGTCATCGGCGACACGTGTTTCTCCCGTCATCGGCGTTCATGGACCGGGTCGTCCAGCACTGGGCAGGACGACCCGAATCTGATGATCCACGACGGTTCTTACACGTCCCTTCCATTACGCTTACACGGGCGTTTTGTCCGTAGACGCCGGACGAATCCGGCGGCTATCGTCGCCGGATCCCGCCCGAAGGAGGACTCCCATGGGTACGCCCCAGCCCCGGTTCCGCGCCGCGGACACGGCACTGCTCCGCGTGCCCACCCTGCCCGCCAGCCGGGCCGCCGCGACCCGGGTCGACATCGACGGCTCCCCGGAACGGCTCGCCGGCTTCCTGCGCGAGGTCCTCGCCGACCCCGTGTTCCGCGAGGCCGTCGACGTGGCCGGCGGCGGGCTGGCCGACACCCTCGCCCGGCTCGACGCCGACAGGCCCCTGGACCCGGCCAAACTCACCCGGGCGGCGCACGCCGTGGCCCGGTACCTGCTGCGGACCACCGGGCGGCCCACCCCGTTCGGGCTGTTCGCCGGGGTGGCGCTCGCCGGGTTCGACGCCACGGCCAAGGTGCGGATCGGCGACCGGCACGTCAAGGGGGTACGGCCCGACGCGGTGTGGCTCGCCGCCGGTACCGACGCGTGGCAGCGCCGCCCCGACATCCTGGGCCGGCTGCGGATCGTCGCCAACGACCTGTGCACGGTGCGCGGCGACCGGCTCGTGCTGCCGTACGTGCGCCAGGACGCCGCCGACGACCGCGCGCGACCGGTCCAGGAGTTGAGCGTCCGGTACACCCCACCGGTGCGGGCGGCGGTCGGGGCGAGCCGGCACCCGGTGCCGTACGCCGAGCTGTTCGAGCAGCTCACCGGCTGGTTCCCCCGCGCCTCGGCGGCCATGGTGGAGGCCATGCTGGTCCAACTCGTCGACCAGCAGCTCCTCCTCACCGACCTGGGCCCGCCGGCGCACGGCACCGACCCGCTCGGCCACGTCCTGGACCGGATCGTCGGCGCGCCCGGGCACACCGACCTGGAGGCCGTCGCCGACCTGCTCGCCCGGTACGCCGACCAGCCCCTCGGCGCGGGCCGGCCCGCGTTCGGCGCCGCCGTCGCCGCGATGCGCGCCCTGCACCCGGCCGAGAAGCCGCCCGTGCAGGTGGACCTGCGCTTCGACGCGGACGTGACCCTGCCGGTGGCCGTCGCCGAGGAGGCCGCGCGGGCCGCCGAGGTGCTGTGGCGGCTGTCCCCGGTGGACGGGGCGCCCGAGCACCTGCGGCAGTACCACGGGGCGTTCCTGGAGCGGTACGGGGCGCACACCCTCGTACCCCTCACAGAGCTCGTCGATCCCGAACGGGGACTCGGCGCGCCCGCCGGCTACCTCGTGCCGCCCAGCGACCGGCGGCTCGAACCCGCTCCCGACCGGGAGTCCGCCCGCGACGCCGCGCTGATGGCCCTCGCCCAGCGGGCCCTCCTGCACGGCGGCGACCTGGTCCTGGACGCCGCGACGGTCGACCGGCTGGCCTCCGACGGCGGCACCCCGCCGGACACCCTCGAACTGGCCGTGCACGTGCTCGCCGAGTCCACGACCGCCCTCGACGCGGGGGACTTCCGGCTCGCCGTCGCCCCCGGCACCGGCGCCAACACGGCCGGGGCCATGTTCGGCCGGTTCGGGTACCTGTTCCCCGAGGGCGCCTACCCCACCGCCGCCGAGGAACGCCCGGACGGGCCGTTGAGCGCGCAGCTCGTGTTCCAGCCGGTGCACGCCCGGGCCGGCAACGTGCTGCGGGTGCCCCTGATCCGCGACCGGATCCTCGCCGTGGGCACCTTCGCCGACCACTCCGCCGCCGAGGTGCTCGGCGTCGGGGACCTGCTGGTCGGCGCCGACCACGACCGGCTGTACCTGGTGTCCGCCCGGCACGGCCGCCGGATCGACGCGCTGTCCCCGCACATGCTGAACGTGGGGTACTCCACGGCCAACGCCGTCCGCCTGATCCGCGAGATCACGGCCAGCGGCACCCGGGGCCTGACCGGCTGGTCCTGGGGCCGGGCCACCCTCCTACCCCGCCTGCCCCGGGTGACGTACGGCCGCACGGTGCTGTCCCCGGCGAGCTGGCAGGTCCCCGCCGCGTTGCGGGACCGCGACATGACCTGGCAGAACTGGTCGGCCGAGCTCGACGGCTGGCGCGGCCGGTGGCAGGTGCCGGACCGGGTCCAGGTGCTGGTCGACGACCACCGGATCGAACTGGACCTGACCGTTCCGCTGCACCAGCGGCTGCTGCGCGACGAGCTGGTCCGGCGGGCCGGGGCCGTGGTGTGCGAGCCGCCCGGGACGGAGGCGGAGACGGGGTGGCTGCACGGGCACGCCAACGAGGTGGTGGTGCCCCTGACGTCGGTCCGGGAACCGGTGGCGCGGGACCGGGGATCCGTCGACGGACAGGCCGCCCCCCTGCCCCGGCACAGCCCCGCCCCCCGGCACCTCCCCGGCGGCGAGTGGCTCTACGCGAAGCTCTACTGCGCGCGCGGCCGGCACGACGAACTCCTCGCCGGCCCGGTGTCCTCGCTGGTCGCGGCCCTGCCCGAGGGCGTCGACCGCTGGTTCTTCATCCGGTACGCCGACCCCGACCCGCACCTGCGCCTCCGCTTCCACGGCGCGCCGGCCCTCCTGTGGGGACGACTCCTGCCCCAGGTGCACGCCTGGGCCGAGGACCTGTGCGGTGCCGGACTCGCGCACAGACTCACCCTCGACGGGTACGAGCCGGAGACCGGCCGGTACGGCGGCCCCGACGCGCTGGAGTCCGCCGAGCGGTTGTTCGCCGCCGACAGCGCGGCCGCCCTGGCCACCCTCCGGTTGCGCGCGACGGGCCTGGACCTGCCGACCGGGCTGCTCCTCGCCGCGAACACCGTGGACCTGCTCCGCTCCTTCGGCGACCCGGACTGGGTCGACTGGCTGGTCGGCGCGCAGCACCGGGGCCCCCGGCACCCGGCGTTCGCGGCGGTCCGGCGCGAGGCGGTCGCCCTGCTCGACCCGTACGGGGACGCGACCGCGCTCGCCGCCGTCGAGGGTGGGCCCGCGCTGCTGGACATCTGGCGCCGGCGCGCCCCGGCCGTCGCCGCGTACGGGGCCACGGTCCGGGAGCTCGCCGCCGCCGGCCGGCTGCACGGCACCCGGGACTCGGTACTCGACGCCGTCCTGCACATGCACCACAACCGACTCGTCGGCGTCGACCCGCAGGGGGAGGCCGGCGCGCTGGCCATCGCCCGGGGCGCGGCCGCCGCCCACCGCGACCGCCGGAGGCACGGCGCATGACCACCACCGAACCGGCCACCGCCACGGCCGCCCACGCCCGGCACCAGGACGGCGGACCCGCCGCGCATCCGACCGGCCACGGCGCCCCGGGCCACGAGGGGCACGACCACGGCGTGCGGGGTGCTGACGCGCACGGCACCGGTATCGACTGGCCGGCCTCCGGTCGGGGCCGGGGCGGCCCGGAGGACCCCGCCCGGACCCGGGCCGACGCCGCGCACGTCGTCGCCGAGGTCGCCGCCCGGCTCGCCGACCCGGAGCGCGCCGCGCGCGGCCGGTGGGACGGCGGGCTGACGCTGGGGGACTCGTACCCCGCGACCGCTCTGCTCTTCGCGGAGCTCGGCCACGGCGACCCCGCGCACCGGCGCACCGCCCACCGCCACCTCGCCCTGGCCGTCGCCGCGATGACCGACGCGCCCCCCACCGGCCTCTACCAGGGCCCGGTCGCGCTCGCCTTCGCCGCCGCCTGCGCCGCGCACCGCCCCACCGACTACGCCGGAATCCTCGGCCCGCTCGACGAACGGATCGCCGCCTGGGCCCCGGTGGCGCTGCGCCCCGAACGCGACCGGCTCGCCGCGGGCCGCCCCGGCACCTCCTACCGCGCCTACGACGTGGTGGCCGGGGCGACGGGTGTCGGCCGGTACCTGCTGGCCCGGCGCTCCGAGGCCCTCGACGGCATCCTGCGCTACCTGGTCGACCTCAGCGCCCCGCTCGACGGCCTGCCCGGCTGGTGGGTCGACCACCCGGCGAACCCGGCCGACCCGGGCCCCGGCCACGCCAACCTCGGCCTGGCGCACGGCATCCCCGGCCCCCTGGCGCTGCTCGCGGCCGCCTGGCGGGACGGCCACCGGGTCCCCGGGCACGCCGACGCCCTGCACCGGATCGTCGACTGGCTCCTCGCATGGCGCGACGGCGACTCCTGGCCCGGCGCCCTGACCCGCGAACAGCTCACCGACCGCCCCGACCACCTGCCGGGCACCCGCGCCGCCTGGTGCTACGGCGCCCCCGGCGTGGCCGTCGCGCTCGGCCTGGCCGGCGACGCCCTGGACCGGCCCGAGTGCCGGGCCGCCGGGGCCGCCGCGGTGCGGGCCGCGCTGGCGCTGTCGGAGCACGACCAGGGCATCGGCGACGCCGGTCTCTGCCACGGGTCGGGCGGCCTGCTGCACCTCACCCGCCTGGTCCTGGGCGACGACCCGGTCACCCACGTCCTGGCCCGCAGGACCCTCGACCGCTTCGAACCCGACAGCCTCTTCGGGTACCGGGCCAGCGTCCCCGGCGCCGACCACCGGCCCGACGCGCCCGGCTTCCTCGAGGGCGCTGCCGGGGTCGCGCTCGCCCTGCACGCCTACGCCACCGGCGGCCCGACCGCGAGCGGCTGGGACGCCGCCCTGCTGGCCCGCTGACCACCGACGACGAAGGAGTACGACCATGCTCGACCATTCCGTGTGGGCCGGCCTGTTCGCCAAGGCCGAGGAGGCCGAGTCCCTCGACTGGGGACGCTCGCACCTGCGGTTCCACGCCGCCGACCGGGCCCGCGGCCTGGTCGACCGGGAGCTCGTCGAACACTGGCTCGTCTACGGCAACCTGCGCTACCCGCAGCTCAACCTGAGCTATGGGGGCGACGCGGCCCCGCCGACCTCGTACACCCGGAACCGGCGGATCGGCCAGCACCAGCTGCCCGGCTGCGCGCACGCCGACGACATCATCGCCCAACTCGACCAGGGCGCCACCCTGGTGCTGAGCAACCCGGAACAGTGGGACGAGCACCTCGCCGCGTTCTGCGCCCAGCTCGGCGGCGCCCTGTCGGCCAGCGTGCAGTCCTACGTGTACCTGACCGCGCCCGAGAGGTACGGCAGCCGGCCGCACCGCGACGAGGGCGACGTGTTCGCGGTCCAGCTGGAGGGCACCAAGACCTGGACCCTGTACGGGCTGCCCGACGGCGACGACTGGGACCGGGGCCACCTGCCCGAGGACACCCCGGTGACCGAGGAGCTCGTGCTCCGCCCGGGCGACGGCCTGTACGTGCCCTCCGGGATGGGGCACCGCGCGCAGTCCGGGCCGGAGGGCTCGCTGCACCTGACCGTGTCGGTCGGGCTGCCCCGGGCCCGGGACGTGGTGTCCGCGTGGACGGCGTTCGCGGTGCGCGAGTTCTCCCGGCACGAGCACCTCGCGCCCGGGTCCGAGGGGCGGGAGGAGGCGGTGCGGGACATCCTGCGCCGGTTGGCCGAGGTGGCGGCGGGCACCGATCCGGCGGTGCTGGCGGCGGCGGCCGTGCCGGCGGGGGTGTGGCCGGAGACGCCCCGCCCGCTGACCTGGCCGACGTCGGCCTGACGGGCCGTCCCCGGCCGCGCGCCTCAGCCGGTCAGGGCCTCGACCACGGCCACCGCCACGGCGCTCTGGCCGGCCAGGGTGAGGTGCAGCCCGTCCTCCTGGTGGGCCTCGACGGGCCGGGTGGCCGGGCGGGTGTCCACGGTGGTCTCCGGCTGGTCTGCCAGGAACGCCGCCACCTCGTCCAGGTCCTCGTTGGCCCAGCTCAGGCCGGCCCGCTGGAAGTGCGGATAGCCGCGGACCCGCCCCTCGTCGACCGCGCTGGGCGTGAGCCACACCCAGCCGGCCGCCCCGGCGGCCAGGTCGCGCAGTGCGCCGAGGTTGCGGGCCGTCTCGGTCGGGCTGACCAGCCGGGTACTCCCGCCGGCCAGCCGCTGGACGTCGTTGCCGCCGAGCATGCAGAACACCCAGTCGGGGCGGCGGAAGGCCAACCCGGGCAGTTGGGTGAGCGCCTGGGTGCTGGTACACCCGGAGACGGCGAGGTTGTCCCACCCCAGGTCGTCGGCCGGGCGGCGCTGGGCGAGCACGTGCCGGAGGATCTCGAACCAGGACAACCGGTCGGCCGTGGTGCTCTCGCCGACCGCCGCGATCCGCTGGCCCGGCCGGAACGGCAACCGGTCGACCCGGGCGGCGAACGCCCCGTCGGCGAGCAGCTCGGCCGCCGCGTCCCGGGCCTGGTCGTCGAGGCCCTGGCACAGCGCGCGGTACCCGGCCGGGTCCAGGCCGAACAGGGCCGCGATCCGGTCCTCGCCGAGCTGGGGCAGGTACGGCAGGTTCTTCTCCGGCCGCTGGGCACGTACCAGTCTCGCGATCATGATTCTGTTCCGTTCTTCCGGGTCTTCGGGAGCAGGAAACCGGCCGTCACCAGCCAGATCAGGCCGGTGAACCGGGCGATCGGCAGCAGCACCCCGGCGCCCTCCACCAGCAGGCTGAGCGTGCTGAGCTCGGCCACGGCCGCGATGACCAGGCCGACGACGGCCAGCCAGCGGGGCAGCAGCCGGGCGAGCAGGCCGGGCACGGCGATCCCGGCCACCAGCAGGCCGAGCGGCACGACGTGTCCGGGGCCGCCGGTGGCGAACGCCAGGTCGTGCAGGATCCGGATCGCCGCCTCGTGGTCGTGGAACTCCGTCCGGGACAACGTCCAGGTCAACATGCCGGACAGGGCCAGGAACGCGGAGGCGAGCACCCCGCCGGCCAGCGCGATCGTGGCGCCGGGCGCGCGCACGCCCAGCCGGTGCAGGCGGGCGGAGGCGGTGGCCGCGTAGATCCCGAGCGGGATGGCGGCGGCGAACTGGAGCACCGCGCCGATCCGGACCGCGTCGGCGTGCCCGCGGAAGTAGCCGAGGATCTCCTCCGGCGCGGCGTAGGGCGACGGGTAGATGTCTCCGCCGCCGAGGGCGATGCCCCCGAACAGGCCGCCGAGGAACAGGACGGTGAACACGAGGCCGAGGATGCCGAGCGGGGGTCCGCCCTGGCGGATGGGCGAGGTCATCGTTCTCCTAGGTGAATAGTTCACAGGCAAGAATCATTAGGTGTGCAGTACGATAGCGCGGTGAACTCTCCTCGGCAAACCCCCAGCGGGGCGGCCTTCCTGCTCGCCCAACTCGGCTCGCACGCGGCCGCCCGGTTCGCGGAGCGGGTCGGCGAGCTCGGCCTCACCCCGCCGGATGTCGGGCTGCTGCGCATGATCGCCGGCCGGCCGGGGCGCAGCCAGCAGTCCCTGGCCCTGGACCTGGGGGTGGTGCCCAGCAGGGTGGTCGCCCTCATCGACAACCTCGACCGCAAGGGCCTGGTCGAGCGCCGCCGCAGCACCGGGGACCGGCGCAACTACGAGCTGCACCTCACGGACGAGGCCCGCCGCGTGATGGGTCGGATGGCGGCGATCGGCTCCGCCCACGAGGACGAACTGCTCGCCGCGCTCGACGCGGGGGAGCGCGCGCAACTCGCCGAGCTGCTCGAACGCGTCGCGGGCCAGCAGGGGCTGACCCCGGGCGTGCACCCGGGATACCGACGGATGGGGGGTCGTGACGCGGGCCCGCCCGGTCCGTCCGCCTGACGCCGGCGCGGTCCCTTCAGGTAGCCGCAGCCGTGCCTGGTCGGACGGGTCTTGCGGCCGGCACGGTGTTTCCCCACACTGACCACATGGGGGACCTCGACGCGATTGCCGTGGCCTGGTTGACGGCCGGCCGCTGGCGCACGATCCAGACCGGGTACGCCGACCTGGTCGTGGCGGGCATAGCCGAGCCGAGCAGGGGCGGACTGCGCCGGACGGGTGTCGCGCCGCGCGACGGCCACCCGGTGCGACGCGCGCTCTACGGGGCGCTGAGCGCCACCCGCTTCCCGAAGGAGGCCGCCGCGCAGTGGGCGGTCGACCGCGCGCTGGGCGGCCTGAAGGTCGAGTTGCGCAGGGCGGGGCTCCTGCGGCCCGGTTGGCGGCGGGTGCTGCTGCCGTCGCTCTACCTTCTGGTGCCGAGCTGGCTGCTGGTCCGGATGGGCGCGGGGCACGTCCGGCCGGCACTGGCGTTGGTGGTACTGGGCGCGGTGCTCGCACTCGTGTGCCTTCCGCGCCGGACGATGAGGGCCGAGGTGCTGTTGGCCCGCATGCGCCGGGAGCGGTCCGCCGACGAACACGTCGCGATGGCGGTCGCCTGGGACGGCGGGCGGGCACTCCGGGAGCGACTGCCCGAGGTTGCCGAGACGAGTGGGTTACTCGCCAGCAGCAAGGGAGGTCGACACCACGATTCGGCCAGCCTGAGCTTCACCCACGGTTCCGACCTCTGAGCGCGGCGGGAGACACCGGGCCCAGGGCTTCGTCGAACGTGGACGGTTCGCGGGCGCGTCCGCCCGGTGGGTAGGGGCGGGCCAGGACCGGTCGTCGTCCGTGACCGGGTGTGCGGAACGCCTCGGGGTCCTGGCCTCAGTTCCTGGCTGCACGGGTCGGTAGCAGCGCGAACAGCACGAGGACGACGACCAGCAGGGACAGCAGCCCGGTTCCGAGGAAGAAGCCCCAGTCGAAGTCGCGGTGCACGCCGCCGTACCGCAGGACCCACAGGTCGTCACGTACGATGCCGCCCGTAGTGGAAACCCCGGCCCCGGCCCCGGACCCGGAGCCGCTCACGACCACTCCCGTGGCCATGGCCGTCGTGTTCGGATCGATCGGGGGTCCCTCCGGCTGCCACTCGGACCACACCGAGACCGTCATCGCCACGGCCACCCCCGCGACCAGAGCCAGTCCGGCCGCCACCCAGCGCGTGGACTCCGCGAAGAACCGTCGTGCCGCGAGCCATGCGAGCCCCACGCCCCCGGCGATCAGCACCGCGCCCGACCAGCGGGTCGAGGCTTCCCACGCTGTCGCACCGTGCCGCCCGGCCGCGGTGTCCAGCGCCGCCATCGTGCTGAACTCCGCGTAGAACCAGGGGCAGAAACTCGCGGCCACGACCAGTAGTGCGATTCCCGGCACCGTCCACGTCCTCCACTGCCGCATCATGCCTGGACCCTATCGGCAGCGCGGGAGTCGGCGCTGCCCGAAGCGGCCGGGGGTACATGTCACCCAGACCCGTGGTCGGCCCACTGCGGCTCACAGTCGGCAGCTGATCTCCATGCCGTCCTCGACGGGGAACGCCACGCTCTGGTAGCCGTTGCGGATGTCGCGGACGTAGCGCAGGTAGGGCTGCAGGTCATCGAGGTCGATGTCGTCGGCGACGACGAGGGTGCCGGGCGCCAGGTGCGGTTCCAGCAGGCGGAGCACCGGCAGGCACAGGCCTTCCAGCCGTCCAGGAGGACGAAGTCGACCGGGCCGGCGTGCGCGGCGAGGGTCTCGCGGGCGTCGCCGACCAGGACGGTGACCAGATCGTCCAGGACTACCTGCGCCGGATCGCCCACTTCCTCACCCGCTCCGACGCCGGCGCCGTCCTACGGGCACTGCTCGGCCACGCCCAACACGACCCGGCCTTCGCCGCCCTGCTCCGCGAGCGGTACCTGACCGAGCAGCGCCGACGCGACCTGCTGCCGCTGCAACGCGCGATACGACGCGGCCAACTGCCCGCCGACCTGGACGCGAACACCGAGCTCGACCACCTCCTCGGTCCGATCTGCCACCGTGTGCTGGTGACCGGAGACCCCGTCGACGAGCTCTTCATCGACCGCCTGGTCGGCAACCTTCTGCTGCGCTCCACGAACATGCCGGGCGGCAGGGGCCCGTCTGCGGCCTGGCCGGCGACACCAGGGGACGACGCGTAGGGGCGGTCTCGGCGTTCGCGCGCACGCCGTGACCGGTGCTCAGGCGGCAGGCCCACAGTATTCTCCTCACCGGCTGCCCACGGCGATGAGGAGAATACCAGCCCCAATGCCCCGTTTGCCTTCGGAACTGGGTGCGAACCCCGGGTGCACGGCCGTGATCGTAACGTTTCGTCGGCCGTACCCGAACAAACAACGGCCACGGGTGACGAGGAAGGTGGGCGACGGTGACGATGACGTGCGTGGAACTACCGGTCCCGGGTGACATCATCCGACTGAGCGTGTACGGCGACGTCACCGCCGAGGACAGCGCGTCGCTGATGCACGCCATCCTGAAAGCCGTGGCAGGCTCCGAGGACCGGCGCGTCGTGGTGGACCTGGCCGACGCCAACCTCACCGACCACGTGATCACCGAGGTACTCGTCGCCGCCCGCGACGCCGCCCGCGTCGTCTGTCGGGACCTGACATTCACGGGCGCACCGTCGCGGATCCGCGCGGACCTCGCCCGACACGACGGTCCTCGCGTAGGCGCGTCGAACGATGGCCGGCCGGGCCCTGCCGTTGGCGCCCACTGAAGTGCGCTGTCCCCGGGCACGGCCAGCGGCGGAGGATCGGCACCCGGGCACGGACTCGAACCCTGAGGCCCCAGGCCGGCGACCAGGGACGAGGTGAACGGGCCGGCACAGCTCGCAGGAGGAGTCCGGGTCGGGTTCTGCGTGCGTCCGGGTCGGGTGAGGCCAGCGCGACCTGACCGGCCACCCGACCGCCCGCATGTCCTGGACTAGTGACCGTCGGCGGCGGTCGGCCCGAACCTGCGCCGGTAGGCCGACGGCGTCAGCCCGGTCTCGCGCCGCATCAGTGCCCGGAGGTTGGTGGCGGTCCCCAGTCCCGTGCGCCGGGCGACGACGTCGAACCGGGCCTCGCCGCGTTCGATGAGCCGGCACGCCAGGGTGAGGCGCTCGCCGGTGAGCCACGCCAGGGGCGTCGTACCCAACTGGGCGCGGAACCGGCGATGCAGCGTCGCCGCGCTCACCGCGGCGCGGGTCGCCAGGTCCGGGACGGTGAGCGGGCTGTCGAGCCGCCCCTGCGCCCAGGCGAGCACCGGGGCGAGGGACTCGTCCGGCAGGTCCGGAACGGGTCGCTCGACGAACTGGCGCTGCCCGCCGGCCCGGTGCGCGGCGAAGACCAGCCGACGGCTGACCGTGTTGGCGACCTCCGCCCCGTGGTCGCGGCGGACGACGTGCAGGCCGAGGTCGA
This sequence comes from Longispora urticae, assembly GCF_053902585.1. Classification (NCBI taxonomy): domain Bacteria; kingdom Bacillati; phylum Actinomycetota; class Actinomycetes; order Micromonosporales; family Micromonosporaceae; genus Longispora; species Longispora urticae. The sequence continues at coordinate 91,723 of NZ_JAQZSH010000020.1, forward strand.
GTGCCGCGGCACTTCCCGCCGAGGTGAGGATGTCGCCGTCGTCGACGAACAGCACGTCGGTTTCCAGGCGGACGGCCGGGAATCGTCGCCGGAAGGCGGGTGCCCACTGCCAGTGCGCGGTGGCGCGGCGCCCGTCGAGCACGCCGGCCTCGGCCAGGGTGAAGGCGCCGCTACAGAGGCCGATCAGCCGCGCGCCCCGCGCGTGCGCCCGCCGGACCGCGTCGAGGACGGCCGGGCGGCGCGGCACCTCGACGTCGGGCCGGTTGGGCACGATGAGCGTGTCGGCCTCCTCGGCTGCGTCCAGGCCGGCGACACCGGTGAGGGTGAAGAACCCGTCGCGCATCACGACGTCCGGCCCGGGGGAGCAGAGCCGGAAGTCGTACAGGTCACGGCCGAGCTCGGGGCGGCGCAACCCGAAGACCTCCGTCGCGCAACCCAGCTCGAACGGGTTGGAGTTCTCGTCCACGATCACGACCACGCGGTGCGAGTATTCTTGCGGCATGTGCTATTCCTAGCACTCACGCCGCCTGGCCGACAGAGCCCAGGCTGGGCACATGACCGACGAACCTGTAGCCCTCAGCGCGGCCCTGGCCTCCTTCGACACCCTGTGGAGCCCCCGCGTCGTCACCCGGGTCGACGACTACGACGTCCGGATCGCCAAGGTGCGCGGAGAGCACGTCTGGCACTCGCACGCCGGGACCGACGAGTTCTTCCTGGTACTCGACGGCGAACTGCGCATCGCGCTCCGCGACCGCACGGTCGTGCTCCCCGCCGGCTCGGTGTTCACCGTTCCCCGGGGTGTGGAGCACCGGCCGTTCTCGGAGTCCGGTGCGTCGATCCTGATGTTCGAACGCACCGGCACGTCGACGGTCGGCGACCACCGCGGCCCGGTCCCGGGCCACGTGGACGCGACCACCGGTCACCCGCTCGCGACGAACGGATAGGTGGGCACGGCAGGTACACATCATGCGGTGGGGCCCTTCCCGACGTTGGCTACCAGGTAGTAGCAGGTGTTGCGCAGCAGGTACGAACCGTCGTCGCGCCGGTAGGGCGCGATCGACCCGGCGACGGCCGCGGCGACCGAACGGTGTCCCGAGTGACCGATGGCCTCGGCCGCCGGCCCCGTCGACAGCAGCCCGCGCAGAGCGGTGGCGAGGTCGGGGTACTCCCACGGGCACGGAACCACCCGCCACGCTGACGGGCGCAGTCCGGTTCCGCTCAGCAGACGTCTGAACGCCTCCACGTCGGACGGGTCCAGGTGCGTCGCCGGCCGTTCGGGGGGTGGCAGGAGCGCGCCCAGCTCGAGGAGGTAGGTGACGGCGTCACACTCCGTGGGAGGGCCCCAGGTCGCGATCACGAAGTCGCCTCCGGTCCGCAGGACCCGGATCGCCTCGGTGACGGTGCGCTCGGGGTGTGCGGAGAAGTGCAGGCAGTTGAACGCGGTCACGATGTCGAAGGCGTCGTCGGGGTAGGGGAGGAGTTCCATGGTCCCGACCCGGAACTCGCCCGTGGGGTGGCGGGCCCGTGCGAGGTCGATCAGCGGTGCCGCCACGTCCAGGCCGCTCACCGCGGCGCCGTGGCCGGCCGCCGTGCCGGCGAACTCTCCGGCGCCGCAGCCGACGTCGAGCAGCGACCGTCCCCGCCACGGACCCAGTTCCTCGAGCACGGCGCGCGTGACCGGCCGGATCTTCGGCTCCTGGACGTCGGCCCAGTCCGTGGGACGGGTTCCCCAGGACCGGGCCTGGCTGTCGGCGGTGTTCACCGGCCCTCCGGCTGGTCGTCCACGGCGGGGTCAGCCGCCGGCGATCGCGCTGAAGAACTCGACGTGGTCGTCCTCGCCCAGGGGCATGTCCCCGTCCGGGTGTTCGATGAACTCGCCGTTGAGGACCACGCGGTGCGCGCGGCGCAGCTGCCCGCTGTTGTCCAGCAGGATCCGCTTCATGGCCGGAAACCTCGAGGTCAGTTCCTGGAGCACGTCGGTGAAGGTGGTGGCGGGGATGGACACGGAGCGCTGGCTGTCGGCCAGACGCAGCAGCATGCCGTTGAATTCGAACGTCATGGAACCGAACCCTTCTTCTGGTACTGGATGACGGAGACCCGCCGTCGTCAGGTACGGCGCCCCGCGCGCGCCACCACGCCGGCGCCGAGGTTGACCTCGAGGATGTCCTGGGTGCCGGCGGCGAGTGTGAGTCCGGCGTAGTCGCGCATGTACCGCCCGAGATGGGTGGTGCCGTAGTAGCCGTGGCCGCCGAGCACCGCGAGGGCCCGTTCGAGTACGAAACGGATCTGCTCGACCGCGAAGTACTTGGCGGCCGAGACGACCGGGTCGAAGATGGGCTCGGCGTGCCCGTCGCCGACACGTCCCAGCGCGTGGTACAGCATGACCCGGGCCGACTCGACCGCCACGTACATGCGTCCGAGGGACGCTTGCACGTTCTTCAGTTCGGCGACCGGCTCGCCGTACCGGACGCTGGCTGCCAGGTGTGCCGCGCAGTCCTCCAGCAGGGCCTGGGCGCGGCCGAGCGGCGCGCAGGCGATCCACAGGCGCTGGAGGCCGAGGAACCGTTGGGCGTGCGTCAGTCCGTCCCGCGCTTCGAGGATCCGCCCGGCCGGCAGTGGCACGTCGTCGAAGGTGACGGAGGCCGCGCCCGCGGTCCGCATGCCCATCGGCTCGGAGGCCGTCACGGTGACGCCGGGGTCGTCGCGTTCGACCAGGCAGGCGATCATGTCGCCGGACTCGTCGAGCGCGTAGGTGAGGAACACGTCGCTGATCAGTCCACCGGTGATGTAGCTCTTGTGCCCGTTCAGCACGTAGCCGTCGCCCTTGCGGTGCAGCACCGTGCGGAAGGAGTAGGCGTCGGCGTCCTCGGAGTAGGCGATGCCCGCTCCGTAGCGGCCCCGTGCGATGGGGACGGCGTAGGTGTCGATCAGGTCGGAGCGGCCCGACTCGCAGATGAGCCGGGCGATGTCGATCTGGTGGTTGAGGATGAGTGCGAGCGCGGAGTCCTGACAGCGGTACCCGACCTGTTCCAGGACCATGCCCCAGATGAGGGGTTCAACGTCCTCCCCACCGGCCACCCGTGGCAGGGACAACGACCGCAGTCCGGTGGAGCCGGTCTTCGCCAGTAGGCGCGGTGGCGGGGGTTGTCGGGCGTCGTCGCGCTCGACGACGGTGCTGCCGATCTCCGCCAGCAACGCGCCCCACCGTTCGCTGACGAGTTCGGCCACTTCGGCCCGTCGGGCGGCGAAATCGTCCATGTCGCTTCCTTCCTGAGGGGCGCGGGTCGTCCTCGCGGGCGAACGGTTGGCACGGTGCCGCCGCTGCCCGAAAGGGCAGACCCGGCCTGTGTCCCCGCGCTCGGGATCTTCGGCCGCGCTGTGGGGCTCTACCTGCTCGGTGGCGGGGTGGATCCTTCAAGTAGGCGCCAGGCCGCCGAGAAAGCACCCCGATGACGGACACCGTCCTGTTGCTCGTGTTGCTCGCCGGCCAGTGGAGGAGTCCGATGACACCGATCCGTGGGCAGAACCCGCGCCTTCGCGCCCTGCACACCGAGGCGGACTGGACCCTGCAGGCCATGGCGCACGCGGTGAACACCGTCGGGACCGAGGCCGGGGTCCGCCTGCACTACGACCGGACATCCGTCTCGCACTGGATGGCGGGCCGCCAACCCGGAACCGGGGTGGCCGACGTGGTCGCCGAGGCCCTCTCGCGCCGACTGCGCCGCCCGGTCACCCCGACGGACCTCGGCCTCACCGACCCGTACGGCGAACCGACGAGCACCGACCCCGTCAGCGCCCTGGCCGAACTGGCCGTCGCCGACTGCGACCCGACCCAACGCGCACATCTGCGGCACGGCATCTACCAACTCCAGGACACCCTCGCCCTGCCGGGCGGCTCGCACGTGCCACACCAGCACTTCCCATCCCCGACACGCAGGATAGGCACCGGGGAGACCGAAGCCGCCCGGGCCATGATCGCCGCCCTCGCCCACGTCTACCAGGCGCACGGCGCGGCGGGCGGGCCCGGACGGCCCTCGTCGCCTACGTCGCCCGGGACGTCACCGGCCTGCTCGCCACCCTCGCCCCGGACAGGGCCGGCCGGAGCTTCACCTCCGCCGCCGCGGGCCTGGTCTACCTCGCGGGGTTCATGGCGCTGGACGCCCGGAGCCACCGACTCGCCCAGCGCTACTTCACCGTCGCCCTCGGCCTGGCCGGACAGGCCCACGACCCCGCGACCCAGGCCCTGGCCCTCCGCGCCTTCGGACTCCAGGCGCACCTCCTCGGCCACCACCGCGCCGCACTGCACGCCAGCCAGGTGGCCGAGGACACCGCCCGGCACACGGCACCCACCCACGTCCTGGCGCTCCTGGCGGGACAGACCGCCGTCGCGCACGCGGCGCTCGGCGACCGCCGCGTCGCCCTGACCTGTCTGGCGCGCACCGAACGGCTGTGTGCCGGCGCCGCACCGGACGCGGGACCACTGGGCGCCTACGGCCCGGCGGATCTCCACCACGACACCGGACTCGCGCTGTACCACCTGCACGACCACACCCCGGCTCTGCGCGCCATCGCCCTCTCCCTGGACCAGCGACCGGCCGACCAGCGGCTTCCCCGGGCGCTCACCACGGCGTGGGCCGTCCAGGCGCACGCGGAACGACGTCACCTGCACTCCGCGCACATCCTCCTGGAACAGCTACGCCGTGACTGTCGCCTGCTGCAGAGCGGACGGGCCCGACACGCGCTCACGGAGATGACACGTCGCGTCCTGGCGACGGCGGCGGGCATCGCCGGCGGTGCGTCGTCAACCGCGTCGGCGGGGACCGGCCGGACCCGGCGGCACTGATCGGCCCACCACGGTGGAGTGTTGCGTAGTCGTGGGACTGTGCCAGGGACGGTCAGGGGTCGTGGTGTTCAACGTGCCCAGCGATCAACATTGGTACTCGCCCATGCGTCGACGGAGGTTCCTCCTCGCAGGGGCACTTCGGGCGCGGAGGTGAGCGAGGGCGCCAGAGTGCCGGGTCGACGGGTCGAACACCGTCGGCTCGCGCACGGTCTCGGTACAGACCGGTGACGCGCCGCCCCACGTCATCACGGCGAGCACCTCCCGAGGTCCGCGACGGGCGCGGCCGACCCCTGGGCCTCGACGGGTCGGTTCTCCTGTGATCAGGCGGTCGTGGCCGGGCGGCGGATCGCGGTCGCGGCCACCGCCGTCACCACGGTGCCCACCGCGACGATCCACCACGCCCGGTGGTACCCGGCGAGTACCCCGCCCGCCGGCGACGCCAGCAGCGCCGCGAGCCCGGCGAAGCCCAGCGAGGCGCCGATCGCCCGGGATGTCACGGACAACGCGCTGCCGACCCCGAGCTCCGCGGCCGGCACCGACTCCACGGCCGCGGCGGCCAGCACCGAGAACGCCGCGCTGGACCCCACGCTGGACACCAGCAGCCCGGGCAGGAAACCGGTCACATAGCTGCTGCCCGGGCCGGTGCCCAGCGCCAGCATCAGGCAGCCGGCACCGAAGAGCAGGACGCTGACCTGCGCGATCACCCGGTTGCCGTATCTGGCCCCGGCCGGCCCGCCGACGTAACTCGCGGCGGTGGCGACCACCGCGCCCGGGGTCAGCGCGAGCCCGGCCTCCAGGGCCGTGTAGTCCCAGACGCTGGTCAGGAACAGCGCGTTGGCGAGTTGGAGGGCGAAGTAGAGCAGCCCGAACAGCAGCAGCGCGACATTGGCGACCCGGACCGGGCGCAGCCGCAGCAGGCCCGGTCGGATCAGTGGGTCGGCGATCCGGGCGGTGCGCAGGCCGAAGCCGACCGACAGCGCCACCGCGGCGCCGAGCGTGCCCAGGGTGGCCGGGCTGGTCCAGCCCCAGTCGCCGCCGGAGGCCAGGCCGAGTGCCGCCGCGCCGACGGCTGCGGCGAGCAGTGCTGCGCCCAGCAGGTCAGGAAGCCGGCCGGGGCCGTCGCGGCCCTCGTCGACCCGGGGCAGCACCCGCCAGCCCACAGCCACGGCCACCGCGCCCAACGGCACCGTGAACCAGAAGACCAGCCGCCAGCTGTCCGCGCCGACCAGCAGTCCGCCCACCGCCGGCCCTGCCGCGGCCGCCAGGGCGCCGACGGCGCTCCACAGCCCGATCGCCCGTCCCCGGGCGGCCGGGCCGAACGCCGGCAGGATCAGCGCGAGCGCCAGCGGGGTCATGGTGCCGGCGCCGACGCCCTGCACGAACCGGGCGGCGATCAGCATGCCGACGCCGCCGGCCAGCGCGCAGCACGCCGAGGCCACGGTGAACAGCGACAGGCCGATCAGGAACACCGCCCGCCGGCCGAGCCGGTCGGCGAGCGCCCCGGCGGGCAGCAGCGCCGCGCCGAACGCGACCGCGTACCCGGTCGTCACCCACGACAACGCGCCGAGCGTGGCCTGCGGGAACGATCCCGTGATGTCGTCGAAGGCGACCGGTACCACGTTGAGGTCGAGCGCGCCGAGGAACGTGCCGGCGGCCGCCGCCCCGAACACGGCCCACCGCCCGTTCACGCGGACCCGCCGGCCGCACCGACAGGGCCGAGGGTCCCGTCCTCGAGCCGGGCCCGCAGGATCGGCCGGAGCACCTTGCCGAGTGAGTTCTTCGGCAGCTCGGGCACGAGCTCCAGCCGGACCGGCCAGTTCTCCCAGGTCATCCGCTCCGCGTCGAGGAACTTCGTGAGCTGGTCCAGGGTCGGCGGCCCGCCGTCGGCGACCACGACCGCGCAGACGCAGTCGGCGCTGGGGAAGTCGGGATCGGGGTAGCCGATCAGCACCACCTCGCGGACGGCCGGGTGCCGGGTCAGGACGCCCTCGACCTCCAGGGTGGGCACCTTGGCCGCCTGCCGGGTGGTGATCAGATCCGCCCGGCGGCCGGTGATGCGGATCCCGCCGCGCCCGTCGGGTCGCGCCATGTCGCCGGTGTCGAACCAGCCGTCGGCGTCGGTCTGGGCGGCGTACACGTCGGCCTGGTCGAGGTACCCGACGGTCTGCGAGGCGCCCCGGACCAGTAGCCGGCCCAGGTCCGCGCCCGGCTCGGCGTCGATCCGCACCTCCATCCAGGGCTCGGGCCGACCGTCGCTGTCCGCGGCCCAGCCTGCGGGATCCTCGGGGCGGGTGAGGGTGACCGCGCCGTTCTCGGTCATGCCCCACAGCGCGCCGAGCTCCACGCCGAGCGCCTCGCGCACCTCGGTGACCAGGTCGGGCGGGATCGGAGCGGACCCGGACAGCAGGTACCGCAGAGTCCTGAGGTCTTTCGGGTCGTCGCCCTGGGCGGCGAGCAGACCGGCGACGTACAGCGGCGCGGCGTAACCGAAGGTGACCCCGTGCTCGGCGACCACGTCGCGGAACAGGGCCATGTCGGCGGTGTCCTGCATGACGCAGGTACCGCCGAGCAGCAGCGGCATGTGCACGGCGTAGCTGAAGCCGGCCATGTGGGTCAGGTAGTGCGGAATGGCGATCACCTCGTCGGCCCCGAGCCGGTAGGGCTCGCTCACGGTGCGCACGGCGGCGTAGAGGGTGTTCTGGGTGTGCGCGACGGCCTTGGGCTCGCCGGTGGTGCCGGAGGTGACCAGCAGCAGGCTCACGTCGTCCGCGCCGAGCGGCTCGACCCCGGTCAGCGGGTGGCGCTCCTCCCACGGGGTGTCGACGAAGAACGTCGTGAAGTCCAGCGCGCCCGGCGGCGGGGCGCCGACCACCACGTGGTGATCCAGGGTCGGCGGCGCGGCCTCGGCGACCCGGGTGACGTAGTCGACGCCGTCGAGGACGTCCGGGGCGAAGCACACCTTCGCGGCGGTGCGGCGCAGGACCTGGCCGAGCTCCCGGGCACCCAGCGCCGGGATGATCGGGGCGACGACGGCGCCGATCCGCACGCAGGCCAGGTACAGCGGGGTGAGCATCCACTGGTTGGGCAGGTGGATGGCGACCACGTCGCCGCGGCCGACGCCGAGCTCGGTCAGCGCGCCGGCGAACCGGGCCACCGTGCCGGCCAGTCGCGCGTAGCTGAGGGTCCGGGCGTGCTCGCGGCCCTGGTAGGCGATGATCGCGGCCCGGTCGGGTGAGCGGTCGACGGCCCGGGCCAGGTCGTCGAGGAAGGTCTGGTCGCGCCACCATCCGCGCGCACGGTACAGGGCGGCCTGCTCGACGGCCGGCTGGATCAAGGTCTCCCACATATGCGGGAAGCTACATGATCACGCTCCACTGTGGAACCCTTGATCGATGATCGTGACTGCGTGTTAGAGCCCCGCCCCGGACAGTTCCCGGTGGACAACTGGCCATGATGGACCACAGCCCGTCCAGGGCTGCGCATGGCGACGGGCGCGGCCGGCAGGTGGCCTCGAAGTGACGGCAACTTGCCGTATCCGGCCGCGACGGGGACTCGATGCCGGGAGGCAGGCTCGAAGTGACACACCATCGCAGGCGGAGCAGCCTCCGACCAGCCGGTCCGGTCGCCGCGGGCCCGCCAGCTGCGTGCTGACGGACCCGCGCTCACGGGGTCAGATGTTGGGAGCGGTGGGAGACAGGATCCAGACTTCATCCTTGGCGTTGTTGCAGGTCCACTGGATGAGGTGGCTGCCCTTGTCTGCGTCGGCGCCCAGGCCGAGGCATTTGCCCGAGTAGACGTTCCGCAGCGTGCCGGTGATGTGGTTGTACCACCACTTCTCGTCCACCGCGCCGTTACAGGGGTACTGGATGATGTCGGTGTCATTGGCGAGGCTGTTGTCCGCGCCCATGCACTGGTTGGACAGGACGTTGCGGAGGAAGATCGCGGGGTTGCCGTTGTTGTCGGTGGTGTCCTGGACGAGCCAGCGTTCGTCCTGGGCGTTGTTGCAACCCCACTGCTTGACCGGCTTGCTCCAGTCGAGCTTGCTGCCGACGCCAGCGCACAGCTTGCTGAAGTTGTTGTACAGGTACTGGTATCCGTCGTCCTCCTGTGGCCGCAGGGAGAAGACGACGCGGTCCCCGAGGTACTCGCTCATGCCCCACAGCCGACCGGAGCCGCGAGCGTAGGACAGGTTCTGGGTGACGTGCTGCGACCGGGTGAGCACCTCGGCACCTCCGCCGGGCATGGCCTGCCAGATGCAGGAGTACGGGTGAACCGTGTCGTCATACTCGGCCAGGTAACCGGTGGGGCAGTTCGCGGCGATGTAGAAGTTCACGCCATCGGTCGCCACCCCCTGCATTTTGATGACCGGTGCCAGGAAGGCGGACTTCGCCGTCACGGTGGCGGTGCCGCCCTCGGTGAACTCGTCGATGCTCCAGGTGACCACGGGGGCGTTGGCGTAGGCGGCGTGCCGGGCGGAGATCAGGCGAGGCGCGGAGAAGCCGCTGCGGTCGAGGCTCAGGGCGCTCAGGCAGGCGATGTCACCGTCGCAGTACTGGTTGCTGTGGTTCCCGGCGGAGTCCTGCTGGGCCTTGGTGCGGTTGGAGTACCGGGCGATCATCGGCAGCACCCACGTGTGCCCGTAGCCTCGTGATACACCGCCCTGGATACCGGGAGTCACCGAGGCGACGTCCTCGGTGTTGTTCACCTTCCACAGATGGTTCAGGTCGTAGATCTGGAGTTCGCCGCCGTTGGCTACGTACAGACGATCCCCGTACCACGTCATGCCGTCACCGTGGAAGTCGTCGACCGGCGTGTAGCCGGGGTTGAACCGGTCGCCAGTGGGCTTGACGAGGAGAACGTGCCCGTAGGTCCAGGACGTGCCGGTCGACTCCAGGATGGAGACCCGGCCCCGCACGCCACGGACCGGGCCGTCACCCTTGTACCAGTCCGCCATGTACAGGTGGTGGCCGTCGATCGTGCCGCCGGCGTCCGCGTCGTGGGAACCGGTGAACCCCTGGTTGTGCCAGCCGTTGCTCCACGCGCTGGTGGTGTCGTCGGCGCTGTCCCAGCAGAAGCCGTTGAACTTGTACAACGGGTTGAGAGGGGTGTCGTGACATCCAGTCAGGCTCCGACCCCGGTGCTCGGCGGACTGGGCGACGCTCAGCGCCGACACCCGCTGCACGACGCCTTTCGCCTCGGCCCCTTCGATGACTGCTCGGGCGCTACCAGCTATGCGCGAATCGACCTCCCGCGGATACATGTTGTACCTGGCCGGGTCCACCACGATCACGCTGTCGGCATCCGCCTGCCCGGCCCCGGTCAGCGGTGCCACCAGAGACGACACCGCGAGCACCACCACCGTGCCTCGCAGCCCGAGAGTTCCCCGCAGCCTGAGCAGTGTTTGCCTAGTGCCTGTGAAAATGCGTGCAGAGAAGTTCATTTGTTGATCTTCACAAGGGGGGCGGGTGCGCATCTCGGCCATTTGTCACCGCCTGCCCATGACAAATGTCAGGCGCGGTACCGCCGCGGATGTCGCGGGGCTGGGCCACGCGATGGGTCGACGGCGACCGACCATGCGCACCCCGGCGATGGCGCGTGTGCCTGTGTGGGCAAGATGGGCGGATGGTGAGCCATCTGGTGTGGGACATGGACGGCACTCTGATCGACTCGACCGGGGTGGTGCCCGATGCCTTGGCGGACGCGATCGCAGAACTGGGCGGATCCCGGCCCGATGCGGCGGAGGTCGTGGCGGCCTACTCGCTGGGCACGCCCGAGGTCATCCTGGAGCACTTCCTGGGCCGTTCCCTGTCCGACGGCGAGCCGGACGTGTACTACCGACTGCTGGGCGGCGTGGCGGTGACCCCGTACCCGGGAATCCTGCCCACGCTGGCGGCGCTAGTCGGCATGGGCCTGCCGGTGGTGGTGTTCACCGGCACGACGTGCCGCGCCGCACACGCACTGCTCGGCCCGGTGGGCATCCACCCGCAGCTGGTGGTGGGTGGCGATCAGGTTGCGGCCAAGCCCGCGCCCGACGGCCTGCTGCGGGTGGCCGCCGAGTTGGGTATCGAGCCGTCCGCCATCGGCTACGTCGGTGACGCCAACGTCGACCTGCGCGCCGCGCACGCCGCCGGTGCCCAGGCTCTCGCTGCCCGCTGGGGGCATCTGCACGACCCGGCCGAACCGGCGCACGCTGTCCTGTCGCACCCGGCCGAGGCTCTGGCGTTGCTGACCTCCCGGTGAGTTGCTGACTTCCCGGTGAGCAGGGTGTTGAAGAGGTTGAATAAGGTACCCGGGCCGAGGAGGCTGCGTTCACGGGTCGTACCCGCAACGCCAAGCTGGCCGCGCTGCTGGCTGACGCTGGTTGGACCTATGAGGCGTGTGCGGCGGCGGTGCGGGCTGCGGCCAGGAAAAGCGGCGAGAAGGGGGGGCTCCATAGGCGTAGCGAACCGGCTGGCCGTCGATCTGGCCGATGGCGACTTCCGACCCGGGCTGGGTGTGGTTGTCGAGCCGGTCTGTGACAACTCCGGGACGGCTTGACCAAGACGCGTAGCACGCGCCGGGCATGCTGTGCATGGGCGCCACCGCTGAGGCCGTCGACCCGCGCGCGACCCGCCAGGCCATCACCACGCTGGTCGTCCAGCGACTTGCCGAGGTATGACCGGAGCGGCGATCCCAACCGCGTCGCGCCGCCGCACCGGATCGACCGCACCGTCCCCCGTCACGCCCGACCGGCTGGCACGAGGATGGCCGGCCCCGGCCGCCCCCTGGTGTCGCTGCGGGCGGAGGCGGTTGTGGAGACGAGGTGCGTGTTCGGTTAGGTTGTGGCGGTGATCGACTACGACGGTGGGGCTGCCACCTACGACGTCTCGCGAGGTGGGGAGGTACGGGCGGCTGCCGCGGCGGAGGCCGTCGAGCGGTTGCTCCCAGAAGGAACGCGCACGCTGGTTGATGTCGCGTGCGGTACTGGCATCGTCACGACGCGGCTGCGCCGCCCGATGCGCGCGGTGCTGGGTGTGGACCGTTCGTGGGGGATGATGGAGCTGGCCGCCGGGCGGCTGCCGGACGGTGTGGTGCTCGGCGATGCCACGCGCCTGCCGGTCGGATCGGCCCGCGTGGACGCGGTGGTGCTCGTCTGGTTGCTGCATCTGCTGTCTGACGCGGCGCCGGTGCTCGCCGAGGGCGCGCGGGTCCTGCGGGGCGGGGGCGTGCTGGTCACTACCGTGGACAAGAATGAGGCCGCGTTCAGCGTCGACAGCGACATCGCCGCGGTGACGGCACCCTTGCGGCGCAAGTACAAGTACGCCTCGCGTGCGTCCGACAGTTTCGGAAGGGTGGCCGACCTGGCGGCCGGGCACGGACTCAGGCTGGTAGGTGAGGCGAGTTTCGTCGGAATCGGGCAGGGGCGGAGTCCGCGGCAATGGCGTGAGCGCATCATGTCGGGCCGCTTCCTGTGGAGTCGTGAGGCTGGCGTCGGGGAGATCGCCGCGTTGTGCCGGGACCTGGAGTCGCTGCCGGACCAGGATGCGCCCCGGCCGGACCCGCTCTACCGGCTGGTCGCCCTGTCCTGATTCAGTACCGTGATGGAGCGCCAGAGGGTTGTTTCGTTCGGGCGCCTCGCCCCGTGGATCGCTGGCCGACGCCGGCTGTGGACGACCCATCGGCTTCCTCCAGATGCCGCGCGACGTCCGCGCGGTCGCTTCCCCCTGTCATCCCCAGGCGGCCGCTAGCTGTCCAGATGCTGGGGTGGCTTGCCGGCGCAGGGGCGGACAGGGCAGCGTCGACCCTGTGGCCCTGTGGCCCTGTGGCCCTGTGGCCCTGTGGCCCTGTGGCCCTGTGGCCCTGTGGCGGCGTGGTCAGTGGGCGTTCGGTCTGGGGATCTGGATGCCCGCGGCGCGGAGCCTGGTCTCCAACACCGCCGCCGCCCGCGTGGTGGCCGGTGTCGGCTCCTCGCCGTGGTGGGCGATCAGCGTGTACCGGGTCGCGGTGTCGGTGCGGGCCTGCAGAGCCGTCACGATTTTCAGGTGGTCAGGGTGGGCGAGGTAGTGCTCGGCCATGTCGGTGGCGAGTTCTTCTATCCGTGGGTCGTCAGGTTCCCACGCCGCGGCCTGGGCGGCGCGTTGGATCAGGGCGACGTACCGGGGGTCGTCGAGGGCGTGGGCGACGTGGGTGAGGTAGTCGTCGAAGCCGTCCGGGACCAGGGCCTTGGCCAGCACCCAGCCCTCGCGGGCCTTCGCCACCTCCTCGGCGGGGAGCCCGAGGCCGGCCATCCGTTCCAGGAGCGCCACGGCGCGGTCGCCCAGGAGTGCCCGGTCGCCGTCGGCGAGGCGGTGCAGCATGTCACGCCGGGCGGTCAGCTCCTCGATCCGAGCGGTGAGCTGGCGTTCGACGTCGAAGAGCGAGATGGCGAACTGCGTGGCGTCGGCGTCGAGCAGGGGCCCGATCTCGGCGAGCGGCACCCCGGCGGCGGCCAGGGTTCGGACCCGCACAAGGCGCACCAGCTCCGCTGATCCGTACCGCCGGTAGCCGGAGCCGTCGCGTTCGGGCTCGGCGGCCAGGCCGAGCTTGTGGTAGTGCCGCACGGTCTTCACGGTGACGCCGATGAACGCCGCCGCCTGCCCGATTGTGATCCCGTTGCGCATCCGATCCGCCCCCATTGTCCAGCCCGGCGACCGTGCGCGTCACGGTCGCCGGGATCTTGCCATGTCGGCAGCCGACGCGGGTGTTCAGGTCGTCGCGGCGGTGAACACCTGGTTGACGAGCTTGTGCTGGGCCTGCTGGAAGGCTGTCGCGATGGACAGGCCGGCGTCGTCCACGCAGTTCAGCGCGGCGGTGAGGGTCCTGCTGCCGTCGGGTGTGCTGTACATGAGCGCGGCGTGGCCGACGGCGGCGCCGTTGTGGGAGATGAGAGTGTCGCCGTCTTCGGTGGTCAGCACGAACACTCCCAGGCCGTAGTCCATGTTCGGGATTCCGGTGGGGTACGGGGCGCACATCTCGGCCAGGAGCGGGGCGGGCAGGAGTTTGCCGCCCATCAGTGCGGAGATGAACGTGTGCAGGTCCCGGGTGGTGGAGATCATGTCACCGCCGGTGGAGACCCAGGACGGGTTCTGGCGGGTGATGTCGACGGTCTTCTGCTCGCCGGCATCGTCGTAGCGGTAGTAGGCGTGGGCATGCGGCTCGGTGATCTCCGGTGAGGCCTCCGGCAGCACGGTACCCGTCAGCCCGAGCGGTCCCAGGATCAGCCGCCGCATCGCCTCGGCGAGTGGGTGTCCGGTGACCTTCTCGACCAGCAGCCGGGCCAGCACGTAGTTGGTGTTGGAGTAGCTCCAGCTTGTCCCCGGCTCGAATCGCGCCGGCTTGGACAGCGCCAGTTCCACCAGCTCCTGTGGGCTGTAGGTCTTCAGTCGGTTGTCCAGCCATTCGGTGCCGGCGGGGCCGTAGGGAATGGGGATCCCCAGCTCCAGGTCCTGCCGCCAATGTCAAGATCCGTCACCCTGCGGCATTGGGGGCCAAGGCCGCGGGGAATCAGCCGATGGGCCTAGAGAAGCGGGCTGATGACCTAAGACTATCGGATTCCAGCCGAGCGTTTCGCACTTGTCGAGCAGGTCCATAGCCACCTCACCAGGCGTGATGGCACCACAGTGAACGCTCGCGGTGGACTTGGCCGCCGCTACGCTCGTTGGCCCAGATCGTGGCGCGCGAGCTGCGCGGGCTGTGAAGCCACCTCGCTGACGAGGCACACCGGGCGTCGACTGCGGTACACCGTGGCCAACGACAACACCGAGCTGGCACGGTCAGGAGCGTGTCCATAGTCGATGGACCGCGTGGCATCGTTGAGATGCGTCGACCTCAGGACGGGGGATCCTCACATGGCGAAGCGTGGTCTGCCTTTACTCACCCGGCATCCGCGCTTCGCTGGCGGGCTACGTTGGCACGTGGGGAGACTGCCGGCGGGGGTATTGATCTGTGGGGCGTTTGGAGGCCTCCTGAGCCTGGCGGCCGGGTTCGCCGCAATGCACGGACTGTCCGCCCGAAAGAATGAGAACTTTCTCAGTGTCACATTGGCGGCATTCAGAGCACTCGTCGGCCAGGACAGCTTGCCGATCGAGCCAGGCAACCATCTACACGAGATGCTGGCCAGCACCGCCGCCATGATCGGTGTCCTGGTTCCGGCTCTGTTCGTGGGGGTCGTGTTCATCAGGCTGTTCGCGATCCGGGCATTCACCTGGCGGAAGGCGGTCAACGTAGTCACCGCGCCCCAGACCCAGTTTCCGGTGTATCTGGAGCGGTTCGGGGACAGTGACGACGCGGTCCTGCAGGTCCGGTTCTACAAGCACCTGCCGCGGCTGGAAATCTTCGATCTGAGGGTACGGGCGTTTCTGAGGTCTGAATCGCCGGCCGACGACGGGTCGCTGTTCCGGTTCACGCACGAGCTGGACATCTTGGATGCCGCCGGTGACCTGTGCGGGGAGAGGGTGTTCCCGACCTGCGACGACCCCACACCGATGACCGTGAACATTCCGGCCGGAGCCCCACTGGTCGACGGTCGCCTGACCCAGGTGCAGGGGATAGGTATCACCGGTGTGCGGACCATCCTGCTGGTGCTCGTGACCGGCAAGGCTCGGGGACTCAACGTCGAGGTCTCCGACGGCTACGTCTATGACCTGAACCGGGACTTGCAGCACGGCCGATTCTTCCCTGTGCACAACAGCACCACAGTTCGTGCCCGCCGTTGGCGCGGCTGGGACCGCTTCGAAGTCGTCGAAGCCGCCAAATCGGTCGCCGAGGTGCCTATCCAACGTAACCCCAGTCCGTGACGGCCCGGTCGCACCTCACCCGACGACGCTGACAGCCATACGGAGTGTGAATCGCACGGCTCTGCCCAGCGACCGGGCGTAGGCGATCTCGGCTCGGGTGCTGTCTCCGATGTAGTCGCCAACGACGAGCACCTCGTCAGCGAGCTGGATCTTCGCCCGGTGCAGATCTGTCGAGCCGAGCCTTCAGCACCTCGGCCTCGACGGGATCAGACCAGAGCTCGTGCGGCGGCTTCATGTCGCAGCCCGGTTTGACGACGATCTCCCCGGCTTTGGTTTCCCGCAGATCGGCCTCGGTCATATCGGTCACGAGGCGGGTGGAGCCGCAGATCACGACGATACGCAGGAGGCTCGACAGCTTCTTTGCGTCGGCGAGCCTTCATCGACGCCGAAAAGGCCCCGCCGAACCGTGGACACGCTACGCGGGCCGACGCATGACCAGTCCGTAGCCCGCGCTCAACGACTCGGCTGCGGCCCCGACAAGGGACGCAGCTTGAACATCAGGATGCCGAGATACTTGTTCATAGCTGCCTGCTTATGGGGATAGCGCTCGGCGGCTTCGGTAGCCATCTGCGGCTCGACCGCCTCCTCGATCCACAGCCCGGCCGCGCTGAAGGTGTTGAGCAGGTCTGAGATCGTGTACGGCCGCTTGGTCAGGGTCACCTGGTCGTTCCAGTTGCGGTGCCGGTAGGCGAACGACTCCGTCCGGAAGTACTCCTCGCCCAGTGAGGTCCCGTTCTGCTCCGCTCGCTCGATCGCGTATCGGATCGGTTGGGTCCGAGTGAGCAGGATGAAGCCGTTCTCGGTCAACATGTCACGCGCGATCTGCAATGCCTTGACCCCGTCCGCCGCGTACCCGAACGATTGCAGGAACAGGATCCGGTCGAACCGTCGGCCCGCGAGCCCCGGCACCGCCGCTAGATCGGAGAGATCACCCTCGACGAGCTCAACACCCGGCGGCGGCGGGACGATGAAGTTCCCGCTGATGTCCACGCCGACCGACCCCGCGGCCCCATCGTCGGCCAACTGTGCGACTTTGGCTCCGTTGCCGCAGCCCGCGTCAAGGACAGCCAGCCCGGTGACGTCGCCGAGGAGAGCGCGCTCCGCGGGCCACTCGACGAGCCGATCCAGCGAGTCCTCGCGGGCACGCGCCTGCTCGAATCCCGACGACAGTGTCTGCCACGGACGGCTCGCGTCACCGCCGACCACGCCAGCAGTGTGAGCTACGGAGTTCTCCTCAACCATGAGTGAATGATGCCGGATCGCCGACACTTTCGCCTGCTCACTCGAGGGAACACCAGGAGCGGCGCGCTCATGGCGCAGGAGACGCCCCATGCCGGGCGGCTCGGCGGGCTCATCGGAGGCGCCACGCTGCACTGTGGACCGTGAGCACGACTGGCACGGATGCGTGCCTATGATCTTGGGCATGTCGAAGTCCGCAACCCCCGAGTCGCTGTCCTTCGCCGACGCCGATGCCCGCCTGGACGGCGCGTTGTCCGCCGGGCTGGACGGCGACTACGACGAGGTGCTGTTCTTCGACGGCGACCTCGCGCTCGACGGGGACTTCCTGGAAGCCGTTGACGCATTGCTGGGCGGGGACGGCGGGGACGTCGACAGGTTGGTCGTGGTGACCGGCGACCTGACGGTGAAGGGTCGGATCGCGCTCTACGAGGACTACCCGGGGCTGCACGTGGGTGGTCGCACCGAGGCCGAGACCCTGGAGGGCGGCGACGCGGAGATCGACATCCACGACGGCGCCTTCACCCACCTGGTCTACGGCTACTACAACCACGGCACCCTGCGGACCGGCACGGTCGACACCCCGTGGGTGATCGAGTATGAGCACATCATGGAGGTACACGCGCCCGACGCACGCTGGGTCGACAACCTCGGTGACGTCGCCCGCGCCGACTACGTCCGGAAGGACATCGCCGACGCCTTCGTGCCCGAGGTCGTAGACAAGGACGGTGGGCTGCTGATCGAGAATTTCCTGGACCGGCTGCGGTCCGCTCTGCCCGTGCTGCTGCCGGGAGCCCGGACATCGGCCGAGCGGAAGCGCGAACGGATAGCCGGCGCCGTGGCCGACCGGGTCGAGCACCTCGACCTGACCGGACGCAAGCTGCGGGAGTTCCCCGCCGAGGTACTGCAGATACCGTGGCTGCGCACCCTGATCCTGGACGGCAACCTGATCGGCGAACTGCCCGCGGAGCTCGGCACGCTCACCAGCCTGGAGCACCTGTCCCTACGCTACTGCGGGCTGACCTCCCTCCCCGAGTCGATCGGCGACCTGGCCGCCCTGCGGGTACTGCGGCTCGCCGGCAACCGGACCGGCGAGCGCAACGAGGTGACGCTCACCGTGCCGGCGACCATCGGTCGGCTCGCCGCACTGGAGGAGCTGGACATCTCCTGGTTGTCGGTCGAGCAGGACGAGGACCTGACCGAGGTGGCGCCGTTCCTCCTGCCGGAGACCTTCGGCGGCCTGGTCGCGCTCCGTCGGCTGGTCGCGGACGAGACCAACGTCGTGTTCCCGGAGTCCGCACACGGCCTGGCCGGCATCGAGGAGGTGTCCCTGGCCGGCAGCCGCTACCTGTACCTGACCTCCTTCCCCGAGGCGGTCACCACCTTCCCGAACCTGCGCCGGCTCGACCTGAGCAACCGCTACTTCGATACCGTCCCCGAGAGCCTGCTCCGCCTGACCCGGCTCGAGGAACTCGACCTCGGCGGCAGCCTCGCCCGGGTCGACGTCCCGCTGCCGGACCTCGGCCGCCTGCCCGCCCTGCGCGTCCTCGACATCAGCGGATACTCCAGCCACAGCACCGTGCCCGTACCGCCGCACACGGTGCTGCGCGAACTGCTCGGCATGGCACTGACCGCGCTGGAGGAGCTGCGCGTCGGAGGATGGGGCAAGCAGGACGACCGCGGTGAGCTCGAGCCCGAGTACCTCGCCGGGATCGGGGCGTTCCGCCGGCTGCGGACCCTCAACCTCGCCGCCAACCGGCTCCGATACCTGCCGGCCGAGTTCTACACCCTCCCCGAACTGGCCACGGTCGGCCTCAGGAACAACAAGCTCCACAAGGCCGTCCGTGACCGGATCACCGCCGCGTACCCGACCGCCCGGATCGACTTCGGAACGTGAGCGGCTCCGCGCAGGTGGAGCGACGGCCCGTTCTGTTCGAGGTGCTCAGTGCCCCGACCGTGGTTGCCGCAGGCGATCTGCCGTTCGTCTCGTTCGGCCACACCCGCCGCATCGACCCGGCCGGCGCGGTCGTGCCGTCGGATTCGAGGCTGCGGTTCCGGATCAGGTCACGCTCGAGCGGAAGTCGCGGGACTTCGACGTGAACGGCAAGCACAGCGGATAGGAGATCTCGGCGACGAGGCTGATTGCGCCATCGGTCCGCTCCAGCCTGCCCCGTACCACTGGCGCGGGGCTGGTGTTCGGGATGCGCGAGGTGGACATGTTGGGCCGAGGCGTCCGCTGGTCAGGATGAGCTGGGTATCCCTCGCCGCTCATCTTGCCCCATTGACTGCTCGAGTTCCTCGACAATTGCTCGTCTGCGTCCGGTACCTACGCGTGTGGAGCAGATGATGTCGAGGATGCCGATCTCGTCCTCGGGCCGGGTTCCCGACGACCTGCTCCCCGCCGTCCGCGCACTGGCCGCCAACGCCCGCAGCGAACGGCTCATCACGGCGCTGCTCACCCTCGCCCGAGGGGAGAGCACCGTCCTCGACCGCCGACCGGCCGACCTCGCCGACGCAGCGCGCTCGGCGGCACGGGAACTGGCCGAGGAGGCCCAGGCGGCGGGAGTCCGGATCACGCTCACCACGGCCCCCGCGCCCGTCGAAGGAGACCCGGCCCTGCTCCGTCAGGTCGCGCTCAACCTGCTGGCCAACGCGATCCGGCACAACCACGCCGACGGCACCGTCGAGATGACCACCGGCCAGGCCGAGAACACGTCATATCTGGAAGTCACCAACACCGGCCCGGCACTGGACCCGCACGAGATCCCGGCCCTGTTCGAACCATTCCACCGCGGCCGGGAGCGCGGGAACGGACTCGGACTCGGGCTCGCGATCGTCGAGGCGATCATCACCACGCACCACGGGAAGATCACGGCCACCAGCCGCACCGGCGGCGGACTGATCACCTGTGTCCAACTCCCCGCCCGGCGACGTCGACCCGGGTGACACGTCCTGGCGCGGATCGGTGTCGTGACCACCTTCCGGGGCGATCAGGGCACCTCGGAGTGCGGCCGGACTCCAGGGGCGTTCCAGGCCGGTTCGGCACGGTGATGTGGCCCGCACCGATCCGGTGCGCCCACCGAAGGAGCGACCCATGTTGAGGAATCTCGCCCTGCCGCTACTGGGGCTCGTGGCCTCGTCGGCAGTACTCACCGCCCCGGCCGCCGCCGCGCCGGCCCCGCCCACCGCCGGCGTCCCCGCCCCGCTGGTCGCGCCCACACTGACCTGTGAGATCCGCCCGTCCGGCCTGCCGCCTCGGCAGAACACCTGCGGCACCGTCCGGGCTTCGGGGACGTACTTCGTCAAGAACGCGGTGCAGAACGGCCCGGCCAGCGGGTACACCTGGATCGTTCCGGCCGGGGTCCCGATCGGCGGCGGGTGCCGGACCGACACGTCGTTCTGCGATCTCACGGTGCGTTCGAGCAACGTCGACCAGGACATCACCACGTCCGTGATCATTCCCGGTTTCGGCAGCCGGCAGGTCAACGCCGTGATCCCGGCGGTCTGCGGGCAGTTCCTCTGCTAGCGCCGGCCCGTCGGCCGCGCCGATGCTAGTCCCGACCCGCCTCCGCGCTGAGCAACCGGGCGCGGAGGCGGTCGACCGGCGGGGCGTCCAACTGGTCGAGGATGCCCAGGGCACGTTTCCGGGCGGCCCGTGCGGCGGCGGGATCGGCCAGCGCGTCGTGGGCCTCACTCAGGTGGGTGAACACCTCGGCCTCGGTGCTGGGATCGACGACCTGCGCCAGCAGGTCGAGCGCGAGGTGGTAACAACGCACCGCTTCCTGGTACTCGCCGAGCTGGTGCCGGATGAAGCCGAGGCTGTCCCAGGTGTACGCGAGCCCGGCCCGGTCACCCAGATCCCGGCACGCGGCCAACGCCTGTTCGCAGCATTCCAGCGCGCGCGGGTAGTCCCCGCACAGCGCGTGGGCCCAACCCAACCCGTTGAGGGCGTTGGCGCGGGCGTTCGCCGGCCCGGTGACCGTCAGCGCCCGCAAGGCCCGGTCGGCGTGGTGCAGAGCGGCGGCCGGCCGGTTCTGCCGTTCGGACACCCAGGCCAGGCCCTGGTGGACCCTGGCGGCCATCTCCTGGAGGTCCAGCTTCTCGAACAGCTCCAGAGCCAGCCCGTAGTGCAGTTCCGCCTCCTCCAGCTGACCGAGTTCGGCATGTGTTCCGGCGATGGCCCGCCGGGCGAACGCCTGCGCCAGCGGGTCGCCGAGCCGGACGCCCGCCGCGAGGGCGGTCCGCGCGACCTGGCCCTGGTCGTACCAGTGGCCGTGCGGGTGCAGGAACGGCGTCATCGACCAGGCGAGCTGCCAGGCGTGGACGTCGAACCCGTTCGCCGCGCACAGCTCCACGACGGCGAGGACCACCCGGCGTTCGAGGGTGAACCAGGCCACGGCGTCAGCGGCCGAGCCCGGGACGGTGGTCGTGACCCCGGAACGGATCGCCGGCACCGCGACCGCCGGCAGGTGCGGGGCGAGCAGATGTGCGGCGGGCCGGGCGGTATGCAGGAAGTGGTCGAACATCCGGGCCAGCGCGGTCCGCCGATCAGGGGCGCTGTCGTGTTCGTGCGCCAGTTCCAGGGCATAGGCGCGCAACAGGTCATGGAGCACGTACCGGCTCGGGGTGTGCTCGGTGAGCAGGTGCGCGCGCAGTAGTTCCCCGAGGGCGGCGCGCGCGTCCGCGAGAGGGACGCCCGCGAGGCTGGCCGCGACCGCCCGCCCGATGTCAGGGCCCGGATGCAGGCTCAGCAGCCGGAACATGGTGGCCGCCGTCGGACTGACCGCGCGGTAGGACCAGCAGAAGACCGCACGCAGATCCGTGGCCGCGTCGCCGCCCTGGAGCACGTCGAGCACCCCGCCACGTAGCTCCGCGGCGAGCACCGCCAAGGTGAAGTCCGGCCGGGTGGCGGCCCGGGCGGCGACGATGGCCAACGCGAGCGGCAGGCCGGCGCAGTGCCGGAGGATCTCCTCGACGCCGTCGGGCTCGGCGGCCACCCGGTCGGTGCCGAGCCGGAGCTCCAGAAGTTCCCGGGCCTCCGCGGCGGACAGCAGTTCGAGGGTGACCGGAACGGCCGCCTCGGCCGTGGTCAGGCCGGTGAGCTGGTCGCGACTGGTGACGAGTGCCATGCAGCCGGGCGAGCCGGGCAACAGCGGGCGGACCTGCTCGGCGTCGCGGGCGTTGTCCAACAGGACCAGCACCCGCCGGCCCGCGAGGGTACTGCGGTACGTGGCGGCGAGGACGTCGACGTCACCGGGGATCCGGGAGACCGGTACCCCCAGAGCTTCGAGGAGTCCGCGCAGCGCCTGGGCCGGGTCGACCGCCTGGCCGGTGGGGTCGAAGCCGCGCAGGTTGACGTACAGCTGGCCGTCCGGGAAGTCGTCGGCGGCCCGGTGGGCCCAGTGCACGGCGAGCGCGGTCTTGCCGGCGCCGGCCGGGCCCGAGACGGTGGCGACGACGGTCCCCGCGTCCCGGTGGTTCAGCAGGGCGTCCAGGCCCGACAGGTGCCGGGCACGGCCGGCGAGGGTCGGCACGGCCAGGGGCAGCTGGGCGGGCAGGTCGGCCGGCGGATCGGCGGGCGATACCACAGGCTGCCGCGGCTGGAGACCCGCCGGTGGTGCCGGGTCCAGTGCCGGGTCGTGCCGGAGGATCGCCACCTCCAGGTCGCGCAGGGCCGGCCCCGCCTCGACGCCCAGCTCCTCGACCAGCGCGGACCGGAGCCGCTGGCACACCCCGAGGGCGTCGGACTGACGGCCCATCCGGTACAGGGCGACCATCAGCTGGCCGTGGATCCACTCGTCGAAGGGGTACTCGCGCACCAGCAGCTCCAGCTCGGGCAGCACCTGGGCGTGCTCGCCCAGTTCCAACGACGCGTCGACCAACCCGCGCCTGGCCCGCAGCCACAGGTCGTCCAGCCGCCCGGCCTGCTCGTCGAGCCACGAGGTCCGGGCGACGTCCAGCAGCGAGCGGCCCCGCCACAGGCGCAGCGCGGCCCGCAGGTGCCGGGCACGGGTGGCCGGATCCGGTGACTGGGCCTCCCGGCCGACCAGGCGCTCAGCGACGTCCACGTCGGTGCCGTCCGTGCCGGTGACCAGCAGGTAGCCGGGTGGCCTGGAGATGATGGCCTCCCTACCTCCCAACACCTTGCGCAGGTAGGAGACGTGGCTCTGGAGCGTGGTCGACGCACCCGGCGGGGCGCCGGCGCCCCAGACGGCCTCAACCAGTCGATCCGTGCTGACCACGGTTCCCCGGCCCAGCGCCAGCGTGGCCAGAACGGCCCTGCGGCGCGCCCCGGGCACGGGCACTGACACGTCCCCGTCGAGGACGTCGACCGGACCTAGCAGCCTGATGAACACCGGATCACCTCCGTTGCCCACGCTAGCCACGAATCCCCGCAGACGACCTGATCGGTCGCACACCGGACGCGGTCGGGATCGTTCCAGCCCGGCTCCAGCCCCGTTGCGGCCCGACGGATCACAGTGGGCCCGTCAACCTCATCGAACACCGAGGAGAATTCCCATGTTTCGACGTCTTCTGCTCACGGCGGCGCTCATTCTGACGGCTGTGGGCGTCAGCGCCGCGCCTGCCCAGGCGATCCCGGTCGGCGGTGGGGGCACCTCCCAGTTGGTGACCCTGTACTTCGACGACGCCGCGCACACGCACTTCATCGGCGAGACCTGGACGGGATGCCCGACCAACCCGGCCGGCAGCTGGGGGACCTCCAGCCGGTACGTGTACCGCTACACCCTGGAGTGCTGAACCTTCCAGGAGCGGTTCCCGGCGCGATCACGCCGGGAACCGTCGCGCCCCGAGGCCGGGTTGTTCGGTCTGGGTGTGGCGGAGCGCGACACGGAGACCGTTCGCGTCGCGGGTCCACCGTCGTTGGCGCGGCGCACGAGCACACATGACAGGAGTCGGGAGGGACGAACACAGCCGCCCGACGGGGTGCCGGGGTTCCGATGTTCAGCCGCCGGCGAGTCGCTCTGCCGCTGACGTGGATGTGACGGCCGTGACACCTTGGCGGGACGGAAATCGGATCGCGATCAAGGGAGTTGATGCGGGAAGAGAGCCGTTTCAGGAGGGGTCATGCGAGCGATTCAGGTTTCCGAGGTGGGCGGTCCCGAGGTGCTGCGACTGGTCGACGTCGATCGGCCGGTGCCGGGTCCGGGCCAGGCGGTGGTGGAGGTCGCCGCGTCCGGCGTCAACTTCCTCGACGTCTACCACCGCCAGGGCCGCTACGCCCTCCCGCTGCCGTTCACCCCGGGCACCGAGGGCGCGGGTACGGTCGTCGAGATCGGCCCCGGCGTCGTCGACGTCGCCGTGGGGGACCGGGTCGGTTGGGTGGAGATTCCCGGCACCTATGCCGAGCGGGCCGTCGTGGACGCCTCCCGGCTCGTGCCACTGCCTGACGGTGTCGCATTCGAGACCGCCGCCGCCGTGCTGCTGCAGGGCATGACGGCGCACTACCTCGTCAAGGACGCCTACCCGGTCCAGCCGGGCGACACGGTGCTCGTGCACGCCGCCGCGGGCGGCATGGGGCTGCTGCTGACCCAACTGATCACCCACCTCGGGGGCAGGGTGATCGGCACGACGTCGACTCCGCAGAAGGCCGAGTCGGTTCGGCGCGCCGGGGCCGCCGAGGTGATCCTCTACTCCGCGGTGGACGATCTCGCGGCCGAGGTGAAGCGGCTCAACGGCGGCGAGGGTGTGCCCGTCGTCTTCGACGGCGTCGGCAGGGACACCTTCGACGCGAGCCTCGCCAGCCTGCGAACCCGCGGCCACCTGGTGCTCTTCGGAGCCGCGAGTGGCGCCGTGGCGCCCTTCGACCCCCTCCGGCTCGCCCAGGGCGGTTCGCTGACCCTGATCCGGCCCAGCCTCGGGCACTTCGTCGCCGACCGGTCCGAGCTGCTCCGGCGCGCCGCCGACGTGCTCGAGTGGGTGCGCACCAAGGCTCTGGAGATCATGGTGACGGACCGCTACCCGCTCGCCGAGGTCGCCCGGGCCCACAGCGATCTGGAGGCCCGGCGCACCACCGGCAAGCTGCTCGTCATCCCGTAGGTACGAGGCGCGGAGGACGGTCCAGCAGACCGACGGGCTGATCCGCAGGCGAAGGGGTGGCAGGCTACAGGCTCGTGATGATGCCGCTGGCTCTGCCGTCGACAACCGAGGCGTCGAGGTGGTGGGGAGCCGTGGGTGCGGCCGTCGCGGCTGCCCTGTTCGCCGTTGGACTGGTCCCGCTCGGCCGGGCTCCAACGGTTGGAGAACGCGAGCCAGGGCAGGGCGCTGACCTGGTACGTGCCGGGCGGGGTCGGGGCTGGCCTGTTTCCGCTGTGGGCGACCCGCAGGACGGTCGGTGCTCCAGCCGGGGGAGTTCAGCCCTGCCCGAATGGACCTAGGCCCCGGGGTGGGACGCGGCGCATCATGGCCACAGGCGGGTCTTCTCCTCGGGAGGTCGGGTGCCGCACACCAGAGCGGAAGCGGAGGACACACACCGGGGTACCCCGGTGCGCGCTGTCGTCGCCCGCCCCCGGACCGCCGGGAACGCGGCCGGACTGATGGCCCTGCAACGCTCGGCCGGCAACGCCGCCGTGGCCGCCTACGTGGCCCAGCGTGAGCCCCTCGACGCCGGCGCTCCCGCCGGTGCCCCCGCCGCACCCGCGCCCACGCCGGCCCCCGCGCCCCGGAACGCCGGTCCGACGATGGGCGTCCCGGACACCCCGCAGGCCACGATCAGCGAGGGGCCGATCGGTGAGGTCGTCCTCGACGTGCCCGACTGGAACCTCGTGCCGGCGGGGGCCGCGAGCAAGCTCTGGGAGCTCAGTACCGGTGACATCCCGCTCGCCACCCTGGGCATCCCGAAACTCGGGGTGCGGGTCGGGCTGGACGGCAAGGCCACCGCGAAGGCGGGGGTCACCGGGGCGTACCGGGCGGGCATCCGCAACATCCAGTTGGGCATGCGATCGAAGAAGGTAGCCGAGGCCGCCGGCATGTTCGACTGGCTCCTCGGTCCGGCCGCCGCCGCCAACCGCGTGCGGAGCAAGGCGGCCGAGGGCGTGGCCGCCATCCTGGCCGTGCCGCAGATGTTCGCCACCGACAACGAGTTCCGCATGATCGGCAATCTCGACCTGTCCGGCAGCCTGGCCCTCACGTTCCAGTTGGAGGGCTCGTTGAAGGCGGCCGCGAAGGCGGCCGGGCTGGAGATCGCGGCCATCGGTGCCGGGCTGACGGCCTCGACCGGGGCGTCGACCGAACTGCGGGTCAACGACAGGGTGGGGATGTACTACCACGGCGGCCGGTTGCACCTGCGCAGTCACGCGGACCGGAGCCTGAACTTCAACCTGTTCTTCGACCTCAGAGCCTTCCTGGAGGCCACGCTGCTCGGCTACAAGTGGCGCCGCGACTGGGAACTGGTCCGCAAGAACCTCGACTACAGGATCCCGCTGAGCGCCACGGTCGACGTGGGCTACAACAGCGCCGGGGCCGGCGACGGTCCGGCCGCCACCACGATCAACATCACCCAGGGCCTGGCGACGCTCCAGGACCTGCTCGGCAAGCTGTTCAGCGCCGCGACCAGCCCGGAGGACCAGCTCAACCTGCTACCCGGCGGGGGCGGCGCGGGCGGTCCGGGCGCACCCGGCGCCCCCGGGGGAACCGCCGGCGCGGCACCGACCGGCCGGACGAAGAACGATCCGATCCCGATGGACTGGCACAAGCCGCCGGGCCTGTACCCGATGTCGATCACGCTCGGCGAGAACCGCTACTTCCTCACCGAACCCGACTGGCTGGTCGTGCCCAACACCCCGGGGCTGTCCGATGTCCGCAGGAGCGCGATGCGCCGCGACAACGGCGAGCACGTGATCAAGATCGGTGTGAGCACCGGCAGCAAGTTCTTCCCGAGCATCAACAGCGTCTGGCCCCGGGTCCGGGTCGGGGCGGTCCGCGGCGGAGTCGTCCAGGACCAGTTCCGGGCGCTCCTGCGCGCGTACGGCTATGACTGGGGTACGCACGAGGCTGACCACGTGCGGGACCTCCAGTGGGCGGGTTCGGACGCGTACCCGAACCTGTGGCCTCTGGAGCGGTCGCACAACCAGGCCGCCAACGAGGTGTTGAAGCAGCAGGTCACCTACCAGGACGCCGCGGGACAGGTCCACACGGTGCCGCTGGAGCAGACGCCCCTCAACCTGTACTTCCAGATCCGGCGCTGGGTCTGAACAGGGCCGGGACTTCGTGCCGTGGCGGCCCGCGGCCGACGAGCTCCGACGGGAGGCGTCACGACGTCAGTTCGTGCCGGGAGGTGGCGCCGGTCTTGCGCATCGCCTTCGCGATGTGCTGTTCGACGGTTCGGACCGACAGACCCAGGCGCGCGGCGATCTGGGCATTGGTGCGGCCCGCCGAGGCGAGGTGGGCGACCTGCGCCTCGCGGGGGGACAGCGCGGGGCCGTAGCTCGGCCTGCCGCGGCGCTTGGGTTGTCGGCTGTGCAGGGAACGCCTGGCGCCGTTCCCGGCGGCGGTCGCCCCGAGTACCTCGAAGATCTCGATGGCTCGTTCGAGGTCGTCGGTCTCCTGGTGGAGTTCGGTGTGCACGAATCGGTCGCGCCACACATGGGTAGTCGCCGTCCAGTAGGGGCGGCCCAGGTCCGTGAACGAGGCCAGGGCGTTGTCGTAGGCCGCGACCACGTCGGGAGCTCTGCCGCCGCCCAGGTCGAGGTCCATGGCTTTGCCGAGCGTCAGGCCCGCGGTCGCGGCGGGGGCGTCCCGGCCGTCGAGGCCGTGCTCCATCGTCCGCAGGAGGGCTGCGACCTCCGTGCCGCGGTCCAGGCCGTGCAGTACCTCGACGGCGATCGGCATGAGCTCGCTGGCCCATACCCACAGGCCGGTCTGGTGGATGATCCGCAACGCGCTGTCGAGTTCCCGCGTCGCCGTCGTCCTGGCGCCGCGGTGGTAGTGGTGGCGGGCCAGCAACGCCCCGGTCGTGGCTCGGACCGGCGGTGCGGCCGTTTCCCGAGCCCGGGCCGCGCCCACACCGCTGAGCAGGCTGACGGCGGCCTGGCTGTCCCCGTGCTCGAAGGCGAGGGCGCCGGCGATGAGGCGGCACTCGGAGGCGACCCGCGGCAGCGCGTGGTAGCGCCCGACGAGCTGTTCCGCCGACGCCCGCAGGGTCGACCAGTCGCCGCGCAGCCAGTTCAGCCGCACCGCCGTGACCCGGAGCTGTTCGGCGAGGTAGTCGGCTCCGAGCTGGGCGGACCAGTCCCGGCCTCGGACGAGGAAGCCCTGCGCCGCCGCGTAGTGTCCGAGCCAGCTCGCCCCGTCTGCGAGATTCAGGCAGCCCCGCATCCGCTGTCGGGCCAACTCGGGGTCGTCCGTGTCGCGGCTGACGACCTCCGCCGCGGCCCACGCCTCGGGGGCGCCGACCGTCATCAGGGCGGTGAGCCGGTTGACCTGGATGGTGGCCTCGGTCAGCGGGTCGGGGAGCGGACCTGCGGTGAGCCCGGCCTCGACCCGGCCGAGCCAGCCGAGGTGGGTGTCGACGTGCCGCTGGCCGGAATAGGGGAGTGCGAGCGAGGACATCACCTTCAGCGCCAGTGGTGGGTCGCTGTCACGGAGTTCACCGACCGCGGTCTCGAGTTCCCGGTACCCGCCCTCGTGGTCGCCGAACTGGCTCAGGAGCAGGATTCCCAGATTGTTGCGCAGCTCGCCCCGCGTCGCGTCGGGCAGCGGCACCTCCGAGAGGATCTCGCGCACGGTGACGACGATCTGTTCGCAGTCCAGCCCGTCGAACGCCGCCCGGCTGAGGACCGTCGCGAACCGCACCCGGTCGGAGTCGGTGAGGTCGGCGTTGAACAGCAGGGCGCGCAGCAGGTGCACCGCCGTGCTCCAGTCACCGGACCCGATCGCGGCGTCGGCGTGGTGTTCGCTGTGGTCACGCCAGCGGTCGAGGTCGCCCGCCTGGTACAGGTGGTGCGCCGTGAACACGGCGTCGCGGGGCCGCAGCGCCGCGGCTGTGTGGTGCAGCCGACGCCTCGTGGCGGGCGAGGTCGACTCGTGCACGACGCGGCGCGCCGCCTCCCGGCTCCAGCGGAAGTGATTCGGCGACGCCTCGCGCAGAACCCCGGTCGCGACGGCTTCGGCCATGGCGTCGCTGACCGCGGTCGGCGTCAGTCCGGACAGCACGCGCAACTCGTCCTCGGTGACCGCCTTTTCGCAGACCGCCGCGGCGTGCAGCAGGGTGCGCGCCTCCTTGCCGCAGAGCCGGAACCACTCGGTGTGGACGTCGCGCAGGGCCTTGGGTATCGCGACCGCGGCCGACCGCGTGCCCGCACCTGGGTCGCCACCTGCGGCGCGACCGAAGTCTCGAACCAGCGCGGTGATCGCGTGGGGCAGCCCCTCCGCCAGCGACAGCGCGCGGCGCAACCCCGGAGGTAGCGGCCCCCGACCGTGGAGCTTCTCGGCCAGGGCGACGGCTTCCGTGTCGCGGAGCGGGCCGAGCCGGACGTGCTCCACGGGGAAGCCCGGCTCGGCCAGTTGGGTCAACGGGGGCAGATCGGCGTGGGGACGGTACGCCAACACGATCGCCAACGCGGGTAGCCGGTGCGTGCACAGGTAGCGCAGGAACGCCCGGGTGGCGGCGTCGCACCACTGGAGGTCGTCCAGCATCAGCACCATGGGCGCCGGAAACGAGAACAGCTCCCGCAGGGCGCGGAAACAGCGGGCGAGGTCGGCGCGCGGATCCGGCAGAGGTGGGAGCGCGGGGGGTAGCCGATCGGCCAGTTCGGGTAGTCGCGGAGCCAGGGCGCCCAGCACGGGGTTGGGGCGGGGCGGCAGGCGCGGGTGGCTCAGCGCCGCCTCCAGTACCGGGCCGAGTCCGCTGGCGAAGGGTGCGCACGCCGCCGACAGGGTGAGCCGCCCCCGCGCGGTGGTGGATGTCCGGAGTCTTCGCAGCAGGTGGGACTTGCCGACCCCCAGCTCCCCTTCGATCAGCACCACCGACGGCGCGGCGCCGATCAGGTCGGTGACCATCTTCTCGGTCCGGCCGCGCTCGGACCGGTCACCGTCACCGTGACCAGGTGCCGGCGCGGTCCCCTCTGGGGCGCCGTTCATCGGCACATTGTAGGCGCGAAACGGGATCGACAACAATCATGCGCCGAAGGCTGCTGACCAGGTCAGGAGCTGGATTTTCTGCGTGCGGACGTGCTTTTTCTGGGTGGCGCCACGGCTTGAAGGCCCTTCGTGGATCGAGGACCGTCGGAAGCCGCACGCATCGATATCTCACCAGGAGGACCGTCATGATCCGACGTCCGTCCCGCTCCCGACCGAGAGCGGCAGCAGTACTCGCGGTCGCCGTCTCCGTCATCGCCCTGACTTCTCAGGTGTCGTTCGCGGCACCCCCGACCGGCCCTGCCACGGCCGCCCGCGCCGCGGCGAGCGTACGCGCCTACCTCGTGCTCACCAGCCCTGGATCCGTCGACGCCGTGACCCCGGCGATCACCGCCAACGGCGGCCAGGTTCGTACCAGTTACAACCAGATCGGCGTGATCCTCGCCCATTCCGGCGCCTACGACTTCGCGACCAGGATGCGCAAGGTCGCCGGGGTGCAGAAGGTCGGCGACACGCGCGGCGGCTACGACGTGCCGACCCCGGGCACGCTGGCCACGACCACCGGCCGCGACTCGGCGGCCCGCCGGGTCCTCGAACGGGAGCTCGGCGCCGCCATCGCCGCGCCCGCCGAGCCGGTCGACTGGAACATGCAGCAGATGGGCGCGGACCAGGCCTGGGCGATCAACCCCGGCAGCAGGTCGGTGACCGTCGGGATCCTCGACACCGGCGTTCAGGGAACACACGAGGACCTGCGGGACAACTTCGACTCCGCGAACTCGGTGTCCTGTCTCTACGGCAAGCCCAACACCACGCCGGGCGCCTGGGAGCCGGACAACGGCGCACCCGCCGCGGGGCACGGCACGTCGGTCGCGGGCATCATCGCCGCCGCCAGGAACGGCAAGGGGGTCGTCGGCGTCGCGCCCAACGTGAGAATCGCGTCGGTCAAGGTCATGGAGCCCGAAGGATACATGTACCCGGAGAACGTGGTCTGCGGTCTGATGTGGTCGGCCGACCATGGCTTCCGGGTCACCAACCACAGCTACTACGTCGACCCGGTGACGTTCAACGACCCGAACAACCTCGACCAGGCCGCGGTGATCGAAGGGGTCGAGCGGGCCGTCGACTACGCCAAGGGCAAGGGCAGCGTCACGGTCGCCGCCGCGGGAAACTACGCGACCAACCTCGACACCGAGCCGGGTCTCTTCCTGCCGGGCGATCTCCCGAACGCCATCTCGGTCACCGCGGACACCGTCGACAAGAAGCTGGCCTCGTACTCCAACTACGGGCTCAACACCGTCGAGGTGACCGCTCCCGGCGGCGAGGGCTCCGCCATGATCAACACAACGGCCATGGGCGGTGGGTACACCACCTTCAACGGCACGTCGGCCTCGTCGCCGCACGCGGCCGGCGTCATGGCGCTGCTGGCGTCGGCGAACCCGCAGGCCACCGTCGACCAGCTGCGCGCACTCCTGCTGAAGCAGGCCGTCGACACCCCGTGCCCGTCCGGCGACAGCAGGTGCACCGGGACGGCCGCCAGGAACTCGCACTTCGGTGAAGGCATCGCCAACGCCCTCGCGGCGGTCTCCGGGGGTACGTCGGGGGACACGCAGGCCCCCACCGTGCCGGCGTCGGTCCGGGCGTCCGGTGTCACGGCCACGAGTGTGTCGCTGGAGTGGAACGCCTCCACCGACAACGTGGGCGTGACGGGCTACCAGGTCTTCAACGGCACCACGCTCGCGGCGACGGTCACGACCACGGCGGCGACGATCAGCGGACTGGCCCCGTTGACGAGTTACACGTTCAGCGTCAAGGCCGTCGACGCGGCCGGGAACGTCTCGGCGTCCAGCAGTCCGCTGACCGTCACCACCAAGGCGGGTGGTTCCGAGACGACCGTGTACTTCTCCGACTTCGAGTCCGGGGGTTGGACCGTCAACCCCAATGGCACCGACACGGCGACGTCCGGCCGGTTCGAGGTCGCCGCGCCCCAGGCCACGAACTACAACTCGTTGACCATGCAGCGGGGCAACACCACCAGTGGCACCCGCGCGCTGGTCACCGGCGCGGCGGCGGGCGCCTCGGTCGGCGACAACGACCTCGACGGCGGTGTGACCAGCGCCCTGTCCGGGCAGATCGCGTTGCCCGCCGACGGCAAGCTCACCCTTTCGTTGTCGTGGTACCTGGGGCATTTGGCGAACTCGGCGGGCGCGGACTATCTCCGGGTCCGGGCGATCACCTCCGACGGGGCGACGGTGCTGTTCGAGAGGAAGACCGGTTCCAGCGACACGGCGGCGCAGTGGACGACGGCGACCGTCGACCTGAGCTCGCTGGCGGGCAGGACGATCAGGATCTCCGTCGAAGCCGCCGATGTCGCCGGCGGCAGCCTGGTGGAAGCCGGGGTCGACGACGTCCGCGTCACCCGACGCGCCCCCTGACCGGCCCACCGTCGACGGGGTCCCGTCCCTCCGGGACCCCGTTCCCTTCCCCCTCACAGCAACAGGAGACAGCCATGCGCACACGTGTCCTCACCGCGATGATCGGCGCGGTCGCCCTCACCCTGGGCGCGGTGACAGCGAGCCACGTCGCCGCCGCGACCCCCGCCCCGCCACCGGACTCCCCGCCCACGGGGATGATCGACGCCCTGTCCAGGGACCTCGGCATCAGCCGGGACGCCGCCGTCAACCGACTTCTCGCGCAAGGCGCGGCCGAGACGGTCGCCCGAACCCTGTCGGCGAGGGTCCGGGAGCAGAGCCCCGGCCACTGGCTCGACGAACGCACAGGCAGGCTCATGGTCGCCGTCGTCGACGAGCAGGCCGCCGCGCAGGTGGGCGCGACCGGCGCGACCCCGGTCAGGGTTCTCCGCGACCGTGCCGAACTGGGGCGGCTGAGCGCCGAAGTCGCCCGCCTCGCCTCGCGGGGTGCTCTGACAGTGACCGGGTGGGGAGTCGACCCGGTCACCGACACCGTGGTGGTCCGCGTGCTCGCGTCCGCCGGAGACACGGCGAGCGACGCCGCCACGGGAGAGCTCCGCCGACTCGGCGACGGCGTCCGGATCCTCCCGGTGAAGGAGCGGCCCGGTCCCCAGAGCGGTGACGTCCGCCCCGGCGGTCGGTGGCTCCCGGGCGCCGAGGCCAACTGCTCGGTGGGCTTCCCTGCCACGGACAGCGGCGGGGGCCGCCACTTCCTGACCGCGGGCCACTGTACGAACGACGCGAACCAACCCGCCTGGGGCGCCGACAACCAGCAGGACCGGATCGGCACCTCCAACGTGGGCGGCACACGCAGCGTGTTCGGTCGTGAAGGAGACATGGGAGTCGTCGCCGTCACCGAGGCGGCGTGGCGGCTCTCGGCCTCAGTCAACACGTACGGCGGCCCCGCCGTGACCGTCACCGGTGCGACCGAGCCGATGGTCAACCAGGCCGTGTGCCACGCGGGCCTCGCCAGCGGCTGGCAGTGCGGCAAGGTGACCGCGGTCAACCAGACCGTCGTCTACACCACCGCGACTCTGGAGGGGATCGCCCACACCACCGCCTGTTCCCTCGCAGGCGACTCCGGTGGTGCCTGGCTCGCGGGGACCCGCGCGGTCGGCCTGCACTCCGGCGGCTACGCCTCCTGCTCGCCGGGAGGCGCGGACGACCAGTCCCTGTTCCAACCGGTCGGCGAGGCGCTCAGCAAGTGGGGCCTCACCCTCCACACCGGGGGCATGCCCGGGGACACGCAGGCCCCCACCGTGCCGACCTCGGTTCGTTCGTCCAACGTCACCGCCACCAGTGTGTCGCTGGAGTGGAACGCCTCCACCGACAACGTGGGCGTGACCGGCTACCAGGTCTTCAACGGCACCACACTCGCGGCGACGGTCACGAACACCACCGCGACGATCAGCGGACTCAACCCGTCAACGAGCTACACGTTCAGCGTCAAGGCCACAGACGCCGCCGGGAACGTCTCGGCGTCCAGCGGCCCGCTGACCGTCACCACCAAGGCGGGTGGCTCCGAGACCACCGTCTACTCCTCCGACTTCGAGTCCGGTGGCTGGACCGTCAACCCCAACCGGACCGACACCGCGACGTCCGGCCGGTTCGAGGTCGCCACACCCCAGGCCACGAGCTACAACTCGTTGACCATGCAGCGGGGCAACACCACCAGCGGAACCCGCGCGCTGGTCACCGGCGCGGCGGCGGGCGCCTCGGTCGGCGACAACGACCTCGACGGCGGCGTTACCAGCGCCCTGTCCGGGCAGATCGCGTTGCCCGCCGACGGCAAGCTCACCCTCACACTGTCGTGGTACCTGGGGCATTTGGCGAACTCGGCCGGCGCGGACTACCTGCGCGTCAGCGCGATCACCTCCGATGGCGCGACGGTGCTGTTCGAGAAGAAGACCGGCTCCAACGACACCGGGGCGCAGTGGACCACGGCGACCGTCGACCTTACGTCTCTGGCGGGCAGGACGATCAGGATCTCCGTCGAAGCCGCCGACGCGGCCGGCGGCAGCCTGGTGGAAGCCGGGATCGACGACGTCCGCGTCACCCGACGCACCCCCTGACCGGCCCACCACGCGGCGTGGACGGGGTGACGTGAAAGGCGTCAGATGTCATCCTGCTTCCCTGACTGGCCTCGATCACCTTCGTCGACGCCTACGCCGCTGAGGTCACGGCGTGACAGGAACCGGGCCTGAGACGCACCAGCGCCGCCCGCCCCAAGGGGATGGGCGGCGCTGGTCGACGTGTTCCCGCAATCAGTCCAACGTCTCCGAGGAGACGGCCAGCTGATGGGGCCGGGGTGGCCGGGGCCGGACCTGTGCCTGGCCTGGCGGTCCGGCCCCGGAGCGAGCGCTGCAGGTGACCGCTGCGCCGCGCACCGATCCTTACCCGCGGGGCGGAGCCGCAAACGTCGCAGGTCGCCGAGGCGCGCCGAAGCTGTGTGTGCCCGACGCTCTGTCCGCCGGGGGACCGTGCCATCCACACAAGATCAGCACCGGCGGGTGGGGTGCCTGTTCCCGCTCGATCAAAAGATCTTCGATGGCGGGTGTACGCCGACCCGGACGGCCACCCGTTGTGCCTGCTCCGGGAGGTCTGACCGGGCAGGCGGCTACCGGTCCCGGCGCACCGGGTAGCGCAGGTGCAGCACGCCGTGGCCCTGGAGCACCACGTCGGGGTCGGCGAGCAGCAGCCCGGCGTCGGCGAGGGTGCCGAAGTACCGCCGGCCCCGGCCGAAGACGACCGGCACGACGTCCATCGACACGTGGTCGATCCGGCCCGCCGCCAGCGCCTGCCCGCCGACGTCGCCCGCGGCCACCGCGATCTCGCCGTCGCCGGCCAGTTCCCGCGCCCGGGCGATGCCCTCGGTCACCGAGGTGACGAAGTGGTAGGAGGCCTCCGGGTGCCAGTCGGCCGGACGGGGCCGGTGCGAGACCACCACGACGTGCTCGCCGGCCGGCGGGTGGCCCTCCCAGCCATTGGTCAGGTCGAACTGGCGCCGGCCGATCACGATCACCCGCAGCCGTGACCACAGGTCGCGCACGTAGCCGGCCGAGGGCTCCGAGACCCGGAACCCGGCGCCGTGCACCTCGGGGTGCTCCCCGGTGACCAGGGGCTGGTCGCCGTTGAAGTACCAGTCGTGCAGCGGGCCCACCCCGTCGTTCTCGTCGGCGATGTAGCCGTCCAGCGAGACGACCGCGTGCAGGGACGTCGTACCCATCGTGGCCCGCCCGAAGACCCGGACCCCGAGGGTCGCGCCCCGGTGACGACCCTCCCCGCGTCCGCCGGCCGCGCGGGCCGGCTACGGGTGGCCGTTCGGTGCGGGCCGGTCGGGGGTCTGCGGATCGAGGGCGTCGTAGGCCGCGTGCACGGCCAGCACGCTCTCCAACTCGGCGATGGTGGGAGCGAAGAACTCCTCCCGGGTGTCCGCGTTGTTCATCGAGTGCACGACGTAGTACATGCCGCCGAAGCCGGCCAGGAGCACGGCGAGGCGGAACATGGCGGCGGGCTGGTCCGGGAACACCGTCGAGTACTCGATCGGGGCTCCGATCCACTGCCGCGCCAGCGACGGGTACAACACGAGCCAACCGAGCAGCGTGAACAGGCAGTACAGCCCGAGCCCGACGACGGCGCCCTGGATGAGCTGGCGGATCGCGAGCGCGAACAGCAGATTGGCCTGCTGGCGTGGTCGCAGCGCCGCTCCCACGGCACGGGACGCCACCCGCGGGGCGAGCCGGGCCAGCGGCGTGCCCGCGCAGGCGGCCAGGATGTCCGCCGGGCTCATGTCGCGCTCGATCCGACCCAGTTCGACGCGCAGCCGGGTCGCCACCGCCAGCACCGAGATGGCGGCCAGCACCGTGACCAGGACGAGGATCCGGATCCAGGGCAGCCGGTTGCACAACTGCCACAGCTCGCCGGTGAAGAACAGGAACAGCGTCACGAACAGCAGCACCGGCAGGGCGCGGCCCTGGAGCCGGGCGCTGTGCCGCAGGTCCGTGGCGGCGTGTCCCAGTGCCCGGACGGACAGCGCGACCAGTCCGTTGGCCGTGACCAGGTACCCCAGGGCGACGAGAACGATGTCCACGGCGATCCACAGGCCCACCACCTCCGCGATGATGCCGAGCAGGCGACCGGGGTCGAGGTCGTCCGGGTCGTCCAGTACGACCTCGACGAGGCCGTGCACGCTGAGGTGGAAGTCGAGCCATCCGAGGGCGGCCATGCCCACGGCGACGACGGGAGGCCCGAACACGTGCGCGAGGAGTACCCCGACGGCGGTGCCTGTCGGTAGTCGCGGCGGCGGCCGAGTGCCCAGCCGGGTCAGCCACGCCCAGGTGGCCGCCGCCCCGACGGCGGCCACGGGAAGCACCTGCGCCGGGCCGAACCCGGTGAACATGTCCAGCCACAGCAGGGCGGTGAACACCAGGTAGGGCACCATGCGGGAGACGACCTGGCGGAAGCCGTACCCCGTGATCAGCTGGGGTATGCCCTGTCGGATGAACCAGCTCTCCGTCCGCGACAGCACCCGCCGAACCTGGGAGGTTTGACTACTCATCGTCACAGTGTCGAGCACCGGGCCTGCCGCACGTCGCCGACCCCGACTCCGCACCCCGCCGCCCCCGTGCGCTCGGCCCGCACCGTGTCGTCGCGGACCGCCAGTGGGGGTGCCGTTGGTCTGTCGGCCCCCGCGGTAGCGTGCGGAGATGGTGATGTCGCTGGACCTGGCCGGACTGGCCGGGCCGCCCCGGTACGTGGTCTCGCCACTGGTCGAGCTGGGTTGGGCCTGGCACGCCATGGTCTCCGACCACCACCGGCCCGGGACGGAAGCGCCCCACGGGCTGCGCGGAGAGCTCGTCGACTGGTCGTTCCTGGTCAGGGCCGTGCGGGCCACCTTCCTGGCCGACCCGACGCTGCTTCCGGGCAGTACGTGGGACGAGCAGCTCGACGGCCTCGTGCGCCTGCCCGCCGCGGAGTTCACCGCTGCCGTACTGCGCCCACTGGCCCGGGCCAACGGCCGTCCCGTGGTCGGCCCGGTCGGGGTACTCGGACTGGCCCGGGCCCGTGGTTCGGCGACCCAGGCGCTGGTCCGGTTGGTCCTCGACGAGCCCGAGACCGCGCGGGGTCGGTTGGTCGGGCTGCTGGCGGCCTGCTGGAACGGCTTCTTCGCCGACCAGTGGGACCGGGTCGGCCAGCTGCTCGCCGCCGAGGCCGACCGCGCGGCGGAGCGCGGCTGGCGCGGGGTCGCCGAGTTGTCGCCGACGATCACAGTGGACGGGACCCGCCTGGTGATCGACAAGATCCAGAACAAGCGCCTCGTGGCCGCGGGCAGGGGCCTGGTCCTGCTGCCCACCGTGCTCGGCGGGCCGCATGTCTACGTCGCGGACGAGCCGGGACGGCCCGTCGTGCTGCACTATCCGGTCCCGGCACCTCCGGCCGCGGCCGACAGCCGGGCCACCCTGCGCAGGCTCACCGCGCTGGCCCACCCGGCCCGGCTGGAGATCTGCCGGGCCATCGCCGTCGAACCGAGGTCCGCGCGGGAGATCGCACTGCTGTGGGGCATGGCCGAACCGGCCGTGACCAAACATCTGTCGGCGCTGCGCTCCGCCGGGCTGGTCCGGACCGAACGGGCCGGGCATTTCCTCCGCTACGCACTCAACGACACGGACATCGCCGGGCTCGGCGCCGACCTCCTGGAGGTGCTCCGCCGGTAAGCCTGCCGGAGTTCGGCAGGCTTTGGCCCGGCGCCCCCGGGCGGACGTAGCGTCGCCCGCATGACGACCCTTCCCCTCGCCGAAGCGGTGAGCCGGCTCACCGCGGACCGTGCGCTGCTCCTGGACACCCTCGACGCGCACCCGGACCCGCACGCCCCGTACGCGATGGCGGGCACCGACCCCTGCGAATCCCTGCACGACCTGCTCGCGCACGTCCTGATGTGGCACGAGATCAACCTGGCCGTACTCACCGAAGCCCGCGCCGGCCGCAGACACTGGAGCCTCGACCCGCGCTGGGAGACCCCGGAGGCCGGCCGTGCGCTCAACCTCGGCGGAGTACTCGCCGGACGCGAACTGTCCACCGGGATGCTGCTGCATCGCTTCGACCGGGCATCAGCCGCGCTACTCGACGTACTCGACGAGCAGCACCTGGAGCTCGCCCAGTACGTGATGACGGGCTACAACGAGCCCTACCGGCATGCGGCCTACCACTTGAAGCCCCTCTGATTCCCATGCCCTGACCAGGCACGCTCCCACTTCAGGGAAGCCGGAGCAGGCCGGTTCAGGGCGAAAAGGGCCCCAGTCAGCCGGCCTGGCCGTCCTGCGCGTCGGCGTGGCCGCGGTTCGTGTGCCGCTGGAACCGTTCGCGGGCGCGCCGATGGGCCTCGCGGAGGAGTTCGCCGACCGCCGCGGCCGTATCCGGGCCCGGGTTGACGACGGCGAGCCAGTGCAGGCCGCCGTACACCGGGTGCGGGATGATCACGTCGGCGGTGCCCGGATCCGTGGGTCCCGACCTGGTCCACCGGTCGAACTCCTCCGTTCCGGCGGCGACGTTCAGGCGGAAGACGTCCGGCCGGTCGAGCCGCGACGTGTCGTCGCCGGGGTAGTCCTTCGTCACGATGGTGGCGAACGGCTGCGTCCTCGGGACGACACCGTCGGGCGCGTAGTAGAAGAACGTGTCGCCCCAGGAGATCTCGGGGGAGCCGTCGCCCGGTCGCGGCGTGAGGACCAGGACCCCGTCCATCGCTCCGACGCTGTCGATGATGTCTTGGATCTTCATGCCCCCAGCATC
This sequence comes from Longispora urticae, assembly GCF_053902585.1. Taxonomy (NCBI): domain Bacteria; kingdom Bacillati; phylum Actinomycetota; class Actinomycetes; order Micromonosporales; family Micromonosporaceae; genus Longispora; species Longispora urticae. The sequence continues at coordinate 130,965 of NZ_JAQZSH010000020.1, forward strand.
ACACCTGACGGCCCGTGCTGCGGCCGGCGACCCGGGCGTGCCGGACTTCCTCTCGGCGGAGGGCACTGGATGGGCGCGCCTGCCTGAACCGGCGAGCGCCTGAGGGTGAATTTGGTGTTCACCCATTATGGGACGGGCCGAAGTTTACGATACGCATACACACAGTTACTTTGGGTGATGCTGGTCTGTGTCACGGGAGACTCGCACGCCCCGATCCGAGAGGCGAACTCTATGGATTCGAACGTGCACCGACGGCCCCTGATCACAGGTCTGGTGGCGCTCCTGGCCACGGTGGGCACCCTGGCGTTCTCCGCCACCGGCGCCGCCGCGCAGGAGGGCCGCGTCAAGGCCTGGGGCAACAACGCCAACCTGCAACTGGGCGACACCAGCGGCACCGCCACCCGCCTGACCCCGGCCACGGTGGCCGGGCTCACCGGTGGGGACGTGTCCGCCGTCGCCGCCGGCTTCTACCACTCGCTGGCGCTGCTCACCAACGGCACCGTCGAGAGCTGGGGACGCAACGCCGAGGGCCAACTCGGCAACGGCGCCTCGGCCGCCTACTCCGTCCCCGGCACCGTCCAGAACCTCACCGACGTGGTCGCCGTCGCCGCCGGCGTGCAGCACAGCCTGGCACTGCTGTCCGACGGCACACTGCGGGCGTGGGGCTACAACGGGTACGGCCAACTCGGCGACAACACGCTGACCAACCGGTACAACCCGGTGACCGTCGCCGGGCTCACCAACGTCGTGGCCGTCGCCGCCGGCAACCACCACAGCCTCGCGCTGCTGGCCGACGGCACCGTCAAGACCTGGGGCTACAACGCCAACGGCCAACTCGGCGACGGCAGCGTCACCAACCGCTCGACGCCCGTGACCGTCACCGGCCTGACCAACATCCGGGGCATCGCCGGCGGCGCCAGCCACAGCCTGGCCAGACTCGGGGACGGCACCGTGCGGTCCTGGGGCTACAACGCCAACGGCGAGCTCGGCGACAACACCGCCACCCAGCGCACCACACCGGTCACCGTGGACGGGGTCACCAACGTCCGCGACATCGTCGCCGGGTCCAACCACAGCTTGGCACTTCTGGGCGACGGCACGGTCAAGACCTGGGGCTACAACAACTTCGGCCAACTGGGCGACGGCACCACCACCAACCGTCCCACCGCCATCGTCCTCGACACCGTCACCAACGTCCGCTCGATCGCCGCGGGCAGCCACCACAGCCTGGTCCTGACCCGCGACGGCCGGGTCCGCAGCGTCGGATACAACGCCTCGGGTCAGCTCGGCGACGGCTCCACGAGCAACCGGACCGTGGTCACCGGGCCCCTGACCGTGCTCAGCAGCGTCTCGCTCATCGCCGCGGGGGGAGAGTTCAGCATCGCAGGCTGAGCCCACGAAACCCGACGGTGGGACTGACCGGCCCGCCTGGCCTCAGGGTGACATTCGCAGGAGTGCGGATGTCACCCTGAGAACCCTGCTCCGCGCGTGGGCCTTCGGCCCGGTCCGGCGCCGGCTCGTCGCTGGCGGCGGCGCGTATGCCGGACGGGCGGACCGGCGGCCGGCGATAATGGCGGCGTGGAGTATGTGTCCAGGGTGCCCGGCCCGCCGCTGGACGGGCTGATCGACGACCTCTACTACCTGGAGGGCGTCCCGCCGTACTCCAGGTTGCTGCTGCCGGCGGCGCCCGCGCCACTGCTCATCGTCAACCTCGGGGCGCCGTTCCTCCTCCGCGCGGGCACCGACGTGGACGCGGTGGAGTACGCCGACGGCTGCGCGGTAGCCACGCCCACGCGTGCGTGGGAGTTCGGCTATCCGATCCCGACCCGGTCCGTCGGAGTGCACTTCAGGCCGTGGGGCCTGGCACCGTTCCTTCCGATGCCCGCGTTCGAGTTGTCCGACCGACCTGCGACGGTGGGGCGGATCTGGGGCCAGCCCGCTGTCGCCGCGTTGCGACACCGACTGACCTCGGCGGACGCACCGCACGACATGCTGATGCTGCTCGAGGAGGAGCTCGTGCGAAGGCTGCGGGTGATCGACGGTCTCGACCTGGTCCGCCACATGAGCGGCGCCGTCGCGGCGACAGGCGGGACAGTGCCGATCAGCGACATCGGCATGGCGGCCCGCGCCAGCAGCACCTATCTGGCGAAGCGGTTCAAGGCCGTCGTCGGTGTCACGCCGAAACGGCTGGCTCGCGGCTACCGCTTCAGCTCCACCGTGTTGGCGCTCGACGTCGCCGCACCGATCGACTGGGGAGACGTCGCCGCGGGCGCGGGCTACTTCGACCAGGCCCACTTCGTGCGCGAGTTCCGGGAGTTCACCGGGCTCACGCCGACCCGGTACGCCGAGGTCCGGCGGCGATTCCTGCGCGATCACCCTGACCACGTCCTGGACGGCTGGCCGCTCCCAGCCGATTGATTCCGTACAAGAGCGACTCCTCACGCCGCACGAGACTGGGGACTCCAGACAGAGGAGGAATCATGGGGAAAGTGGTCATGAACGCGTCGGTCTCGGTGGATGGTTTCATCGCCGCTGAGAACGACGATCCCGGTCCGATCTTCGAGTGGCTGGTCAGCGGTGACGTGCCGTTGGACGACAGTGGCGTTCTGAAGGTGTCGCAGGCCTCGTTCGACTACGTCCGGCCGTACTGGGACGAGATCGGGGTGACCATCGCCGGCCGGCACGCCTTCGACATCACCGACGGCTGGGATGGGACGCCTCCGAGTGGGATCGACCATGTGGTCGTGGTGAGTCACCGTGGTGCGCCCGAGGGCTGGGACCTCCGGGCGCCGTTCCACTTCGTCGACGGCATCGAGGCGGCCGTGGCCAGGGCGCGGGAGCTCGCGGGTGACCGCACCATCGAGTTCGCCGCTGGCGACGTCGGCGGCCAGGCGCTCGCGGCGGGCTGGGTCGACGAGGTACGCATGGACGTCGCCCCCGTCGTGCTCGGGTCCGGCAAGCGCTACTTCGGCTCCGTCGACGCGCAGCACCTGCTGGAAGGCCCGGACGTCGTCGTTCAGGGCCACCGGGTGCTCCACCTGCGCTACCGGGTGCGCCGCTGACCGATCTGAGCGGGTACGCGAGGAAGACCGCTGCGGCGGTGACAGGGGATCGGGCGCCCGGCCGCGTGTGCACATCGCCGCGCGGGAGGGCCCCGCCCCGGTGGGGCCCTCCCGCCGTGGAGACGCAGGCGTACCGGCCAGGTCAGTCCTCGTCGGGCTCGGGGCGCCCGGCCAGTTCGGTGACGGCCGGTACCGTCGCGACCAGGCCTGCGACCAGGTCGGGGAGTGAATCGAGTTCGGGCAGGTCGTACAGGAAGCAGACCTTGTCGCCTTTGACCCACACCGCCGGATAGCCGAGCCTGGACAGGCTCGCGGGCAGATCCGACTCCAGCCAGCGAAAGACCACCTCCGACAGGTCGTCGGCCAGCGGGACGTACTCGTCACGGGGGTCGGAACGCCGCCGGGCGCGCGCCGTCCGGAACGTCCTGCAGACGTGGGGGAGATGCACGTACACGGCCAGCCAGTAGGTGCCCCGTAGTTGTTCGATCCGCCGGAACATCGTCACGATGACCGTGTGGCCGTCGACCACCCCCGACGCCGTCGGAGTGCTCACGGCGTGTACGTCGCTCAAGAACGTGAACAGGCCGTACTCTCCCGCGAGTGGGTTCTCGGCGGCTTGCCAGCCAGGGGCGGCGGACAGCGCGACCACCGCCCGTTGTGCCCGCAACGCGCGTCGGAACGTCCTTGTCTCCCGGGTGATGCCGTAGACGAACGGCGCCGCGAGGACGATGCCGAGCAATATCCAGGGGATCACCAGGGGCCCGCCTTCCGTCACCGCCCCGGACGGTCCTGGGCGCGGAACCCGCGCTGGCTACGCGGCCCGGGCTGTGCCTCGATCCGATCACAGGACAGCGGTTTCCGGAACGTGGGCACCTGTCGGGTAAACACCGGACAGAACCTGGATCCGTCCGGGGCGTGGGGACCGCCCGACCCGCGAGATGCCGGGTCATCGCGCACAGTGTGCCCGCTCGCCCCCAGCTCGGCGGCCGGGTGCGAGCCGATGAACCCGGATGTGCCCGTCACCGGAACGGTCGTACCCATGGCGCCGCCCCGGTCTACAGTCGGGCGATCGTGGCCTGGATCTTCTTCTCTGTGAGGTTGCCGAGTCGTTCGAACTCCAGTTTCATGATGGGCGCGGCGAGTTTGGCGAGTCCGTGCAGTTCTATCGTCGCGCTGTAGGTGACCTCGGCGCCGCCGGGTGCCGGTTTGACGGTGATGTCGTCGGTGGACGTGGCGGTCTTGTTCGTACCCACCAACGTCACCCGGCCGGGGTCCAGGCGCTGCAGACGGTAACTCAGTTCGGTTTCCCTGCCGAGGACCTTGGACACGTTCGTCCAGGTGGACCCGACCTGGACGGGCCCGGCGCTCGTCGGGGTGCAGCGGACCGTGCCGGGATCCCACTCGGGGGCGTGGGAGAAGTCGGCGAGATAGGCCACGACGACATCGACGGGCCTGTCGACGAGGAAGGTGCGCACCACGTGAACCATCAGAACTCCTGGGTTGCCTGCGGACGGTCGGTTGCGTTCCCCCTCTGATTCGTTGCCGACGCGCTACCGGACTGGTGCCCGGAGAATGGTGCAGGAATCCCCGCGCGTCGCGTCGGGTTCACAGACTCACAACTGCCCGGGCCGCGACGCACAGGCCGACGACGACCACGAGGCCGGAGGTCGCCAGCGGGGCGAACCGGCGCACGAGGGTTCCGGTGCGGCCGGTGAGGCGGGGTTCGAGGCGGTGACGCCAGCGGGCGAGGAGGAAGCCGATGCCGACGAGGGTGGCGGCCATGCCCAGGCCGTAGCCGAGGACGAGGATGACGCCGAACCAGGTGCGGCCCAGGGCGATCGCGCCGAGGAGCACGACGACGGCCGACGGGCTGGGCACGAGGCCGCCGGCGAAGCCCATCGCGGTGACGGTGAACAGGCTCAGCGCCGACCGCGCACGGGGGCCTGACTCGTGGTCGTGGTGATGGTCGTGCGCTGCGTGGGCACGAACGTCGTCGTGGCCGTGCTCCGCATCGTGGCCCCCGATACGTGCGGGGGAGTGGCCGTGAGCGTGATGGTGGGAGGCCTCGACCTGTGTGGACGCGCCGGCCGCGTGCGCCCCGACCAGTTCCGACCGGTGGCCGTGCGTGTCCGGCGGCCCGTGGTGGTGCCCGTCCGACCCGTGGGTGTGCCCGGCCGGGTGGTCGTGCCCGCCTGGCCCGTGGGTGTGCCCGTCGTGCCCGTGGTGGTGCCCGTCCGGGCCGTGGGTGTGGCCGCCGGGTCCGTGGTGGTGGCCGTGGGCGAACCCGTGCCCGCGCCAGGCCCGGTACAGCAGTACCGTGCCGACGGCGGCGAGGAGTACGCCGCTGGCCAGGCCGAGCCAGCCGTACACCCGTTGTGGTGCGAAGGCGAGGGTCGTGGACAGCAGGAGGCCGAGGATCATGACCCCGCCGGTGTGGGTGAGGGTGACCGTGGCGGCGATGACGCCCGCGTGGCGCAGGGATCCGCGTTGGGCGACGAGGTAGGCGGCCATCACGGTCTTGCCGTGCCCGGGGGCCAGTGCGTGGGCTGCGCCGAGGACCAGGGCGATGAGCACGGCGAGTACCCCGATGGTGAGGGTGAGTTTCGGCCGTCCGATGAAGTCGGTGAACGCCAGCGTCAGCCGGTCGATGCCCCGACTCTGGGCGCTGGTAGCGGTGTGGGCCGCTGGCGGGGCGGCGGTGCCGCCGGGGGTGGCGGTGAGGTGCGCGGCCCGGATGTCGGAGGGCGAGGACAACTGCTGTTCCGGGTATGCGGTCAGCCGGTTGCTCGGGCTCGCCCCCGGCACGTCGCTCGCGGTGAGCGTGACGGCGTCGCCGACGGCGGTCACCTCCCGCCAACCGATCCGGTCGGGGTAGGCGTCGCCGGAGTACCCGAGTTCCGTGGTCGTGGTCACGGGTGTGTCGGCGCGCAGCCGGCACTCCAGGCGCAGGGTGGTTAGGCCCGCCGTGCCCGCCGGGAACGTGACCGTCCGCGCGGTCACGGCCACCGGCACCCGCCGGTCCCCGACTGTCAGCCGCACCGCGTCGGCGATCCGGGCGCACTCCCCGGCGGCGTAGGCGTCTGCCTCTCCGGCCGTGGGGGCCGCGTCGTGCCAGAGTTGCTGGCGGAGCTGGTAGGCGGGGAGTTCGGCCAGATCAAGGACATAGTCGATGGTGGTACCGGCGGCGTCGACGGTCAGCCCGGCGTACTGGTTGGTGGTGAAGTTCCCCAGCGGGTGCGCCCCGGCCGGGGCCGCCCCGAGCAGCACGGACCCGACGAGTACCGCCCCGAGAACCCCGAACCACCGGCCCCCGGACCGCCACCGGTTCCGGGCCTGCGCCCGCTCCCCGGAACGCCACCGGTCCCTGACCTGTGACCGCTCCCCGGACCGTCGCCCGGTCCCGAGGCGCCTCATCGGGACCCGCCGAGGCCCGCCAGGGCCGCCCGGGCCCGGGGCGCGTGCGCGACGGAGAAGTGCGGGTTGATCGTCAGGGCCGTCTCCAGGTGGCTACGGGCGTGCTCGCGGTCGCCGGTGGCGGCCTCGATCACGCCGAGGTGGTAGGCGAGCAGGGCGCTGCGGGTACCGAGCCGCTGGGCCTCCCGGGCGTACGGCAGTGCCTCGGCGGACCGTCCGTTGACGTGCAGCGCCCAGGCGAGCGCGTCGGCGGCGAACACACTCTTCCGCGCCCCGTAGGCCGCCCGGGCCGCCTCCAGCGCCGCCGGGGCCGCGTCGTGGTCGGCGTCGAACAGCGCGAGTTCGAGGTCGGTGTTGACGCCCTGGGCGGCGACCAGTCGCTGGCTGGCCCGCACCAGGTCGTACTGGGCGCGGGCCCTGGCCGGATCGCCGTGCGCGGTGAGCAGGTCGCCGTACTCGGCGAGGTAGGTGGGGTTCGGGAGCCGGTTCACGACGGCCGCGTAGTCGGCGAGGGCGCGGGTGGTCTGGCCGCGTGCGGCGAGGACCCGGGCGCGGCCGATCCGCAGGGTCGCGTCCTGTGGGGCGCGGGCCAGACCCTCGTCGAACCGCCGGCCGGCGTGGTCGAGGTCGCCGGTGCCGAACGCGAGTTCCCCGAGCTGGTACAGCGCGAACGTGGTCGTGGCCGCGTCGGGTGCGGCGGCCAGGGCCCGTTCGAGGGCGGCGCGCGCCCGGCCGGGGTCGCCGCGCAGTTCCCAGGTGTAGGACGCGCGGGCGAACGAGGACGCGTCGGGGCGCAGGTCGACCATGCGCTGCACGGCGGCGAAGCCCTCGTCGTAGCGGCCGAGTTCGATCAGCGCGTCGGCGCGGGCCCCGTGCGCGGCGGCCAGGTACCCGTCGACCGCCAAGGCGGCGTCGGCGTGCCGCAGCGCGGTGTCGAAATCGTGCCGGGCGGCGGCGAGCGCTGCGAGGCCCAGTTCGGCGGGGGCGTTGTCCGTGGCGCGGACGGCCACGGACCGTTCAAGGGCGGTCTGGGCTCGGGGGTAGTAGCCGGGATCGCCGGTGGCGCGGGCCCGTTCGACATAGGCCAGTCCCAGGTCGGCGAGGGTGCGCCAGTCGCCGGGGACCTCGCGGACGCGGCGCTCGGCGCGAGCCAGCGGGTCGGCGGGGACGGTCTGCCCGGCGGGGGCGGGCGGGTCGACGCTCATCAGCGCCCCGGCGGTGGAGCCCACCACGACCAGGCCGATGAGGGACAGTGCGGCCACGCGGGTGAAACGCCGGACCATGCGACCTCCAGGTCATCACGGGGCGCGGTCGCGTCCCCTGGTTGCTTCGCACCAGCAAACCGGCCGTATGGGTCAATTCACAAAATTTCCTCCATAGGCTACCCAGCTGGGGCATATCCCGCTCCGAATCGCTCTGCGAGGCGAACATCCTCTGTCGCCTCAACACGGGGAGAAGAAGGAGAGCAATGTCGAAAACTCGTCATGTCCGTCGCCGGGCGGCGGCGGCCGTCGCCGTCGCGTCGGCACTCGTCGCGGGGCTCGCGGCGCTACCGCAGGGCGCGAACGCGTCCAGTCACCGGGAGGCCCCGCTGATCGCGGGCGAGCCGCGGCTGGACAACACCGACCTGTACGCGTTCGTCAGTCCCGAGATGCCTGACAAGGTCAACATCATCGCGAACTGGATCCCGTTCGAGGAGCCCAACGGCGGGCCGAACTTCTACGCGTTCGCCACCGACGCCGCCTACGACGTCAACATCGACAACGACGGCGACGCCCGTCCCGATGTCGTCTACCGGTGGACGTTCACCAATCACTACCGCAACCCGAACACGTTCCTGTACAACACGGGCGTGGTCACCTCGCTGACCGACCCGGACCTGAACTTCTACCAGACGTACACGCTGGAGCGGTTCGCCGGACACGAGCGCACGACCCTGATCCCGAACGGGAAGGTCGCCCCGTCCAACACCGGTCCGGCGTCGATGCCCAACTACGGGGCGCTGCGCCAGCAGGCCGTCACGCAGGTCCCCGGGGGCGGCAAGTCGTTCACCGGGCAGGCCGACGACCCGTTCTTCGCCGACCTGCGCGTGTTCGACCTGCTCTACGGCGGCAACCTGTCCGAGGTCGGGCAGGACACGCTGCGCGGGTACAACGTCAACGCGGTCGCGCTGCAGGTACCCAAGAAGGACCTGGCCCTCCAGGGCAATGTCGCCCGCAACCCGGTGGTCGGCATCTGGAGCACGACCTCGCGCAAGCGGATGGAGGTCACCGAGGCGGTGCCGGAGGAGTCCGACGCCGAGCACGGCATGGCCCAGGTCTCACGCCTGGGGATGCCGCTGGTCAACGAGGTCGTTATCCCCGTGGGCCGCAAGAACGAGTTCAACGCCACCCGACCGGTCGACGACGCGAAGTTCCTGAAGTTCGTCCAGGACCCGGAGGTGCCGAAGCTGGTCAATGCCATCTACAACCTCCCGGCGCCGGCGACCCCGCGCAAGGACCTCGTCGAGGTGTTCCTGACCGGGGTGTGCAAGGCGTGCGGGCCGGTGCAGGCCGACCTGAACTCCCAGCTCCTCAACAAGGACGTCGTGGCGTCGCGGTTCCGGCCCAGCGAGCAGCTGCGCCTGAACATGAACGTGCCGCCGTCGGCCAACCCGAGCCGGATGGGCGTCCTGGGCGGCGACCTCGCCGGTTTCCCCAACGGCCGCCGGCTCGCCGACGACGCGATCGACATCACGCTGCAGGCCGCCGAGGGCATCCTGCTGCCCAACCCGGCACCGGGGGTCTCCGGGCTCGGTGACGGCGTCGACGCGAACGAGAACGCCTTCGGAGCGGCGTTCCCGTACCTGGCGCTGCCGAACGCGGTGTCGGTGAACGAGAGCTGATCCGACGTGGGGGCCGCGGCCCGCGGCCCCCACCCGTGCCGGTGAGGGCCGGACCCTCGTGGCCGGCCCGATTCCCGCGCAGCGCCGCGTGCGCGGTCAGTCGCCGCCCGTCCCCTCGGCGGGGCGGGCGTGCGCTGTCCAGCGCTGTTCGATCCGGCCGAACCGCCACACAGCCGCCGCCACCAGCCAGATCGCGACGAACAGCCCGACCACCACGAAACCGATCGTGTCGAAGGACAGCCCGTCGACCCGGTCCCACGTGCCGCCGGTCAGGCCCAGCGCGTCGCGGAGCAGCGCGAGGATCTGCACCGTGCCGACCAGGAGGGCGACGGCGACGGACAGGCCGGTGACGGTCATGTTGAAGTACACCCGCCGGACCGGCTGCGCCAGGGCCCAGGAGTAGGCGGCGTGCATGAAGGAGCCGTCGAGGGTGTCCAGGAGGGACATGCCGGCCGCGAACAGGATCGGCAGGCACATGATGGCGTACCAGGGCAGGCCGGCGGCGACGCTCGACCCGGCGATGATCAGGAGCGACACCTCGGTGACCGTGTCGAAGCCCAGGCCGAACAGCACGCCGATCGGGTAGATGTGCCACGGGCGGCGCACCGAGCGCATCAGCCGACCGAGCAGCCGGTTGAGGAAACCCCGGTTGTCCAGGTGGGTGTTCAGCGCGGCCTCGTCGTAGTGCCCGCGGCGCATCCGGCGGAAGATCCGTACCACGCCGATCAGGACGACCAGGTTCATGGCCGCGATGAGGTAGAGGAACAGACCGGAGACGGTGGTGCCGATCAGGCCGCCGTACACCCGCAGCGCCGAGGTGTCCTCGGACAGGCTGGATCCGATGGTGCGCACCCCGAACGCGATCAGGAGGGTCAGCGCCACCACGACGGTGGAGTGGCCGAGGGAGAACCAGAAGCCGACCGACAGGGGGCGTTGGCCGTCGCCGACGAGTTTGCGGGTGGTGTTGTCGATCGCGGCGATGTGGTCGACGTCGAAGGCGTGCCGCAGCCCGAGGGAGTACGCGGTCAGGCCGGTGCCGACGCCGAACAGCCCCGCTCCGAGCTGGTAGTGCCCGGGCACGACCGCCAGCACGAGGACACCCCAGCCGACCACGTGCAACAGGGCGATGAATCCGAACATGCCCGCGAGCCGGAGGCGGTCGGGGCGGGCCAGGTGAGTCCGGGGGCGCTGCGTGGAAGACATCGTCGACCTCTCGTCAGGAGAACCGGCGCGTGGTCGTGCGCGAAAGCCCGGTAACGGGCAACCCACCCTGTCATCATTTACCGAAAGTGACGAGGAGGCAACACACTGCGGGGCTGGAGTGCTGCGGGAACAACGACGACCAACACCGGTCAACAGTCGCGTCGAGGTCGGGCTCCTGTGGCCCGGCGTTCACCGCGGCCTGGACTAGAGGTCGATGATGTCGTGCAGTCCGGGGCCGGTGTCCAGCATCGTCACCGGGGCTCCTGTGGCGGCCTCGACCCGGCTGATCAGGTCGCGGACCTCGGGTGTCACGTGGCCGCGGCTGCCGCGCATGTCGGGGTCGTAGTGGTCGGTGAACGTCAGTGCGATCTGGGTCGGCCCGTTGAGCATCGCCGCGTACTCGAGCAGTTCGAAGTCGATCCGCTCGGCCTTGCGCCTGGTCCGTCCGGTGTGGACCCCGTACTCGGCGATCCCCCGGGCCTCCGCCTCCGCCGCGGTCATCTCGAACGGCAGCGGGCCCCTCCCGACCCGGGTCGGCATGGCCTTGACGACCATGACCACGTCGGTGACGAGCCGCCAGTTGAGGCCGACCTCGTCCATCGCGGCGGCGGCGGTGCAGTTCCCCGAGGTGGTGTACGGGTAGTCCCGGCTCAGTGCCAGCGACAGCATCGTGCCCTGTGAGCCGGCGACGATGACCGTCCCGGAGGCGGCCACCGTGTTGACCTCGCGGGCCACATCCAGGAGGTACGGGGCGAGTTCCGGGAGGTCCCGGGCCTGCTGGGCGCGGCGCAGCACGAAGTCGGCACGGGCGTGGCCGTTGCCGGTGCAGGTCGAGCCCACCGTGCCGTTGAGGTGCAGGTCGTCGAGTTCGGCCTTGATGTGCTCGGGGGTGATCACGGCGCACCGCCCGTCGATGAATGCCCGACCGGCGAGCCCGAACCGTTCGACCTCGTCGGCGAGGACCCGCGGATCGACGAGCACGCCGGGGCCGACCGCCACCCGGGTGCCCGGGTTGATCCAGCCGATCGGGAGCTGACGGGCCTTGACCAGGACGCCGTCGGGCAGCGTGACGCTGGCCCCGGCGTTGGTGCCGACTCCGGCCCGGACGTTGAGCCCCGCCTGGTGTTTGATGGTCAGGTGGGCGCAGGTCTTACCCTTGCCGGAGTCGCCCCACAGGGCGTCGACGACGATGATGGCACTCATTGTTGGGCCTCTCGGAGGAGTTGCGGGGCGGCTGGGGCGCCGAAACCGACGATGGAGATCAGGTGCTCGGCCTGCTCGGGTGGCAGTAGCCGGGTCCGTAGTTCGACCAGGTGCGGCCCGAACGCGGACTCCAGTTCGGGGCCGAACCGGTCGTAGATCGCGGCCATGTAGGTCTCGTCGCGGATCAGCTTCTCCACGACCCGGACCAGTGCCGGGTGTCTGGTGAACACCGCCCCGGCCGGGGCGTCGAACGAGGCGACCAGCGCGGTGGAGAAGTCCACGGCCAGGGTCAGCAGGTGTCCGCCGACGGTCCGGGCCAGCGACTCGTGCCGGTAGACCTCGCCGAAGTCGAGTTCGGCGTCGCCGAAGATGTTGACCACCACCTGGCACCCCGACGCGGAGGCGGCCCGCAGTGGCCCGGCGAGCCAGTCCAGGTCGTCGGCCCACAGGCAGACCGCGACCCGCTGGCGGGCCCCGGCGACGAGCGCGACGGTCTGGTCGATGACCGCCGCGCGGTCCCGCACCGTGAAGGCGGCCTGCTCCTGCGGGGCGCTGACGGCTTCGAGCTCGACGATCAGACTGTCGGCCTCCTCGGCGGTCTGCCGCTTGATCCGCCCGAGAACGTCGGCGGGCCGATGGGCCACGAACCGGGCCGGCGGATCGGCGGAGACGCGGGCGACGCAGTCGCGGTCCACCAGCGTGGCGAGCACCTGGTAGACGTTCGCGCGTTGGATCCCCGTGGCCTTGGCCAGCTCGTAGCCGGTGGACGAGGGCTGCTGGAGAAGGGCCACATAGACCCGGGCCTCCTGGGAGGAGAAGCCGAGCGTGGCGAGGCGTTCGATCACATGTCGGCACGCTACCCGAGCCGTAGTAGTCGACGCAACTACTACTCATCGGAGGCTCTTGCTGTCACGATCGCGTCGAGGTCGCCGGTGCGATATCGGGCGCGCCGCAAGGGGCGGGGTCCCGTGTCCCCGGGCCCGACCCGCGCCGAATGCGCGGCGCGAAATGGTGGTGTACCTACATGTGAGGTGTGATATCACACCTCACATGTAGGTACGCGATGTGTCCGGGTTTCACCGGGCGGCCGTCCCTCTGTCGTCGGCGGTCGTGGTGTTGGGGCTGTGGAGGACGAGCTGTACGCCGCGTTCGACGACTGGTGGGTCCACCTGGCCCGCGCCGCCGAAGTCGACGGGTACCGGATCGTCGCGGCGGAGCCGGTGCGGGGTCCGGCCCGCGTGGGCCGGATGGTCGACCCGGCGCGTGCCGGGATCCCGCCCGGGAGGCCGCCGGGCGGGCTCAGACCACGGGGCGGCCGGCGGCCGTGTACATCTCCACGACACACCGGTGCGCGTCCGCCACCGGCCGGGACCACATGTTCGGCGACGGCACCAGGTTGTTGTAGAACGTGACGCCCTCGCACAGCGGCCCGAGGAACCACAGCCGCCGGTCGACCCGGCCCGACGCGTCCACCGGGTGCATGTCCGGGTCCAGGTCGATGCCGCGCACCTCGCGGCTGGCGGGCCGGTACCGGCGGATCCAGCCCTTCGCCCGCAGCGCCCGGAGCAGCGGACTCGTCGAGGACTCCACCCCGGGTGGCCGGACGTGCGCGGACAGCAGCCAGTCCACCTCGCGGACGTACGGGACGGCGAGCCGGGTCGACCCGATCGTCCAGCCGCTGCCGCTGCCATCGCCGGAGCCGGAGCCGGAGCCGGAGCCGGAGCTGGAGCTGGAGCTGGAGCCGGAGCTGGAGCCGGAGCTGGAGCTGGAGCCGGAGCTGGAGCCGGAGCCGGAGCCGGAGCGGGTCACGGTCGGGGCCGGCCCGAAGGGTACGTGCGCGATCCCGGCCGCCATCAGCGCGAGCAGCTCGGTGTGCCGCTCGTACTGCGGGCCCACCACCGCCCGGTTCACGGCGGGCACCGTGTGCCGGGTGAACGTGTCGAGCGAGCCGACGGTGAGGCCGCCGAAGTCGACCACGTACCGGAACGTGTCCCGGCTGATCCGGAGCACGTCGAGGGCGGCCTTGACCGGGCTGCGCGCGAAGCCGAGCACCCCCTCGGCGAGGTCGCGGCGGACCGTCTCGGCGAGCCACTTCTGATAGGCCACCGCGTCGTCGAGCAGCATGCCCTCGGTGCCGTCGAGGAGCTCGCGGGGGTCGAAGGGGCCGAGCCGCGCGTCGAGGTCGTCGAGGGCCGCGAGGAGCTCGGCCGGCCCTCGGGGGTCGCTGGGGCGGGCGGCCGGGATCCCCCCGGCGCGGGCTGCCGGATGCCGGGATCCGGTGCCGGCGGGCCCGTTCCGCAGCACCGCCGGCAACTCCACCCCTGCCAGCCGCGCCTCGCACCGCCGGTACCCGACCCGCATCTCCGTGTGGATCAGTGGCAGGATGTCGCGGTCGAAGTCGAGCGGCCCGGTGCGCCGGGCCCGCACCGCGTCGACCGCGGCCTCGGTGAACGCGGCGGGTACGTGGGTCGGCCCGAACTCCACCACCCGGGGCCGGGCGCGGCAGGGTACCCCGCTGCGCGAGTACAGGAAGATGGTCGGTTCCTGTCCACTGGGGACGTACCGCAGTTCGTGGTCGCCCTCGTAGCGTCCGCCCCGGCCCACGGTCAGGCAGGACACCAGGTCGAACGCCGACAGCCCGAAGCCGCCGATCCCGACGGAGTCCCCGGGCGCGACGTCGGCGAGCCGGGCCGGCAGCGGATAGGGCTCCGGGACGACCCGGTCGTCCGCCGGCCCCTCGTCGCCGGTGTACCCGGTGGTCAGGAACGCGTGCCGCACCTCGACGGCCGTCCCGTCGGACAGCACGACGGTCACCGTCCCGTCGGCCCCGGAGCGCAGGTCGACGGCGGAGGCCAGGTGCCGGGTGACCGTCACGTGCGGGGGTACCCGGCGGAGGAGTTCCTCGCGGAACCACGACAGGTAGGCGCCCAGGATCCGGCGGGGCAGGAAGTCCTCGGCGCGGATGGGCCGGCCGTGCGCGCCGACCGTGAACCCGTCCTCGGCGAGGCGCAGGCCGCGTTCCGTCACCCAGTCCCACAGGGTCGGTCCGGGCGCGTCGGTGGCGTCCCCGACGGTGCACGCGTCCGGGAACAGCGACACCTGGGCGCAGGTCGTGTTGAGGAGCAGGTAGTCGGGCTGGGTGACGTCGTGCACGCCCGCGCCGGTACCCGTCGGATCGATGACCTCGACCCGCACCGGGCCCGCCGCCGGCCCGGCCCGCTTCGCCAGGGTGATGATCCGTTCCAGGACGCCGAGGCCGCGCGAGCCGAGGCCGACGACCGCGACGGACACCTCCGCCGTCACGGCGCCACCCTCGCGCGGGGGATGACGGGTGGGCCGGAAGCGGCGGGAGCGTCAGGGAGATCGGCACCGGCGGGAGGGCCGGGCGCGTCCGCCGGGCCCGGGCCGCCGGGCGCACCGGCGTCGGCCCCGCCGGGACCCGCCGCGATCCAGGCCCCGAGCTCCCGCAGCCCGGCCTCCGCCGCCCGCGCCGCCGCGCCGCCGACCTCCCCGGTCGCGATCACATACCCGAGCCGGTCCTGGAACGAGTTCCGCAGCACCAGTTCCCCGGGCTCCCGGAGCACCGCCACCTCCACCACCCCGGGCACCGCCCGGGCGGCGTCCACCCCGTCGACCCCGAGCAGCTCCCCACCACGCGGAGCGACCAGGAACCGGATCGACGCGGGCCGCACCGGGCCGGCCACCGGGTCCCCGGCGATCCCGGCGACCCGCCGCACCACGTGCGCGATCATGTCGACCCCGCAGGACTCCGCCACCACGCGCGGGATCATGCCGCCGGCGAGCCGGGGGTTGACCTCCACGACGTACGGGCCGCGCCGGGTGTGCCGCAGTTCCACGTGCGCGGGTCCCCAGCCGAGGCCGAGGGCCCGGAGCGCGGTGACCGCGGCCTCGCCCAGGGAGGTGGTCAGCGGTCCGCCGACCGGGGCCGGGAAGTCGTGGCCGGTCTCCACGAAGTACGGGCGGGGGCCCAGGTGTTTGCGGGTCACGCCGATGACCTGCTCGTCGAGGGTCTCCACGGAGTACTCGGGCCCGTCGAGGTACTCCTCGACCAGCACGGCCGCCTGGGGCGGCAACCCGGGCAGCGCGCCGAGCACGTCGGCGGCGGCCGCGCGCACCTCGTCGGGGGTCGAGCACAGCCGGACGCCGATCGAGCCGGAGCCGGCGACGGGCTTGACCACCACCGGGTACCCGATCCGCGCGGCGCCCGCCACGGCCGCGTCCGGGGTGCGTGCCTCGGCGAACAGCGGCCCGGGCACCCCCTGGTCGCGCAGGGTCCGGCGCTGGGTGGGCTTGTCCCGGCAGGCGCGCACGGCGTCGGGGTCGGGGTGCGGCAGCCCGAGGGCGCGGGCCACCTCGGCGGCGGTCGCGACGAAGTACTCGGAGCTGCTGGTCACCCCGGCGATCCGCCCGCCGAGCCCCGCGCAGGCCGCCCGCACGGCGCCGACATCGGCCGTGTCGACGACCTGGGAGTCCAGAGCGTCCAGAGCCACATACGGGTACCGGCCGGGATCGCGGGCCAGGAGCACCGGCCGCAGCCCCAGCTCCCGGGCGGCCCGCGCGAACAGCCGCCCGGATCCGGTGGTGTTGCTCTCCACCAGCACGAACCAGTCCGTCATGCGTCCTCCCCGGTCAGTCGGCGCACCTCGGCGGCCAGTTCGGAATCTCCGGCCCGCACAGTGTCCCGCCAGTCGCACAGCCACTGCCGGCGCGCCGACCAGCCCGCGACGGCCGTCCCGTGCGGGGCGGCGAAGTCGCCGGGGCCGCCGCCGTACACGTGCTCGGCGACCAGGTCGGCGAGGTCCAGGCCGGTCAGGCCCGTGCCGTCGAGCCAGCCGGGCGGGCCGAACTCCTCCAGGTCGGTCGAGCCGGCGGCCACGGCCCGGCGCACGGCGTCGCCGACCAGGTGGTGCGCGGAACGGAACGGGGTGCCGGCCCGCACGAGCCGGTTGGCCACCGAGGTCGCGGTCGTGTACCCGGCCTCGGCGCGTTCGCGCATCCGGGACTCGTCGGGGCGGGCGCCGCTGACCAGCACCTGGCTGAGCAGCACGGACTCCTCGACCGCCCGGAGGCCGTGCCACACGCTGGCGACGGCCTCGGTACCCACCTCGATCGAGTTCGTGAACGGGGTGGTCGCCATGGTCGACGCCGCGCCGGCCCACGCGCCCAGGGCCTGACCGGGTTTGGCCTTCACGTGTTCCAGCAGGAACGCGTTGCGCTTCTGCGGCATGGCCGAGCTGCCCCCGACGAGCCGGTCGGGGAAACCCACGAACCCGAACTCGGCGGTACTCCACAGCTGCAGGTCGGTCGCGAGCCTGCTGAGCACGACGGCCAGCCCGGCGGCGGCCCCCAGCAGGCGCAGCGGCACGTCCCGGCTCGCCACGGCGTCCAACGCGTGCGGACTCGACCCGGAGAAGCCGAGCAGCCGCGCGGTGTACGCGGGGTCGATCGGCAGGTCGGTGCCCGCCACCGCGCCCGCGCCGAGCGGGCAGACCCGCAGCCCCTCGGCGGCGGTGCGCAACGCGTCGAGTTCCCGGCCGACGGCGAGCGCCACGCCGAGCAGGTAGTGCCCGTAGGTCACGGGCATGGCCGCCTGGAAGTGGGTGTACACCGGCATCACCACGGACCGGTGCGCGCGGGCCCGCGACAACAGCACCCCTTCGAGGCGCACCGCCTGCTCGCCGAACTCCAGGACCCAGTCCCGGAAGGCCAGGTTCGTGATGGTGGCCTTCAGGTCGTTGCGGGACCGGCCGGTGTGCAGCACCCCGCCCACGTCCGCGCCGAGGTGCTCGATCAGGTAGCCCTCGTACATCAGGAACAGGCCGCGCGGCGCTGGCCGGGTGAACAGCGGCGCGAACCCCTGCGCGGTGAGGTCGGCCATCCGGCGCAGCAGCGCGCCCGCCACCGTGTCGGGCACCAGGCCCCGGGCGGCCAGCATCGCGACGTGCGCCCGGTCGACCCGGATCATCGGCGGCAGCTGGGCGGCGATGTCGGCGGGGGCCAGGTCGCCGTACACGACGTGCCGGGTGCGGGCCCGCAGCTCACCGAGGAGCCGGCCGGTGCTCACGCGACCACCTCGCGCGGGGTCCGACGGGCGCTCACGCCGGCACCCCCGCCATGACCTCCGCGTGGCTGCGGCGGTTCCAGTCGTAGCGGGTCCAGATCCCGTCCGCGCGGGTCGGGTCGTCCAGGGCGTCCGGTTCCGGTGGGGGCGGATCGGTGTGGCCGGCGGCGGCGAGCCAGGCGTCGTCGTACACCGTGTCCTGGTAGCGGTAGCCCTCGTCCGGCAGCATCACCACGGTCAGCGCGCGCGGATTGTGGCGCGCCCACCAGTCCGCCACCAGGTACGCCGCGCCGCTCGTCGGCCCCATGAACAGTCCGTGCCGGCGGTGCAGGTTCCGGGTCGCCTGGTACGCCGCGCCGGCCGCCGTCCAGTGCACCTCGTCGAACACGGTGTGGTCCAGGTTCTCCGGCATCAGGCCC
The DNA here is from genome assembly GCF_053902585.1 of Longispora urticae. Lineage (NCBI taxonomy): Bacteria > Bacillati > Actinomycetota > Actinomycetes > Micromonosporales > Micromonosporaceae > Longispora > Longispora urticae. The sequence goes on from NZ_JAQZSH010000020.1 coordinate 149,232, forward strand.
ATCCCGAGTCCGCGCAGTTCGCGGTGCCCGTCCGGGTGGCCGAACAGGATGCTGTGGTGGGTGTCGACCGCGATGGCCCGGCACTCCGGCAGCACGGCGCGCAGATAGGTGCTCGTGCCCGTCATGGAACCGCCCGAGCCGACCGGCCCGACGAGGCAGTCGACCTGGCCCAGGGACTCCAGGACGAGTTCGGCGACCGCCGCGTAGGAGCGGGGGTTGTCCGGGTTGGAGTACTGCTCCGGCCAGAAGCTGCCCGGGTGCTCGGCCCGGATCTCGTGCAGCCGGTCGAGCCGCGCCGCCTGGTACCCGCCCGGGGCCGCGCCCGCCGACGCCGGCACCCGTTCGACGACCGCGCCGAGGTCGGTGAGCCGCCGGTAGAGCCGCTCGTCCACCACCGGGTCGCTGACCAGGATCAGTCTCCGGTCCAGGTGCACGGCCTGCATGGCCAACGCCAGCCCGAACGTGCCCGACGTGGTCTCCACGATGGTCGACTCCGCCGGCAGCCGGCCCTCGGCGAGCGCCCGGCGCAGGATGTAGCGGGCCGGGATCATCTTCATCAGCGTGAAGCACGCGCCGTACAGGTTCGGGCCGAGCCGGACGAGCCGGGGGAGCTGGTAGGCCTCCGTGGCCTCCTCGTACCCGGTGCGGATGGTCATCAGGCAGCCCTCTCTTCGGCGGCGCCGTCCGGTACGGCGCCGATCTCGGTCGTGAGGACCAGGCCCATGGCCTCGATCCGGGCGGCGCACCGGGCCGCGGACTCGCGCGCCCCGGGGGACCGGGCGTCGAACAGCAACCCGGCGACGGTCCCGCTGTGGGCTACCTGCACCCCACAGCCGCCGTGCACCAGGCACAGCTCCAGCAGGGCCTCCAGGTTGTCCTTCGGCAGGAACCGCTGGTTGATCCGCGCGCTGGCGGTGGCGACCCGGCCGAGCAGCGGCACGTCCTCGGTGGCCATCGCCCGGCGCAGGGCCGCGCGCAGCACCCCGAAGAACCCCACCTCCCGATCCGTGTACTCCGCGGGCGGGAACCGGTCGGTGTCCACCCTGGTACCCGGCCGGGTGTCGCACCCGACCACCAGCAGGGGCGGCAGCCGGTGGCCCAGGGTCTCCAGCACGACGCCGTCGCGGTGCGCGAACAGCACCACCCGGTCGTCGATCATGATCGGGTCCGAGGCGCACTCGGCGAGCACGGCGAGCCGGCCCAGCTCCTCCCGGGACAGCGTGACGCCGTGGTAGTCGGCGACCGCCCGGATGGTGGCGGTCACATCGCTGGTGGACGAGCCCATCCCGATCCCCACCGGGACGTCGCTGAGGATCTCGATGTGCCCGCCCTTGGCGGCGCCCGGCCGACCGGCGAACTCGCGCAGCGCCAGGACGGCCGCGCGGCGCACCTTGGTCAGGCCGGGGGAGCCGACGACCCCCCAGTGGCTCTGGCTCGGGTGGAACACGGCGCGGGTGCCCCGGGTGGTCTGCGGGAGGGTGACGAGCGCGCGGCGCAGCAGTCCCGCGTCGTCGTGGAAAACTCCCTGGAGCAGTTCTCCGTGGTGCGCGGGAGCGTACCCGGTGCCGACCCCGAATTCCGCCGACATTTTCGCAGGAATGAACTCCTGGAGAGAGCGCGACGTCATGGGGACCTTTCTTTCAGGAAACGCGTCCGAAAGAGTTATCGGGAGCCGGCTTTCCTGATCGTGAAGATCAGACTCTCGTGCTCGTGTTCGTATTCGCGATATCCGGCGTGCGGCGGCTCCCACCAACTCGCGACCTCGACGGATTCGGCGACCAGGCCGACCGACTCCAGCAGGGTGTCGAGGTCCGCGCGGTCGTAGAAGCGACAGTAGAAATCGAAATGGTCGATGTACTCCCGCGGCGCGACCTCGCGGATATTCGGGTCGCTGACCTGACAGTCGTTCATGGTCCACATGTTCGCGACCAGCGCGCCGCCGGGGCGCAGGATCCGGTGGAACTCCACCAGTGCCGCGGCCGGGTCCGTGAGGTGTCCGAGCAGGTCCCAGGAGAAGATGCCGTCCACGGAGTCGGGCAGCAGCCCCGTGTCGAACGCGTCGGTCCGGACGAACACCACCCGGTCCCGTACACCCGCGCGGTCGACCACCTTCTCGGCGATGGCCATGGCGTTCGGGGAGGTGTCGCCGGCCAGCAGTACGGGCGCGCCGGCGGCGAGCGGGGGCAGGTTGCGCCCGTCCCCGCAGGGCAGATCGAGGACCACCGCGGCGTTGTGCGCGGCGAAGAGTGTGGCCGCCTTCTCCGCGTGCGGGACGGGTGGGTCGCCCCACAGGTTCGCCTGGCCGTTGAGGTGGGAGGCGTCATAGGCGCCGTCCCAGAGCGGTATCGCGGCAGCGTCCCGCGACGGAACTGAAGAGTTCACGATGGCCTCCATTGATCACGGCCCGCCGGGCTGAGTGAACAATAAGTCGGCGACTGTCCACAAGCAACCCTGCATTCCGGCTTTTGTTGCGGGCCGGAGGTGCCGTCCCGAACAAATCGCCTGAAACGAGGAACACTGTCCAATGTGGCCTTGATCAATTGTGAGGAAAGCTCAATGATGATGATCAAGGTCAATGTCAATCGGCCGATACCGCAGCGTTCCCCCACCATCCCGCCAAGCGGGTTTGAACATTTGATCATTGATGAAGATCAAAGGGTGACAGGGTGCAGTCGAGCGTTATATCCTCCTGCCGCGCCACCTTGGAATCCGCGCCGTACCCCATCACGTCACTTCACTCTCCGTATCCGCGTCCCGCGAGATGGGAAGGGTAGTTATGCGTCAGTTCATCAGTGACTCGGCAGAGTCCTCCGCCGTCGGGGTCGTCGACGTCGCCCGGTGGGAGCAGTACGGGCTCGACGGCACCATGCCCTTCCAGGCCATGTGGTACACCATCCCGCCCGGCGGGTCCGGTCCGCAGGACGGGCATCCCGAACTCGAACTGTCCATCGTGGTCACCGGCGTCGCCACCGTCGAGACCGGCGACCGGATCACGGAGGTACCCGTCGGGTCGGCCTTCCTGCTCGACAGCGAGGAGCCGCATGTGATCCGCAACCTGGGGCCCGAGCCGCTCGTCGTGTTCAGCGCCTACTGGATGCCCCTGACCACCGGCCAGCCCGGCGCGACAGTTGAGGAGAAGGCGCTGTGACCAGCGAGTCCACCGGCGTGACGGTCATCGTCATCCCGCAGCCGACCGTCAACGGCGCGCTGCACATCGGCCACCTCTGCGGCCCGTACCTGGCCGCCGACATCGCCTCGCGGGCCGCGCGCGCCCGGGGCGAACGGGTGCTGACCCTCGCCGGCGTCGACGTGCACCCCAACTACGTCCTCACCAAGGCCGAGCTCCAGGGCGTCGAGGTCGGCGAGATGGTCGCCCGGTACCGGGGCCAGATCCAGGCCGCGTTCGACGGCGCGCGGATCGGCTACGACGCGTTCCTCGACCCGCAGACCCCGGACTACCAGCGCGCCATCGCCCGGATCCTCCGCGAACTCGTGGAGAACGGCACCGTCCCGATGCGCGAGTTCACCCTGTTGCAGTGCGCCGACTGCGAGCGCACCCTGCACCACTCCTACGTGGTCGGCACCTGCCCGGCGTGCGGTACCGGCGCGAACGGCACCTCGTGCGAGGGCTGCGGCGGGTTCACCTCCGCGCAGACCCTGCTCGACCCCAGCTGCGCGCGGTGCGGCGGCTCGCCCCGGCCCCTCGTCGCCACCATCCCGGTGCTGCCGCTGGAGGACTACCGCGAGCGGCTCACCACCGAGTGGCTGCGCGCCGAGTGGCCGATGCGGATGCGGACGGTGCTGGAGCAGTACCGGCACGCGCCGTTGCCCGACATCCCGCTCGCGTACCCCACGAACTGGGGGATCGAGTGTGACGGACCGCTCGCCGGTCTCCGGGTCGACTTCCCCTCCGAGCTGGGGTTCTCCTACCTCTACGGCCCGGCGCACGCGCTGCGCCCCGAGGCCGCCGGGCTCGCCGAGTGGGTCGCGGCGTGGGAGGAGGTCGAGGGCGTCTGGCACTTCAACGGCATGGACAACACGTTCTACTTCGCCATCCTGTACCCGGCGATCCTGGCCGCGGCCGGGGTGCCCACCGCCAAGGCGTGCGGGGCCGTGGTCAACGAGCTGTACCTGCTGGAGGGCAAGAAGTTCTCCACCAGCCGCAACCACGCGGTGTGGGCGGAGGAGTTCCTGGCGGCGGAGGACCCCGAACTCGTCCGGCTCTACCTGTCCTGGGACCGGCCCGACCGCTACGAGACCGACTTCACGCACGAGTCGTACCAGGCGTTCTGCGCGTGGGTGGGGCCCCTCCTGGCGGGCGACCCCGCCGGTCCGGGCCTGCCCGCCGCCCTCGCCGCCGCCGAGCTGGAACGCGCCGAGCGGGCCCTGCACCTCAACGGCTTCGACGCGGCACTGGCCGTCCGGTCGCTGCTGGGCGCGCTCGGCGCGGGCGTGGGGGCCGACTCGGTCGCGATGGCCGCGCTCACCGGACGCGGAGCGCTGCCCCGGGGCGAGAGGTAGCCGGCCGTGCGGGTACGGATCATCGGAGGCGGCCTGGCCGGCGCGCTGCTGGCCTGGCGGCTCGCGGACCTGGCCCCCGACTGGCGGGTCGAGGTGGTACTGGCCGGCCGGACCGGGCGGGTCGACGCGACGGCGGCCTCGGGCGGCGCGGTCCGGGCGTACGAGGACGACCCGGGTCAGCGCCGGCTCGCCCTCGACAGCCTGGCCGAACTCCTCGGCAGCCCGACCCTGCGCCGGTGGGCGGACTTCCGGCCCTCGGCGGCCACGTACCTGCGGCGCGACCGGGTCGGGCTCGATGACGCGGTCGCCGAGATCGAGCACCGGCTGCCCGGGTCCGCCCGGATCGCCGACGCCGCCGAACTGGCCGGCCTCGGCTGGGCGGGGCTCGCCCCCGGGGACGTCGCGGTCGTGGAGCGCCAGGCGGGGCAGATCGCGCCGGGCCGGCTCCGGGAGGCGGTGCTGGCCGACAGTCGCGCACGGTGTTTGGAGTCCACATTGGACGTGATCGCCACCGGGAACGCGGACCTGACGGTGGTCGCCGCCGGGGCCTGGACCCCGGCGCTGCTCCGCGCCAGCGGCCTGCCGGCGGACGGCTACCGGACCAAATCCCTCCAGTACTCGGTGCACCCCGTCGAGGGGACCCGCCCCGGCCAGTTCGTCGACGGCGTGACCGGCGTGTACGGCCGCCCCGACGGCGCGTACGGGCTGCTCCTCGGCGTGCCCACCGACGCCTGGGACATCGACCCGGACGCGCCGCCGACCACCCCCGCCCTCGCGGACCGGGCCCGCCGCCTCGCGGGGGAACGGTTCCCCGGACTGCGGATCGGCCCGGCCCGGCTGCGGATCGGCTCCGTCGACTGCTACCACGACGAGCCCGGCCTGGCTCTGCGCCCGGTGGGTCCGCCGGGGCACGGCGTGTTCACGTTCACCGGCGGAGCCGGCGGCTCCGCCAAGACCGCGCTGGCCGCCAGCCTGCGCGCCGCGACCCGGCTCGTCGAGTCAGGTCGCACCGCCCTACCCACTCCCGTCGAACGCAGGTGAGGTCACAGATGGTCCACGACGAAACTTCCAGCACTCAAGTGCCGCGCTACCACACGGTGGGCGTCGGCGCGGGTCCGGCGAACCTCAGCCTGGCGGCACTGTTCGGCTCGGCCACCACCGAGTCGATCGCCCTCTTCGACCGGCAGCCGGGACCCGGTTGGCACAACTCGCTGCTGCACTCCGGGGTGCGGATGCAGACCTCGTGGCTCAAGGACCTGGTGTCCATGGTCGACCCGCGCCACGAGTTGAGCTTCCTGAACTACCTGGTCACCACCGGGCGGATGTTCGCGCTGCTCAACGCGCAGTTCGACGTGATGCCCCGGATGGAGTACGTCAAGTACCTGACCTGGTGCTCGCAGCGGATCCGCGAGATCCACTACGGCGTGACCGTGGACAGCATCTCGCTGGGGGAGCAGGGCTTCACCCTGCACGCCGCCGGCCGGGAGCTCGCGCACGCCGAGCACCTCGTGGTCGGCCTCGGCAGCCGGCCGGTGATCCCCGACGGGCTCGCCGGACTGCCCGCCGACCGCGGCTTCATCGCCGACCACCTGGCCGACCGGCTCGACGCGCTGGGCACCGACCGGCACGCGCCGGTGGCCGTGGTCGGCGGCGGCCAGACCGGCATCGAGGCCACGATGCGGCTGCTGGCCCGGGGCCACACCAACATCCTGTGGTTCGGCCGGCGGCTGTGGATGGAGACCATCGACGACTCGCCGTGCGCGAACGACGTGTACCGGCCCGCGCACATCGAGTCCCTGCAGAAGCTGTCCCCGGAGACCCGGCGCAAGGTGATCAAGGGCCTCGACCCGACCGGGGACGCGCTCACCCCGGGCGCGATGCGCGCGCTCTACCAGGCCAACTACGACGGCCTGCTGGACCTCGGCCGGTTCCCCGTCACCCTGATGCCCGGCAGGGACGTCACGTCGGCCGTCCTGGAGGGGGCCGACGTGGTGGTGACCTGCCGCACCGCCGAGCACATCGAGGAGCACCGGGTCCGGGCCGTGGTGATCGCCACCGGGCGGGAGAACACCCCGATCCCGTTCGACGACGACCTGCGCGAGCGGGTCGAGTGGGGCGAGGACGGCGAGGTGATCGTGGAGAACGACTTCTCCGTGCGGTGGAAGGGCATGAACGGCCACCAGATCTACGCCATGAACCGGGCCCGGATGAGCATGGGTCTCACCGACGCGAACCTGACCCTGCTGCCGGTCCGGGCCGCGATCGTCCTGAACTCCATGTTCAAGCGGGAGATCTTCCCGGTCGTGGACGAACTCTGCCCGGTCAACTGGGGGTGAGCCTCGTGTATGACGGCCGGCGGTTCCGGCCGGTGGGCGCGGTGCCGGACCCGTCCGGCGCCGAGCCCTCCGTCGGGCACTACCACCAGTCCGGCGACCTGGTGTGGGCCGAGTTCTCCGGCACCGCCGTCCGGACCGGGCGCCTCGTCGGCACCTGCGGCCCGGACGGCGTGCTCGACGCCGCGTACTGCTACGTCACGGCGGCCGGCGAGACCGTGTCCGGCACGTTCACCGGCACGCCCACCGTCCTCGCCGACGGCCGGGTCCGGCTCACCGAACACTGGCGCCGGGCGGACGGCTCGTCCGGCGTCTCGGAGATCGAGGAGTTGTCGGCATGACCCTGTTGGTGATCGGCACCGGGGGCCGGGAGTACCGGGAGTACCTCCTGGCCTCGATCGGGGCCCGGTACCGGGTGCACCTCCTGCTCGGCGGGGAGCCGACCTGGGAACGCGAGCACATCGCCGGCTGGACGGTGCTGGAGAACCCCGGCGAGACCGTCGACGCGACCGAGCTGTGCGCGGCGGCCCGGGCGGTGCCCGAGCCGGTGCGCGGCGTGCTCAGCTGGGACGAGGCCCGGGTGCTGCAGGCCGCGAAGGTCGCGGCGGCGCTCGGCCTGCCCGGCGGGGACCCGGACGTCGCGATGCGGTGCCGGGACAAGCTGCTGACCCGGCGGGCGCTGCACGCGGCCGGGGTGCCCCAGCCGGCGTCCGTGCAGGTCGGCGACGTGGACGCGGCACTGGAGGCGGCCGGGGCCATCGGGTACCCGGTCGTGCTCAAGCCCCGGGCGCTCGCCGCCAGCCTCGGCGTCGTGCTCGTGCACACCCCCGCCGAGCTGGTCGAGCGGTTCGCGTTCGCCCGGGACACCACGGTGCCCGGCGCGTGGACGTACGACACGGTGCTGGTCGAGGAGTACGCGACCGGGGACGAGGTCAGCGTCGACTCGGCGGTGCACGGCGGCCACGTGTCCCCGCTGTACGTGGCGCGCAAGGACATCGGGTACCCGCCGTACTTCGAGGAGGTCGGGCACGTGGTCGACGCCGCCGACCCGCTGCTCACCGACCCCGTCGTCCTGCGGATCGTCCGGGACACCCACGCGGCCCTCGGGATCACCGACGGCATGACGCACACCGAACTCAAGCTCACCCCGACCGGCCCGAAGGTGATCGAGGTCAACGGCCGGCTCGGCGGGGACCTCATCCCCTACCTGGGGCTGCGGGCCACCGGCATCGACCCGGGACTGGCGGCGGCGGCCGTGGCCTGCGGGCTGCCCCCGGAGGTGGCGGCCGACCGGCGGCTGGTCGGGGCGGTCCGGTTCCTGTACCCGGAGAAGGACGACACCACCATCGACGCGGTCGACATCGACACCGGGGCCCTGCCCGTCGCCGTCGACCGGGTCACGGCGCTGGCCGGCCCCGGCGACGTGGTGTCCCCGCCGCCCGTCGGCACCCTGTGGGGGCGGATCGCGTTCGCCACCGCCGTCGCGGAGACCGCCGCGGCATGCGCCCACGCCCTCGACGCGGCCGACGCCGCGGTCACCGTGAGAGAGAGGTAGCCCGTGGACCGGTGCGCCATCGTCGTGGACCCGCTGGGGACCGGCCAGGAGTACCCGGCCGCCTTCGCCGACGCGGGGGTGGAAACGGTCGCGGTGCTCAGCACCCCCGAACCCATCGCGCTGTACGCGGCCTCCTGGCACCCGGAGAACTTCGCGCACGTGCACGTCTTCGACGGCGACCTGGAAACCCTGGCGGAACTCCTCCGGGGGTACGACCCGCTGTGCCTGATCGCCGGCTCCGAGACCGGCGTCGAGCTCGCCGACGCGCTCGTCGAACTCGTGCTGCCCGGCACCGGCCACGTGCCCGCCCTGGCCGCCGCCCGCCGCGACAAGTGGGCGATGGCCACCGCCGCCGACGCCGCCGGCCTGCCGCACCTGCGCCAGCTGTGCTCCGCCGACCCCGGCGAGATCGGCCGCTGGCTGCGCGACACCGGCCTCGACCAGGTCCGGCTCGTGGTCAAACCACCGAAGAGCGCGGCCACCGACAACGTGCACTTCGTGGAGCCCGGCGGGGACTGGCGGCCCTACTTCGACCAGATCCTCGGGCACACCAACGAGTTCGGGCTGCGCAACGACGCGGTCCTCGTCCAGGAGTACGCCGACGGGCCCGAGTTCCTCATCGACAGCTACTCCGTGGCCGGCGAGCACGGGCTGGTGGACGTGTGCCGGTACACCAAGGTGCGGCGCGGGGACCGGATCGGCATCTACGACCTGGTCGACTTCCTCGCGCCGGGGGATCCGGACGTGGCCGCCGTGTGGCCGTACACCCAGAGGGTTCTCGATGCCGTGGGGGTGCGCAACGGGTGCTGCCACACCGAGGTGATCCTGACCGCCGACGGACCCCGGCTCCTGGAGGTCGGCGCCCGACCGGCCGGCGGCGGCCACCAGATGATCTCCAGGATGGCGACGGGTACGAACCACATCCTGCGCACCGTCGACCACCGGGTACGCGGCGAGTTCACCCCGACCTACGACCTGGTCCAGCACGTGTGCAGCGTGGTGATCTCCGCTCCGCACGCCGGGGTGTGGCGCAACGCGGACCTGTTCTCCGACGTGTCCGCGTTGCCCACGTACTCGCTGCACCACTTCTACTTCGGCGACGGGGACGCGCTGCCCGCCCCGGCGGGGCTGTCCAGCATGGTCGGCTGGGTCGTGCTCGCCACCACCGACCGGGCCGCCCTGGAGGCCGACTACCGCCGGATCAAGGAGTTGGAACGGCGGATGGTGGTGGAGGGGGACCCGCGCGTGCGGCGGTGACCGCGTCACCTGCGGCTGTACCAGCAGGTCACGTAGGCGTCGCCGCGCTGGATGGTCTTGGCCATGTGCCCGTTGGGCCTGGCGTTGAGGGTGTCGATCCGCCGCGTCCCCTCGGTCAGCTCCAGGCCCCGGCCGGCCTTCATGGCGTAGGGCTCGTAGAACCGCCAGGTGCCCGCGTCGTTGACGGGTGTCTCGCCCGGCTCCTCGCTGGTCCCGCCGCATTCGATCACCCCGACCCGGGAGAAGGTGCCGTCGGCGTCGAGGGTCAACGTGCCGCCGTGCGGCCCGTTCCAGGTACCGACCACCTCGTCCTCCTCGACGTGTTCGTCGGGGTCGACGCCTCCGGCGCAGCAGCAGATACCGTCGCAGCCGGCCAGGAGGAGTCCCGTGAGGAGCCAGCGTCCGACCCGACCCTTGAACGCGTTCAACATGGCCCCAGCCTAGGCATCCGGGGGAGCTGGCGACGCCCCGCCGGGTGTGTGCTGGCTCTCCCGGTGGCCTCCGGTGACCGCGCCCGCCCGATCCCGGACCGCTGTCCGGCGGGCCCCACGGGGAGATACGGTCACGATCATGGACATCGAGCAGATCACCCTCTCGGACCCGACCGCGGGCCCCTACGCCGTCGCGACCGGACTCGACGGCGCGCTGTGGTGCACCCTCGTGCACGCCGGCCGGATCGTCCGGCTGTTCCCCGGCGGCGAGCCCGTCGCGTACGACGTGGGCGCCGACTCCGGGCCGACCGTCATCACCCCGGGGCCGGACGGGGCGCTCTGGTTCACCCAGTACAAGGGCCACCGGATCGGCCGGATCACGACCGGTGGCGAGGTCTCCACCTTCGAGCTGCCGACCCCCGGGGCCGGACCCTACGGGCTCGCGGCCGGGCCGGACGGCGCGCTCTGGTACACGGCGACCTCGGCGCACCAGGTCGGACGGATCACCGTCGGCGGCGCGGTCACGGAGTACCCGATGGCTGAGGGGTCCTTCCCGTCCGCCATCACGGCCGGGGGCGACGGCGCGGTCTGGTTCACGCTGAACCAGGCCAACGCGATCGGCCGGATCACCGCCGACGGCACGCTGCGCACGTTCCCGCTGCCCACGGCGGACGCGGCCCCGGTCGGGATCACCGCGGGGCCGGACGGAGCGGTGTGGTTCGTCGAGATCGGCGCCGGTCGGATCGGCCGGATCAGCACGGGCGGTGAGATCACCGAGTTCCCGCTGCCCGACCCCGCCAGCCGGCCGCACGCCATCGTCGCCGGGCCGGACGGCGCGCTGTGGTTCACCGAGTGGGGCACCCACCGGCTCGGCCGGATCACGATCAGCGGCGACATCACCGAGCACGACCTGCCGGGTACCGAGCCGCACGGGCTGACGGTCGGGCCCGACGGCCGGATCTGGGTGGCGATGGAGAACGGCGTCCTGGCCCGGGTCGGGCGCTGAGGCGCGGGGGAGAACGGCCGACGCGGTTCACACGAGGCTGACGGCGCGCCGTGGGCGGGGACGGAAGGGGACACGAGGTGTTCGTTGTGGCGTTCGATCTGGATGGAACGCTGGTCACCGCCGGGGTGATCGGCCGGCGGGCCGCGCTGGCCGCGACCCGGGCGGTCACCGGCCGCGAACCCGACGACCTCCCGTCCCGGGCCGGGCGCACCGACAGCGCCATCGGACTGGACATGCTTCTCGCCGCCGGGGTGCCGCACGCCGAGGCCCCGGGCCTGCTCGGCGCATACCTCGCGGCGCTGCACGACGCGGCGGTCGACCTGATGGGCGACTACCGGGACCGGGCCAGGGTCCTGCCCGGGGCGCGCGAGGTCCTGGAGGTGCTGCACGGGCGGGCGGACGTGCTGCCGGTGCTGGTCACCGGCAACATCCGGTCGGTGGCCGAAGCCAAGATGACGGCCCTCGGCCTGCACGGGCTGGTGGCGTGGGACTGTGGGGGCTACGGAGCGGACTCGCCCGTGCGCGCGGACCTGGTCCGCACCGCCTGGCAGGCCGCGTCCCGGCACACCCGCGCCCCGATTCCGCCCGGCCGGGTGATCGTGGTCGGCGACACCCCGCGGGACATCGACGCCGCCCGCACCGCCGGCGTCACCGCCGTCGCGGTCGCCACCGGAGCCCACACCGCCCCGGACCTGGCAGGGGCCGACCTGGTCCTGCCCGACCTGGCCGGCCCGCGGACAGCGGAGCGGATTCTCGCCGCACGCCCTCAGGGGACCGCCCGGCCCCGGGTGCGCGGACCTCGAACTCACGGGGGCGGACCCGCCCGACCCCGGTGATGAGTTTCCGCACCGACGCCCGTCATACCTGCGACGGACACGACGAGGCGGAAGGATGACGTGATGAACGCGGACACGCGGCCGGAGGAACGGGACACGGGCGGCCCGGGCGGGAGCGGGCTCGGCGACGTCGGCGAGTCGGCGTTCACGGGGCTGGCGCAACGGCACCGGCGGGAGCTGCACGTGCACTGCTACCGGATGCTCGGGTCGTTCGAGGACGCCGAGGACACCGTGCAGGAGACGTTCCTGCGGGCCTGGCGGCGGCGGGAGACCTTCGAGGGGCGGTCGACGTTCCGGGCCTGGCTGTACCGGATCGCCACGAACGCGTGCCTGGACCTGCTGGCCCAGCGCCGCCCGCGGCCCGCGACCGGCGGCGAGGTGCTGTGGCTGCAGCCCTACCCGGACCGGCTGCTCGACGAGCTGCCCGCGGCCGACGCCGACGAGCCGGAGACCGTCGCCGTCGCGCGGGAGACGATCGAGCTGGCCTACCTGGTCGCGGTCCAGCATCTCGCGCCGCGCCCGCGGGCCGTGCTGATCCTGCGGGACGTGCTCGGCTGGCCGGCGAAGGACGTCGCGGAGCTCCTCGGGGACTCGGTCAACTCCGTGAACAGCGCGCTGCAGCGGGCCCGCGCCGGCATGCGGGAACACCTGCCCACCGAGCGGCAGGACTGGACCGGGGGTGAGGAGGACGCCGCGACGCGCGAGCTGGTGCGCCGCTACACCGACGCCAGCCTGGCCACGGACGTCGACCGGGTCGCCGCACTGCTGCGGGACGACGTCCGCTGCTCGATGCCGCCCACCCCGGGCCTGAACATCGGCCGGGACACGGTGGTGAACGACTGGATCGCCAGCGGTTTCGCGGGCATGGGGCGCATGCGCGCCGTCCCCACCGCCGTGAACCGGCAGCCCGCGGTCGCCTTCTACCTCTGGCGGAAGGAGCAGGGCGCGTACCTGCCGCTGACGATCGACGTCCTGCGCGTCTCCGGCGGGGCGATCACCGAGATCATCACGTTCCACGACGACCAGTTCCCGCTGCTCGGGCTGCCGGAGCGCCTGCCGGCGGACGGCACGGAGTAGTCCCGGTGCGGACGCTCACGCTACGCGGCGGGGCGCGGGTCGCGGTGGACGCGGCGGAGTGGCGCGACGCGTTCGGGGTCGTCACCCGTGGGCGGGTGCAACTGGAGCTGCGCGACGGCGGGCCCGGGCCGGTCCTCGGAACCGACGCCGGGTTCTGGCTCCGCGGCACCGGCGTCCGCGCCCTGCGCAACCCCGACCGTCGCACGGCGAGGGTGCGCGTCGTCAGCCCGGGGCCGTCACCTGCCCCGCACACCAGTGACCGGATCAGGGAGAACAACATGAGAAGCAAGACCGACACGAGGGGTACCGTCGGCCCGGCACCGGGCCGGACCAGCCCCCTCCGCAGGCTCGCCGGTACCGGCCTCCTCGGCACTCCCGCGGCGGTGGCGGCCACCACCCTCGCCGCCGCGCTCGCCCGGGGGTCCGGCGTCGACTTCGAGGTCCCCGATGGAGGCGAGGCGATCCCGCTGGCCGGGTTCGCCGTGGTCACCGGCTTCTTCTCGGTCGTGGGCATCGTCCTCGCCGCCGCGCTTCTCCGGTGGAGCGCCCGCCCCGCCGAGCGGTTCGTGTGGACGGCGGTGACGCTGACCGCGATCTCCCTGGCCCCGCCCCTCGTCTCCGGGGCCGACTCCGCCACCGTCATCGCCCTCGTCGGGCTGCACCTCGTCCCCGCGGCGGTGGTGATCCCCACCCTGGCACGGAGCCTGCGCGCCCGGACCAGGTGACGGTCCGCCAACGGGGGAACCCGGTGCGGCGACTGCCCGGCCCACCCCTAGGGACGGTCCCGGCGGGGCTCAGGGACCGACCCTAGGGGATCGCCCCCTTACACAGTCCGAATGGGAGGGGAAGACTTCGTGGACATGAGACTGCAACGGATAGGGACAGTCGTCCTGGCCCTCGCCCTCGCCACCTCCGTGGCCGCACCCGCCGGGGCCGCCGCGCCGCCCGCCGGTGACACCCTGCGCGACGAGCTCGACGCCGTCGTCGCCGGCGGCGCGCCCTCGGCCGTCCTGGAGCTCCGGGACGGCCGGCGCGTCGAGCGGCTGGCCAGCGGCGTCGCCGAACTCGACCGCCATCGGCCCGCACCCGTCGACGGCAGGTTCCGGATCGGCAGCGTGACGAAGACCTTCGCCTCCGCCGTCGCACTCCAGCTCGTCGGCGAGCGGCGGATCTCCCTCGACGACAGCGTCGAACGCTGGCTGCCCGGCACCGTGCCCGACGGCCGGAACATCACCGTGCGGCAGCTGCTCAACCACACGAGCGGGCTGTACAACTACACCGACGAGGTGCTGGTCTCCCCGGAGCAGGTGGTCCGCGACCGGTACAAGCGGTACACGCCCCGGCAGCTGGTCGCGCTGGCCACCGCGCACGACCCGCTGTTCGCGCCCGGCACCGCGTGGTCGTACTCGAACACGAACTACGTCCTCGTCGGGCTCGTGATCGAGAAGGCGGCCGGCCGGTCCTTCGAGGCCGAGGTGCGGCGGCGGATCGTCCGGCCGCTCGGGCTGCGCGACACCGAGCTGCCCGGCGACGACCCGTCGATCAGCGGGCCGCACGCGCACGGCTACCTCCAGGTCGACGACGGGCCGGTGGACATCACCTCGCTGAACGTCTCGTCGGCCTACGCCGCCGGGGAGGTCATCTCCACCACCCGCGACCTGAACACGTTCTACGCGGCGCTGCTCGACGGCCGACTGCTCCGGCCCGCCCAGCTCGCCGAGCTGAGGACCACGGCGTTCGACTCGGGCTACGGGCTGGGGATCGGCAAGGTCGCGCTGCCGTGCGGCGGCGAGGTGTGGGGGCACACCGGCGGGATCCCCGGCTACCTCACGTTCTCCTACCACCAGCCGGAGACCGGCCGGCACTTCAGCATGTCGGCGACGACCTACGCGGTGGTCCCGGACGGCGCCATGCTCGGCCTGCTCCTGGCGGCCTTCTGCCCGGGCGGGGTGCCGGGCGGGTCGGCCGCGCTGAAGCTCACGGCCGCCTGACGTCGCGCGCCGCCGGGCGGTCCGGAGGACGAAGGGCGCCACGGACCGGCCGGTCGGCCACGTCGTCGACGGCCGGACCGGCCCTAGCCGCGCGGGAGGTCGAGCGGCACGCTCCTGGATGAGACAGCCTGTTTCATGCTACGAACAGGGCCGTCTTACCAGAGAGGACGTGCCTGATGCTCGTCGACGTGGACTTCTCGTGGACCGGGAACGCCGGGGCGGTGCTGCTGCGGCTGACCGCCGTGACCGACGCCGCCCGGGACGCCGGTGACCTCGGCCCGTACTGGATGCGCCGCGGCCCGGACGGCTGGGCCCTGCGGCTGGCACTGCCGGCGCGGTTGCGGACCTCGTACCAGATCTGTCCGGTCCCCGACGGCCACCCGGAGCCGGCCCCGGACGCCGAACGCTGGGCCCGGCTCTGCGCGGCGGGAGTACCCGATCCGACCGCCCCGGCCGTCCTCGCCGCGGGCAACATCTTCGGAAACCCGGGCCCGGCCTCGATCCTGGAACTCCCGGAGGCACCGCCCCAGCCGTGGTGGGAGCGCCGCCCCGGTGTGCCGGCCGGTGTGGTGAGCCGTCACGAGCTGGCCGGTGAGGTCGTGCACCGCTACCTGCCGGCAGGCCACCGGCCCGACCGGGCCTGTCCGGCGGTGGTCGTGTTCGACGGCGCGTCCTGGCTGGGCGTCGACCTGGCGGCCACGGTGGACAACCTGGTCGCCGAGGGCCGGATACCACCCCTGGCGGTGTTCCTGGTGGAGTGCGGACGCGGCCCGGCACGGTGGGCCCGCCTCACCAGGCCCGAGGTGCTCGACCCCATCGTCGACGGCGTGGTGGCGCTGGCGGCGCGGTCGGGTGCGGGCGGGCCGGTCCTCCTCGCCGGTCAGAGCCTGGGCGCGATCGCCGTCACCTATCTGGCCAGCGAGTACCCGACCCGCTTCGCCGGGGTGATCGCCCAGTCCCCGGCGCTGTGGTGGCCGGGCTCCGACGGCGGACTGCGGGGCGTGGACATCCTCAGCCGGTACTGGACGGCTCCGCCCGCCGTCCCCTGGTTCGTCGAGGTCGGCACCCACGAAGGAGAACTGCTGGCCGCCACCCGCGAGTTCCACGGCGTCCTGGCCGACTCCGGCGCGACCGTCCGGTACCGCGAGTACGAGGGCGGACACGACATGGCCTGCTGGCGCGGCGGGATCGCCGACGGCCTCGTCGCCCTGGCCGGTGCGCTGTGAACCTGGGGCGCCGGCCCACTGTCCGCGGGCCGAGGGAACAGCCCGGCGCCACCGCCGGCCGTACCGGTCAACATGCGGGTGGTAATCCAACACTTCCCAACATTGCCGGGCGTCTCTGTATCCAGGTCGGTGGATATGCCCGGAACATCGACCCACTCCTATGGCGATCCTGTTGACATCTGGCGAAACGAGCGAGAAACTGACCGTGTTCTTGCATGAAACAACAGAAGTGAACACGGAGTGCTCGGGGCGCTGAGGCGCTCGGGGGCTGCAGCGTCTCCCGTTCCGAAAGGGAAGGTTCAGCTGTGTCACGTACTCGAAGAGTGTTTACCGCCGCGGTCGCCGCCGTCGCGCTGGTGACCGTCAGCGCGGTGGCCTCGTCCACGGCGTCGGCGCTGCCGCCCGGTGCCACGTACACGGTCACCGCCGGGTCGATCGGCACCTGGTCGACTCCGAACGACACGCCCGCGAACACCTACGTCGACAAGGACGGCACGTTCTACTTCCAGCAGGCCGCCGGGCTGTACGGCGCGTCGCAACGCAGGCACTGGGACTTCTTCACCGGGACGAACATCGACAACGCGACGTTGTCGACCGCGATCAGCAACGCGGTGAACCCGAACAACGCCAACGACAAGAACAACGACACGACCTGGCGGTGCAACAACAGCCCCACCGGCCTGGAGTCCACCTACGCGCCGGCGGGGTCCTCGTACTCGCAGCGCAACTTCTGCGACCTGTCCGGGGTGTGGGTCGACCCGGACACCGGCGACTGGCACGGCCTGGTGCACAACGAGTTCACCCCGCAGCCGTTCGGCGACGGTCTGCACTACGACTCCATCGACCACGCGGTGTCGACCAACCAGGGCAGGACCTGGGTCATCGACGCCCATGCGATCACCTCGCCCTACAGCACCACGCGGAACGACACGACGGCCTTCCCGAACCAGACCTACCACTACGGTGACGGCGACCAGCGGCTGTTCGTCGACACGGCCTCGGGCTACTTCTACGCGCTCTACGGCTCGCGGATCGTCGACAAGAGCGGCAGCTGGAAGGCCTTCTACTCGCACGTCGCGCGGGCACCCCTGTCGGGCAAGATGGCGTCCGGCACGTGGCAGAAGTGGTACAACGGCGCGTGGACGCAGCCCGGCATCGGCGGCAAGGAGAGCAACATGGTGCCGGTCACCGCCTCCAACCCGAACGGGTACACCCCGACGGGCTCCGAGTACAACCCGGCGAACACCGGTACGGCCAGCCAGCAGATCGCCGCGGGCAAGATGCCCGCGACCTCGCCCCTGTTCGTCATGAACATCGCCTACAACGCCTACCTCGGCGTGTACATCGGCACCCCGCAGGCCGTCGACCAGTCCGGTAACGCGCCACAGGAGTACTACGCCACCGACGACCTGGCAACCCAGAAGTGGACCCGGATCGGCGACTCCGGCTCGTACCACAACGCGTCCTGGTACCGCTGGTTCATCGACAGCGCGAACAAGACCAACTCCACGATCCTCGGAAAGTCGTTCCGGTACTACTGCTCGTTCGGCTGCTCCGGCAGTTCCCAGAACCAGTACGTCAACATGAGCATCGACTCGAACATGCCCGCTCCGGCGCCCGTGGACCTGTCGAAGACGTACAAGATCGGCAGCGGATCCAACCGGATCCTCGCCCAGGTCTCCGGCAACACGACGACCACCTCGGTGGGCACGGCCACCGGATCGAACCTGGAAGCATGGAGCTTCACGAGCCTCGGTGACGGCTCCTACCGGATCACCAACGCCTCCACCGGCCAGGCCCTCGGCGTCGACGGCGCCGCGACCAGCGCCCGGGCATGGGGCACCAAGCCGACGGTCACCGCGGTCAACGCCTCCAACGTCGGCCAGCAGTGGTTCATCGTCAAGAACGCCTCGGGGGGTACGTACCGGCTCGTCAACCGCCACAGCGGACTCGTGCTCGGCATGTCCTCGGAGTCCACCCGGCTCGCCGAGACCACGCCGACCCGCGCGTGGACGAACAGCACGGGCAACCCCGTCGGCGGGACCCGCACCGCGGCCGAGCAGACGATGACTCTGACCCAGGTCGGCACCGGCGCCGAAACCGTCAGCGTCACCAACCCCGGCCCCCAGACCAGCACCGTCGGCACCGCCGTCTCGAAGCAGATCGCGGCCACCGACTCGCTGGGCAAGCCCCTGACGTTCTCCGCGACCGGCCTGCCCGCCGGGCTGTCGATCAGCGCGTCCGGGCTGGTCACCGGCACCCCGACGACGGCCGGCACCTCGAACGTCACCGTCACCGCCAACTCCGGCACCGCCAACGGACAGGCGACGTTCGGCTGGACGGTCAACCCGGCCGGCGGCGGCCGGTTCCCGCAGTCGTCGATGTCGGTGAAGTCGTGCGACAGCGCGGAGACGACCAACGAACAGGCGCCGTGCACCAACGTGCTCGACGGCAACACCGGCACGTTCTGGCACACCAAGTGGTCGGGCACCGCCGCGCCCATGCCGCACGAGATCCAGATCGACCTCGGCTCCAGCCGCTCGGTCACCAACCTGTACTACCTGCCCCGCCAGAACCAGGCCAACGGCCGGATCGCCAACTACGAGGTGTACGTCTCGACTGACGGCACCACCTGGGGCACCGCCGTGGCCACCGGCACGTTCACCAACAACACCACCGAACAGGCGGTGAACTTCGCGGCCAGGACCGGACGCTACGTCAAGCTCCGCGCCCTGACCGAGGTCAACGGCAACCCGTGGACCTCCGTCGCCGAGATCAACATCGCCGGCGTCTAGCGACAGCACCGGGGGCCGGAGGGGAGGTGTACTCCCTTCCGGCCCCCGGCGACAATCCATCCCGCCACCCGGGTGTCCGGCCTCCGCGGCGTGCACCCTGGGTTCGGGGCCTCCGCGTCGGGCCAGGTCGGCAGGGTCGCGCCACGGCAGGGTCCTCGGTGAGCCCGTAGTGGCGCGGCCGGCCCCGTCGGATGCCGGCGACCCCGTTGGGCGAGGGCGGGTCAGATGGCCGAATGTCACACCGCCCCCGGCCCGGTTGACGTTAACTGGAGGCATGGCGGAGGTCACCACCGAGTTCCTCCGGACCATGATCGCCGATGGCCGGCTCAGTGACGCCGTGGCCGCGGCCGACGAGTTGGCCGCCACCGCGACGCCGTACGTGGCCGCGTACGCCACCTTGCAGAAGGTCGTCGCCCTGTTCAACCTCGGGCGGCTGGCGGAGATCCCGGCCGCGCTGGACGACGCGTACGCCGTGGTGCGCGACCACGACCCCGCCTTCCTGGCCGAGTTCCACGCGCTGGCCGCGGGCCGGGCGTTCCTGGAGGGCTCCCTGGACCGGTGCGCCACCCACATGGTGCTCGGTGACCGGGCGCTCCGCGACGGCGCCGCCGACAGCATGGAAGCGGTCGACGCGTACGGGGACCTGGGCTTCTTCAACTCGGTGATGGGCCTCTACGAGAACGCCGTCGCCCTGCTCCAGGAGTCGCTGGTGATCGCCGAGCGGATCGGCCGGTTCACGCCGATGTACCGCCGGCCGGACATCCATCTCCGCCAGGCGCTGTACCTCGACCACTGCGGCCAGTGCGAGCAGGCCAGCCGGATCCTGACCTCGATCGTCGAGGAGGCCGACGAGCTGATCGCCACCCACGGACCCGAAGCCGTGCGGCCCATCCTGCGCACCTCGGTCTGGTACGCCAGGGTCCGCCTCGCCGCCACCGACCCGCCCGCCGGCCGTGACCCGCCGCCCCCGCCGCCGCGCACCATCGAGGAGGTGGACCCGGAACGCGACGCCATGATCGCCCTCGGCGAGGTGTGCCGGGCGATCGCGCTCGGCGAGCCGGACCGGGCGCTGGCTCTGCTCGACCGGCTCGACGCGCAGGTGGAGTTCGTCGGCGCGGGCGAACCTGGTCGACTGAGGTCCCTGGCGCTCGCGACGGCCGGGCGCTACCAGGAGGCGTACCTCGCGGTGCAGGCCTCGTTCGCGGCCACCTCGGTCACCTTCGACCGGGCCCGCAAACTGTTCCTGGACTCGGTGGCGGTGCGCCTCGACTACGAGGACCTGCACCGCACCGCCGCGCGGTACGCCGACGAGGCGCACACCGACACCCTGACCGGGCTGCCGAACCGCCGGCACTTCCAGGAGTACGCCGAGGCCGGGCCGGTCGGCGTGCGCACCATGCTCGCGGTGATCGACCTCGACCGGCTGCACGCCCTCAACGCCGCGCACGGCCACCTGGTGGGCGACGAGGTGCTCCAACGGGTGGCCGCCGTGATGAGCCGCTCGGTCCGCCGCAACGACCTGCTCGCCCGGGTCGGCGGGGACGAGTTCGTCCTGGTGATGCCGGCAGTGCTGTCCGTCGAGGCCGAACGGCTGGACCGGCGGGTGCGCGCCGACATCGCCGCCGAGGACTGGTCGGCCCTGGTCGGCACGACCACCGTGTCGGTCAGCATCGGCTGGGCCGAGCTGAGCCCCGGCGACAGCCTGATCGACGCGTTCGCCGAGGCGGACCAGCGGATGCTGGCCTCGAAGACCAGCACCCGCTGAGCCGCCGCCGGGCCAGCTACGTCACTGCTCACCGTCCGGCTGAACCGTCGGCCCACTACCCGGGCTGCCACCAGTCCAGCTGAACCCTCGGCCCGTTACCCGGGCTGCGATCCGTCCGGCCGAACCTCGCCGGGCCACCTACGTCACTGCCACCCGTCCGGCTGAACCTGCGGCCCGCTACCCGGGCTGCGAACCGTCCGGCCGAACCCTCGCCGGTCCGCTACGTGGGCTGCCACCCGTCCGGCGGATCCTCCCCGACCCGCCCGTCCACCGCCTCGCGCAGCAGATCCGCCTGCCCGGTGTGCCGGCCGTACTCCTCGATCAGGTCGAACAGCAGCCTGCGCAGGCTCGCCCGGCCGCCGCCGACGTGCACCCGGCGGTCGAGCCCGCCGTCGGCCAGGGCCTCGGCGAGCCGCTGGCGGGACCGGGCCACCGCGGCGTCCCACAGCGCGTAGAGCTCGGCCGCGCTGTCCCGGTCGGCCGAGTCGAAGTCCCAGTCCGGCTGCGCCGACCAGTCGGCCGAGAGCCACGGCTCGTTGATCGGCACCCCGGCGAGCTTCACGGTGAACATGTTGTCCTCGACGGCGGCCAGGTGTTTGAGCAGCCGGCCCAGCGTCAGGGTGGAGGCGCCGATCCGCTGGCCCAGGCCGGTCTCGTCCAGGCCGTCGGTCTTCCAGCGGAACGTGGCCCGCAGCCGGTCCAGGGCGCCGATCAGGTGCTCGGTCTCCGTGCCCGCCAGCGGGGGCTCCCAGGGGCGATCGTCAGTCATGGCCGCAGCCTAAACGCCGGGTACGACACATTCCCGGGGAACGACCGGCCGGCACGCCCCGCGGGTGCCGGGTCCCGTCCACCCCCGGGAACTGTCGGCCCCCGGCGATACCGTGACCGTCATGACCGAGAATTCACCGATCCTCGTCCTGGGCGGCACCGGCACCGTCGGCAGCCGGGTCGCCCACCAGCTCCGCGCCGCCGGCCGCGAGATCCGGGTCGCCGCCCGGCACGCCGAACACCGGTTCGACTGGTCCGAGCCGGACAGCTGGCAGGCGGCCCTCGACGGCGTCCGCACGATGTACGTGCTGCTGCCCGACGAGGTCGACATGCCCGAGACGTTCATGGCGGCAGCCGTTCGCGCCGGAGTGCGCCGCGTGGTCCTGCACTCCGACCGCGCCGTCGACTTCATGAACGTCACCCGCCTCCAGTCGGCGGAGCGCCAGGTCCGCGGCGCCGGCTGCGACTGGACCATCGTCCGCCCGGACTGGTTCGACCAGGACTTCGAGACCTTCTTCCGCCAGCCGGTGCTCGACGGCCGGCTGTGCGTGCCGATCGGCGCGACCCGGCAGGGCTTCGTGGACGCCGACGACATCGCCGCCGTGGCGACCAGCGCGCTGCTCCGTCCGGACCTCGCGGGCCGGGTGTTGCCGCTGACCGGGCCGCGGGCGCTGTCGTTCCCCGAGGCGCTCGACCACATCGGGCACGCCATCGGACGCCCGGTCGCCTTCGACGGCACCCCCGACGCCTACCGCGAGGCCATGCGGGCCGCCGGCACCCCGGACGCCGCGATCGACACCCGGATCGGGAACTTCGCGGCCGCCGCCGCCCAGGGCGACACCCGGCCCACCGGGGTGGTGGAGGAGATCCTCGGCCGCCCGGCCCGCGACTTCGCCGACTACGCCCGGGAGGCGGCGGCCCGCGGCGTCTGGGACTGACGGCGGCCGCCGTGCGGTCGCGATAGTCTCACCCGATGATCAACAACCTGGTGGCGTTCGCCGTGGCCGTGACTGTGTTGTCGATCACGCCGGGCACGTCGATGGCGCTGATGACGCACTGCGTGCTGCGGGACGGCCGGCGGGCGGTCGCGCCGGTGGTCGCCGGGACCGTCGCGGGCCTGTGCCTGCACGGTGCGGCGTCGGTGGCCGGCCTGTCCGCGCTGGTGATGCGCTCGGCCACCGCGTTCATGGTGCTCAAGTGGCTCGGCGCGGCGTATCTCGTGTGGCTCGGTGGGCGGGCGTTGTGGTCGGCGGTGCGCGCCGGGCGTCCGGCGGAGACGGTGCCGCCGGGGGAGCGGCCGGCCCCGGCGCGGCGGGTGTTCCGCCAGGCGTTCGTCGGCAACGTCCTCAACCCCAAGGCCGCCGGCTTCTACCTCACCGCGCTGCCGCAGTTCCTGGACGCGGGCCACCCGGTCACCTCGACGGCGCTGCTCGTCGCCGTGCACGTGGGGATCGTGCTGTGCTGGCTCACCCTGTTCGGCTGGCTGGTGGGGAAGGGGCGGCGCGCGCTGGTGCGTACCCGGGTGCGGCGCTGGTTCCAGGCGACGGCCGGCGTGCTGCTGATCGGGCTCGGGGCCCGCGCGGCCCTCCGCTGAGCCCACGTCCCGCACCGAACATCCGACACCAACACCCTCCGATGGGTACTGCCGACACGCGCGTCCGCGGGCGGCGTCGAGGCGCCAGCGCTTGGCACCGTCCGGTTCCGCCGTGGCCGCGCCGACGACGGTGCGGCCGTCGAACCGGTACAGGTACCAGGGCGGTGAGCCCGTGCGGGTCGGGCCGGACAGCTCGACACGTGACGGGCCGGGCGGCGCGGTCGGCCCGTCTCGTGTCGAGGCGGTGTGCGGGGCCGCGCCCACCGGTGCCGGCGACGGGGCGCGGGATCGCCGGACGCCGCCGCGCCTGACGATCCGACCGCCGCCACGAGAATCTCAGGCCCCGCCGGTGCCCGCGCCGTCCGTCTCGTGGAACGTGCACCCCAGCGTCGCGCCGGCCGCGACGTTGACGATCCCGTCCTCCAGATCCGTGGTGCCCCGCACGAACGCCCCCGCGTAGCCCCGGGCGGACGTGAACACGCCCCAGTTCAGCAGCCGCTGCTCGTGGCCGTCGGCCGTGGGGAACAGCTCCGGCACGCCCCGGATCCGGCGCTGGAGCACGTGGTGGCCGGTGTTCGCGCCGTCGAGGTGGGCGCGCCACTCGTCGGCGGGGGTCTCCCAGCCGGGTACGACGCCGATCCCGCCGTGCAGCAGGGTCGGCTTGAGGATCAGGTTCTCCCGCTCCGCCTCCGCGTACCCCCGCAGGTCCACCAGCTCGCCGTCCACCACCACGTCGCCCTCGCGGACGATCTGGGTCCACGGCAGCAGCCGGTCGAGGCTGGCCACCTGCTCGGCGGTGAAGTGGTGCCGGTTGGCCCCGTCGGAGACCATGGCCAGCGCGGCCTTGTTGCCGTACAGCTCGGCGTCCATCGGTGCGAAGATCCGCACCTCGCCGCGCTCGACGGCCCGCAGGACCGGGTCGACCAGGCCGGGGCCCTCCGGGTCCAGCAGGTCCTCGATCAGGAACAGCCGGTAGATGACGTCCACCGGGCGGCCGTCCAGCCAGACCCGGCCACTGTGGATCTTCAGCATGCCCAGGTGGCACGGCACCACGTCGACGCCGAACGGGGCCATCGCGGCGGCGCTCTGCTTGAGCCGTTCCTCCAGGTTCGCGAAGCTCGCCGGCCAGTCCACGGCGGCGACCAGTGGGCGCTGCCCGTCGGGGATGTCACTCTCCACCAGCAGGGTCGAGACCAGCTCGGCGAGCGTGTCCATGTACGCCAGGCCGTGCTCCGCGACGAACTCGGCGAAGAACGGGTGGGTGAGGAACGTCGGGTTGACCATGGCGTTGTCCAGGCCGCCGAGCGCGCTGCCCAGGTTGAGCTCCATCAGGCGGAAGTGCTCGCCGTCGTGGTAGATGTCGGCGCGGCCCATCCGGGTCGGCGCCGGCCCCCGGCCCCGGAGGACGGCCGTGACCTGCGGCTCGGTCATGCCGGCCGCGCGGGCGAACGCGCCGATGTCGCCGCCGAACAGCCGGTCGGGCAGGGCGTAGAGCGCGTCCTGGAGGTTGCGCAGGTCCGCGTCGAGCCGGGCGACCTCGGCCCGGTCCAGGAACGCGGGCCGGGGCAGCGTCTTGCCCCGGTAGCTGGTCGCGTCCAGGTCGAGGTGCCGGAGGGTGGCGGCCGGCAGTTCGTCGGCGCCGACGCCCCGGCGGGCGACCTCGGTGAGGTAGTGCTCGGTCAGCGCGTTGCGGGTCATGCGGCTTCGGTCCTCTCGTCGAGCGGGGCGTCGGAGTTGACGGGCGGGACAACTTCGGGGGCCGGGGCGCGCATCCCGAACCAGCCGGCGGCGATCCCGACCGCGGTGGCGGCGGCGTACCACCACCAGACGTCGTTGTGCACCCGGTTCCACAGGGACAGGCCGACCACGGGGCCGATCGCGGAGCCGATCCCGAACACGGCCGACTGCGCGCCGATGTACCGGCCCCGGTGCCGCTCGGGGCTGGCCACCGCCGAGTACGCGAACATGGTCGGCCCGGCCACCACCTCGGCGAGCGACCAGACCAGGGTGCCGAGCACGAACGCGGCGACCCCGATCGGCAGCGTGTAGCACGCCAGACCCCCGCCGAGCAGCACGAACCCGACGGCGACGGTGACCCGCATCGGCCACGTCTGCACGACCTTGGTGACGAGCAGCTCGCAGGTGATCACGATGAACCCGTTGAGGGCGAGCATGGCGCTGAACCAGGCGGTGTTCAGCCCGTGTGACTTCATGGCCACGGGCAGCGCGCTGAGGTACTGGGTGTACACGGCCGCGTTGACCAGGAGCGCGAGTAGGAACAGCACGTACCGGCCGTCGCGGAGCACCACGAGGTAGCTGCCGGAGGACTCCTTCTCCGGCGCCCCGACCCCGTCGGGCAGGGGGGCGCCGCGCCGGGGGAGCGCGATCCCGGCGATCACCGCGAACGCCCCGCAGGCCACGGCCTCGGCCCAGAACAGCAGGTCGTAGCTGACCGCGACGAGGGCGGCGCCGACCAGCGGGGCGGCGGTGGTGCTGATGTTGTACGCGAGCCGGTACATCGCGAAGATCATGACCTGGCGGTGCATGGGGGTCAGCTCGGACAGCAGGCTCTTGGCGGCCGGCCGGTAGAGGGCCGTCATCGCGCCGACCAGGGCCACGGCCGCGAGCATCACCGGGTAGCTGTGCAGGTAGAGGACCGCGAGCACCATGGCGGCGGTGCCGGCCATGCTGGCCAGGATCGTGCGGCGCGGGCCGAGCCGGTCGGACAGTTCGCCGCCGACCAGGGAGCCGGCGACGGCGCCGACCGAGTACACCCCGAGGGCGACGCCGGCCTGCACGGTGGTGAAGCCCCGCATGGTCAGGAACAGCACGAGGAAGATCTGGATGAACGCGCCGAGCCGGTTGACGAGGATCCCCACCAGCAGGGCCTTGGCCGCCAGCGGGGATTCTCGCCAGGTGACGAGGATGCCCGCGTCGGTGGAGCTGGTCATCGCCGGTGCCTCTCGGTCGGGGCGTGGCGGGCGACGGAGGCCGCCCGCCACGCGGGGTGCTACTGGTGCAGGGTCAGCTTCAGGAGCTGCCCGGCGCCGCCGGCGGTGGCGGTCTTGTTCGTCACGTACACGACGTTGCCCGGCCCGACGGCGAGCCCGCCCGGGTTGGTGAGCCCGGTCGTGGCCAGCACCGTGCGGGTGCCGTCGCCCTCGACCCGGACCAGGCGGCCCGTCTGGTCGGGGTCGAGCAGGCCGTTCTTCGCCAGCTCCAGGACGAGCATCCGGCCCTGGGCGTCGAACGCGATGTCGACGATGTTGGTGAAGCCGTCCGCCCAGATCGTCGGGGCCTGGCCCGGCTTGACCCGGTAGATCCGGGCCTCGTTCTGGTGGTACGGGAAGCCGCTGAGCTCGGCGACGTAGTACGCGCCGTTGGCCTTCGTGACCGCCATCGGCACCGAGTCGATGTACTCCCCGGCGACGATCCTGGGGCCGAACACCGCGAGCGTGGTGACCGTGCCGTCGTGGCCGACACACAGGAGCGTGTTGCCACCGGCGTCGGCGACGATGTTGCCGTCCCCGTCCGAGTACATCCCGAACGGGTTGGACCGCACCGAGTCCGGCTCGGGGTTGTTGGCCTGCTCGTACCCGACCAGGTCACCGACGCCGACGAGCTGGCCGGCGTCCGTGTAGGTCGCCGAGTGGCCGAGCAGGGCCGCGTCCGGGCCGAAGCCGTCGTGGAACGGCTGCGGGCCGTTCATGCCGAACAGGAGCTGCTTGCGGCCCTTGTACAGCGTGATGTCGTGCAGCCCCTGGACCGTGTCCTTGGCCGAGTTCGCGATCGACGGCAGACCGGTGACGATCCGCTTCTGCCCCGTCGAGGTGTACTCGAAGATCGAACCCGACGGCCCGTAGCACCACTGGGTCCGGCCCAGGTTCGTGCACGGCCCGTTGTTCTGGGTGGCGACCCCGGCCTCGGCGACCAGCACCCGGTCCTTGCTGCGGTCGTAGAGCAGACCACGCGGCGCGTTGAGCCCGCTGGCGACCACCTCGATCTCGGTCGCGGTGCTCGTGGCGGCGGCCGGAGCGACCGGCAGCACGACGGTGGTCAGCGCCACCGCCAGCGCCATCACATGGACACGTCGCTGTGTTCGTTGCACCCGTTACCTCCATTGCTAGGCGTCCTCAAAGGACAAACACTAAACGCAGACCGGTGTGCGGGATCACATCCAAGGGGATGAGCGCTTTTAGCCATTCGGCTATTTACATATCCGGATCGTGCCAGGTGGAGAATTCGCGACTGCGGAACCGTAGAAAGTTTGTCCGGGGGAGACATAAGCTCTGCGTGATCACGGCCCGTGCCTGCGGGCCTACGCACTATCCCCGGGGAGGCGCCTTGCGTACGGGTGTTTGGCTGATCGGCGCGCGGGGCTCGGTCGCGGTCACCAGCATGATCGGCGCGCTGGCGGTGCGGGCGTCGCTCGCCGAGCCGGTCGGCTGCGTCACGGAGCTGCCGGAACTGCGCTCCCCGGCCCTGCCGGCCCTCGCCGACCTGGTCTTCGGCGGGCACGACCCCTCGACGGTCGGCCTGGTCAAGAAGGCCCGGGACCTGGCCGCGTCCGGGGTGGTGCCCTCCGCGCTCGTCGAGGCGGTCGCCGCCGAGCTGGAGGGCGTGGAGGCCGACGTCCTGGCGCCGCCGTCCGGCCGCACCCAGGCGGAGACCGCCGCGCGGACCGCCGCCGACCTGCGCGCCTTCCGGGACCGGCACGCCCTCGACCGGGTCGTCGTGCTCAACGTGTCCTCCACCGAACCGGCGGCCGTCCCGCACCCCGCGCACTACGACCTGGCCGCGCTCCGGGCCGCGCTCGACCTGCCCGACCCGGTGCTGCCCGCCAGCGCGCTGTACGCGTACGCGGCGCTGACCGCCGGCTGCCCCTTCGTGGACTTCACGCCGTCGACCGGCGCGCGGCTGCCCGCCCTGGCCCGGCTGGCCGTGGAGTCCGGCCTGCCCTACGGCGGCAGCGACGGCAAGACCGGGGAGACCCTGCTCAAGTCGGTGCTCGCCCCGATGTTCGCGCTCCGTCACCTGAAGGTCCGGTCCTGGTCGGGGGTCAACCTGCTCGGCGGGGGAGACGGGGCGACCCTGGCCGACCCGGCGGCGAACGCGGCCAAGACCGCCAGCAAGCAGCGGGTGCTCGGCGAGATCCTCGGCTACGAGCCCGAGGGCCACACCCGGATCGACCACGTGCCCGACCTCGGCGACTTCAAGACCGCCTGGGATCTGGTCACGTTCAGTGGTTTTCTCGGTACTGTGATGCGGATGGAGTTCACCTGGCACGGTTGCGACTCCGCGCTCGCCGCCCCGCTGGTCCTCGACCTGGCCCGCCTGACCGCCGCCGCGCACGCCGCCGGGGTGGTCGGACCGGTGCCCGCCCTCGCCTTCTTCTTCAAGGACCCGGTCGGCGACGTCCCGCACGGGCTCGCCGAACAGTGGACGCTCCTCGTGGAGTTCGTGAAGGGGCTGCGCGATGCTGCTGCGTGACCTCGTGCACCTCGTCCGGGCGCCCGCCGCGCTGTCCGTGCCCGGCGACGCGGTGGCCGGTGCCGCCGCCGCCGACGTCCTCGGCGCGCGGACCGCCGGCCTGGCCGCCGCCTCCGTCTGCCTGTACTGGGCCGGCATGGCCGCCAACGACTGGGCCGACCGCGACCTCGACGCCGTCGAGCGCCCCGAACGCCCCATCCCCTCCGGCCGGATCACCCCGAACGCGGCGCTCGGGATCGCCGGCGGGCTCACGGCCGCCGGCCTGGCCATCGCCGCCGTGGCCGGTGGCAGGCGGGCGCTCGGCGTGGCCGTTCCGCTGGTCGGCGCCATCTGGGCGTACGACGTGAAGCTCAAGAACACCCCCGCCGGGCCGGCCGGGATGGCGCTCTGCCGGGGCCTGGACGTGCTGCTCGGGGCCAGCCCCGGGAAGGTGACCAGGGCACTGTGGCCGGCGCTGGTGGTCGCCTCGCACACGTACACCGTGACGGCCCTGTCCCGCAGGGAGGTGCACGGCGCGGAACGGACCCTGCCCGCCCGCACCCTCGCCGCGACCGCCGCCATCGCCGCGGCCCCCGCCCTCGGCCGGCAACGCCGGGTGTCGGCGGCGCTGGGCGCCTGGTACGCGCACCGCTACGGTCGCGCGCAGGCCAAGGTCCTCGAGGACCCGTCGGCCGCCAACGTCCGGGCGTCCGTCGGGGCCGGGATCACCGCGCTCCCCGCGTTGCAGGGCGCGTTGACCGCCTCGGCCGGCGCGCCCGTCACCGGCGCCGTGCTGGCCGCCGTCGCGCCGCTGGCCCGGGCGCTCGCGCGGAAGGTGTCCCCGACGTGAGCCTGCGCTTCGGGTACGGCACCAACGGCTTCGCCAACCACTCCCTCGACGACGCGCTCGCCGTCCTCGCCGACCTCGGCTACACCGGGGTGGCGCTGACCCTCGACCACGCGCACCTGGACCCGTACGGCCCCGGGCTCTTCCAGCGCACCGCCGCCGTCGCCACCGCGCTCGGCCGGCACGGACTCGGCGTCGTGATCGAGACCGGGGCCCGCTACCTGCTCGACCCGCGCCGCAAGCACGCCCCGACCCTGCTGGACGACGACCGGGACCGCCGGGTCGACTTCCTCCGCCGCGCCGTCGACATCGGCGCGGACCTGGGCGCGGAGGCCGTGTCCTTCTGGGCCGGGATCCGCCCCGCCGACCTGACCCCGGCCGCCGCCCGGGACCGGCTGGTCGCCGGCTGCGCCGAGGTCGTCGCGCACGCCGACGCCGCCGACATGGTCCTCGGCTTCGAACCCGAGCCGGGGATGCTGGTGGAGACCCTCGACCAGTGGGAGGCCCTGCACGCGGACCTGGGCGCGCCCGACGCGTTCGGCCTGACCCTCGACATCGGGCACTGCCGGTGCAACGAACCGGAACCGGTGCCCGACTGCGTCCGCCGCGCCGGACCGTACCTGGTCAACGTGCAGATCGACGACATGCGCCGGGGGACCCACGAGCACCTGGAGTTCGGCACCGGGGAGATCGACTTCCCGCCGGTGCTCGCCGCGCTGGCCGACACCGGCTACCGGGGCCTGGTCGCCGTCGAGCTGCCCCGGCACTCGCACGCCGCCCCCGACACCGCCGCCCGTTCCCTGGCCTTCCTCCGCGCCGCCGAGGGGGTGCTGGTGTGATCCCCGCACCCCCCGCCAACGCCTGGCTCGACGCCGCCCTCGACCGGGTCGCCCTGGAACCGGCCTCGATCGGCACCCTGTTCCCGGCCGTCGGGCGGCACTGCGGGCGCGCCCCGCTCGCCGAGGGCTGGCGGACCGACGACGCGGCCCGGGCCCTGCTGCTCACCGCCCTGCCGGCCCGCGCGGTACTCGGCGAGGTCAGGGCCCTCTACCGGTACGGCGACGCCGACGAGAAGCGCGCCGTACTCCTCGCGTTGCCCTTCCTCGCCCTGGACGACCAGTGCGTGGACCTGCTCGGCGACGCGCTGCGCACCAACGACACCCGGCTCGTCGCCGCCGCCCTGGGCCCGTACGCGGCGCACCTCGACGACGCGGCCTGGCGGCAGGGCGTCCTCAAGTGCGTGTTCACCGGCGTGCCGCTGGCCGCCGTGCA
Organism: Longispora urticae; assembly: GCF_053902585.1. Classification (NCBI taxonomy): domain Bacteria; kingdom Bacillati; phylum Actinomycetota; class Actinomycetes; order Micromonosporales; family Micromonosporaceae; genus Longispora; species Longispora urticae. The sequence goes on from NZ_JAQZSH010000020.1 coordinate 179,975, forward strand.
CGGCCTGACCGACCGGGCGGATGCCGAACTGGCCGTGATGCTCGCCGGCCTGGCCGACGAGCGCGCCGCCGCCGGCCGGACGGTCCCCGACGACGCCCTCGCCCTGCTGCACACCCTGAGGAGCCGGTAGCCTTGCGCATCTTCGACCCGCACATCCACATGACGTCGCGCACCACCGACGACTACGAACGGATGGCCGCCGCCGGGGTGCGGGCCCTGGTGGAGCCGGCGTTCTGGCTCGGCCAACCGCGCACGACCGTGGGTTCGTTCACCGACTACTTCGACGGGCTGATCGGCTGGGAGCCGTTCCGGGCGGCCCAGTTCGGGATCGCGCACCACTGCACGATCGCGCTGAACCCGAAGGAGGCCAACGACCCGCGCTGCCGGGAGGTCCTCGACGTCCTGCCGCGCTACCTGGCCAAGGACCGGGTCGTGGCCGTCGGCGAGATCGGGTACGACTCGATGACCCCGGCCGAGGACGAGGTGTTCGCCGCGCAACTGGCCCTCGCGGTCGAACACGAGCTCCCCGCTCTCGTGCACACCCCGCACCGGGACAAGGCGCGCGGCACCCAGCGCACCCTGGACGTGGTGAAGGAGTCGGGGATCGACCCGGGGCTGGTCGTGGTCGACCACCTCAACGAGCTGACCGTCCGCCCGGTCGCCGACGCCGGCTGCTGGACCGGGTTCTCCATCTACCCGGACACGAAGATGTCCCCCGACCGGATGGTGACGATCCTGCGAGAGCACGGCCTGCACCGGGTACTGGTCAACTCCGCCGCCGACTGGGGCCGCTCCGATCCGCTGCTCACCCTGCGCACCGGGGAGGCGATGCTGGCCGCCGGGTTCACGGCCGACGACGTGGACCGGGTGCTGTGGCGCAACCCGGTGGAGTTCTACGGCCAGTCCGGCCGGCTCCAGCTCGACGCCGTCGACACCGAGCCCACCTTCGAGGGCAACTCGATCCTGCGCGGCGGTGCGTGATGCGGCTCCGACACCCCGACGGCACCCTCGTCCACCTCGCGTACTGCACCAACGTGCACCCCGCCGAGGACCTCGCCGGCATCCTCGCCCAGCTCGACACGTTCGCCCTGCCCGTCCGCGAGGCCCTCGGCGCCGACGTGCTCGGCCTGGGCCTGTGGCTCGCCGCGCCGGTCGCCGCCGCCCTCGCCGGGGACCCGGCCCTGCGCGCCCGGCTCCGCCGCGAACTCGACGCCCGGGGCCTGGAGGTCGTCACGTTCAACGGGTTCCCGTACGAGACGTTCCACGCGCCCGTCGTCAAGCACGCCGTGTACCGGCCGGACTGGACCGACCGCCGCCGCCTCGACTACACCCTGGACCTGGCCCGGGTACTCGCCGACCTGCTCCCCGAGGGTGCGGCCCGGGGCTCGATCTCCACCCTGCCGTTCGGCTGGCGCGACCCGTGGGGGCCGGCCGAGTCCGACGACGCTGCCCGGCTGTTCGACGCGCTGGCTGTCGGGCTGGCCGCGCTCGACGGGCCGCCGGTCCGGGTCGCCGTCGAGCCCGAGCCCGGCTGCGTCGTGGAGACCACCGCCCAGGCCGTGTCCGCCCTGGCCGGGGTGGACACCGACCGGATCGGGCTGTGCCTGGACCTCGCGCACCTCGCGTGCGCCTGGGAGGACCCGGCGGAGGCCGTCGCCCGGCTCGACGCGGCCGGGCTCCCGGTCGTGAAGACCCAGGTGTCCGCCGCCCTGGAGGTCACCGACCCGCGCGCCGCCGCCGCGGTGCTCGCCGGGTACGCCGAGCCCCGGTTCCTGCACCAGACCCGCACCCGGGCCGGCGAGGCCTACGACGACCTGCCGGAGGCGCTCGCCGCCGACCCCGACGGCCCGTGGCGGGTGCACTTCCACGTGCCGCTGCACGCGGAACCGGCGCCGCCGCTGTCCGGCACGACGCCCGTGCTCCGGGCCGGGCTGGCCGCGCTGGTCGGCGGGGAGCGGGCGCTGTGCGACCACCTGGAGGTGGAGACGTACACCTGGAACGTGCTGCCCGAGGACCGCAGGCCGCGCGACGACGGGGAACTCGTGGTCGGGATCGCCGCCGAGCTGGCGTTCGCGCACGGGGAGCTGCTGGCCCTGGGCCTGACCCCGGTCGGGTCCGCGCCCGACACCGCCGCCGCCCGGACCGCGCCCGACCGCGCCGCCGCCGGGTCCGCGTCCCTACGTGCCGCCGCCGGGGCGGTGGCCCGATGAGCCGCCCCACCCCCCTCGTCGTCATCGACGTCGTCGGCCTCACCCCGCCGCTGCTCGACCACATGCCCCTGCTGCGCGCCGCCACCGAGAAGGGCTTCACCGCCCGCCTCGACCCGGTGCTGCCGGCCGTGACCTGCTCCGTGCAGGCCACCCTCCTCACCGGGGCCACCCCCGCCGAACACGGCATCGTCGGCAACGGCTGGTACTTCCGCGACCTCGGCGAGGTCCTGCTCTGGCGGCAGCACAACCGGCTCGTCGGCGGCGAGAAGATCTGGGAGACCGCGCGCCGGCTCGACCCCGACTACACGGTCGCCAACATCTGCTGGTGGTACGCGATGGGCGCCGACGTGGACTGGACCGTCACGCCCCGGCCCGTCTACCGGGCGGACGGCCGCAAGGAACCCGACTGCTACACGTTCCCGCCCGACCTGCACGACGAGCTGGAGGAGCACTTCGGTGTCTTCCCGCTGTTCTCCTTCTGGGGGCCGGGCGCGGGCCTGCCGTCCTCGAAGTGGATCTGCCAGGCGGCCCAGCACGTGTTCGAGACCCGCGAACCCGACCTGACCCTGGTCTACGTGCCGCACCTCGACTACGACCTGCAACGCTTCGGCCCGGCCGGCCCCGAGGCGGCCCGCGCCGCCGCCGAACTGGACACGGTCCTCGGCCCGCTGCTCGACGCGGCCGCCGAACGGGGCGCGACCGTGGTGGCCCTGTCGGAGTACGGGATCACGCCCGCGCGCCGGCCCGTGCACGTCAACCGGGTGCTCCGCGACGCCGGGCTGCTCAACGTGCACACCCAGGCGGGGATGGAGTACCTCGACCCGTGGACGTCGCCCGCCTTCGCGGTGGCCGACCACCAGATCGCGCACGTCTACGTCGCCGACCCTGCCGACGTGAAGGAGATCGCCGACCTGTGCGCGGAGATCCCGGGCGTCGCCGAGGTGCTCGACGCCGACGGCAAGGCGCGGTATGGCCTGGACCACGAGCGGGCCGGCGAACTCGTCCTGGTCGCCGAGCCCGACGCCTGGTTCACGTACTACTACTGGACCGATCCGGCCGCCGCCCCCGACTTCGCGCGGCTCGTGGAGATCCACCGCAAGCCCGGCTACGACCCGGCCGAGCTGCTGTTCGACCCGGCCGGCCCGGGGGCCGCGAAGCTGCGGGCCGGGATGGCGCTGGCCAGGAAGAAGCTCGGCATGCGGTACCTGATGAGTGTCGTGGGTCTCGACGCCGGGGCCGAGGCGGTCCGGGGTTCGCACGGCCGGCTGCCGGCGAGCGCGGCCGAGGCCCCGGTGCTGCTGTGCTCGGACCCGTCGGAGGCCCGGGAACGGCTCGCGGCCACCGACGTGAAGGCGCTGCTGCTGCGGCTCGCCGGACTGGAGTGATAGCCGGTGCCGTCGGCATAGCAAGTTATGCATGGAGTTGTTCGTGGATGCCCCAAATTGGGGACAGGGTCGGGATGGGTGTCACACGATGGTGGCACCCATTCCGAGAGCACGGGGGACACCATGAACACTCTTTTCCGGTACGCGCTGGCGGTCGCCGGAGTCGCGCTCGCCAGCGTCACCGCCCTGGCCGCGCCCGCCCAGGCGGAGTCGAGACAGACCCACTGCGGCTGGCAACCGTGGACCCACGAGGGCGAGTACGGCAACTCGGCCACCCGGACCGTCAACATCCGCACCGGCAACGGGGTGCAGTGCGCGAAGATCGGTGTGCTGACCCCGGAGGACGGGGCGCGCTACCGGTGCACGGCCGTCGCCGACGACGGTGCCGACTGGACCTACCTGACCAACCGGAGGACCGGGCAGATCGGCTGGGTCCGCAGCGACTTCCTGACCTTCCACTCCCGGGAGTCGTGCGGACCGGGCCTGAAGCCCTGAGTCCGGCTCACGGGGCGGCCGGGTGCCGCCGGGCGGCGTGCGCGGCCAGGCCCTCGGCGCACCGACGGATGAACACGCGCAGCGCCAGCCGGTACAGCCAGCCGGTGCCGGGCACCTTCGGGCGGAACGTCGAGTGCCAGCGGATCTCGGTACCGGTCGGCGTGGGGGTGAGGTCCACGTTCGCCCGGTACCCCCGCAGGGGCAGGCCGGACAGCAGCTCGTAGCCGAGCCGGCGGTCGGGGACCAGCTCGGCGACGCGTTCGCGGCTGGTGGCGCGGCCGGTGCGGAACACCCGGACCGCCCCGACCCCCTCCGGCTCGTCGGCGGCCGGCCGCTCCAGGGTGAACGAGCCGATCGGGGACCACTCGGGCCAGGTCCGGCCGTCGCGGAGCAGCGCGTGCACGGTCGCCGGGTCGGCGGTCGTGGCGACCCGGACGTCAATTCTCTGTACCATCTGGTACATGTACCATGTGGTACATGGAGAGCGCAAGGACCCGGCTGCTGACCGCCGCCATCGCCCACCTCGCCGCGCACGGCCTCGGCGACCTGAGCCTGCGCCAGCTCGCCGGGGCGCTCGGCACCAGCCACCGGATGCTGCTCTACCACTTCGGCTCCCGGGAGGGCCTGCTCGTCGAGGTGGTCCGCGCCGTCGAGGCCGCCCAGCGCGACCTGCTCGCCAGCCTGCCCGCCGACCTGCCGCCCGCCGAACTCGCCCGCCAGGTCTGGAACCGGGTCTCCCAACCCGACCTGTGGCCGCACGAACGCCTCTTCTTCGAGCTGTACGGCCGCGCGCTGGCCGGCGACGCCGCCGTGGCCCCGGTGCTCGACGGGATCGTGGAGTCCTGGATCGCGCCCGGCACGGAACTGGGCGTCCGGCACGGGTTGTCCGAGGCCGACGCCCGCGCCCACGCCCGGCTCGGGCTGGCCGTGGTGCGCGGCCTGCTCCTGGACCTGCTCGCCACCGGCGACCGGGCCGGCGTGGACGCCGCGATGGACCGCTTCCTGGCGGGCTACCCGTGAGCTGACCGCGGAACCTCCGCACCCGCCAGCGCGGGGCCCCCGCACCCGCCCGGCCCCGCCGCCCGGACCGCGCGCCCCTAGGCTGACCGCATGATCGTCGCTGTGCTGGTGTTCGACGGGGCCGGGTTGTTCGAGACCGCGGTGCCCGCCTCCGTGTTCAGCGAACCCGGCTTCGACCTGCGGATGGTGGCCGGCGACCCCGGCCCGCTGACCAGTACGGGCGGCCTGCGGCTCGAGGCGCCGTACGGACTCGACGCGCTCGCCGACGCGGACCTCGTCGTGGTGCCCTCGTTCCGGACGTCGTTCGAACCGCCGCCGGAGCCCGTCCTCGACGCGCTGCGGGCCGCGCACGCCCGGGGCGCCCGGGTCGCCGGACTGTGCGTGGGCGCGTTCGTGCTGGCCGCGGCGGGGCTGCTCGACGGCCGGCGCGCCGTCACGCACTGGGCGTACGCGGCCGAACTCGCGGCCCGGTACCCGGAGATCCTCGTCGACACCGACCAGCTCTACGTGGACGAGGGCGACATCGCCACCTCCGCCGGGAGCGCCGCCGGCATCGACCTGTGCCTGCACCTGATCCGGCACCGGTCCGGCGCGGAGGTGGCCGGGCGGATCGCGCGCCGGATGGTCGTGCCGCCGCACCGGTCGGGGGAGCGGGCCCAGTACATCGAGGAGCCGGTGCCCGCCCCGCTGCGCGCCGACCCGGTCGGCGCGGCCCTCGACTGGGCGCTGCACCGCCTCGACCAGGACATCCCGGTGGACGAGCTGGCCCGCCGCGCCACGATGTCCCGGCGCGCGTTCGACCGCCGGTTCCGGGAGACGACCGGCGGCACCCCGGCCCGGTGGCTGCTGCACCAGCGGGTGCTGCGCGCCCAACGGCTGCTGGAGACCACCGACCTGGCGGTGGAGGAGGTGGCCCGGAAGTGCGGGTTCGCCTCGGCCACCGCGCTGCGGCCGCACTTCCGGGCCGAGTTCGGCGTCGCGCCCCGCGACTACCGCCGGCCCTGACCCACGGCGGCTCCGCTCCCGGTGACCGTGGCACCCACGCACGGAGCCGCCACGGGTCCGGCGGTGCGGCTGGATTCTTGCGGTCGGAGGCCGGCGCGACCCTCACCGACCCCGCGCCGGGCGGGGCAGGCTGTACCCATGACGAAGGCACTCCTGATCATCGACGTCCAGAACGAGTACGTGACCGGCGCGCTGCCCATCACGTACCCGCCGCTGTCCGAGTCCCTGCCCAACATCGCCGCCGCCATGGACGCCGCGACCGCCGCCGGCCACCTGGTCGTGGTCGTCCGGCACACGGAGAGCGCCGCCGCCCCGATCTTCGCCGAGGGCACCCCCGGCTGGAAGCTGGTCGACGCCGTGGCCGACCGGCACCACGACCACCTGATCGACAAGACCTGGCCTTCGGCGTTCACGGGTACCGGCCTCGCGGAGTGGCTCGCCGCGCACGACGTGGACACGGTCACCATCGCCGGGTACATGACCCAGCACTGCGACGAGTCCACCGCCCGGGAGGCGTTCCACCGGGGCCTGGCCGTGGAGGTGCTGTCCGACGCCACCGGCACCCTGGACCTGGCCAACGAGGCCGGCCGCGTCACCGCCGAGGAACTGCACCGGGTGATGCTCGTGGCCCTGCACGCCGGGTTCGCGGCCGTCCGGACCACCGCCGACTGGATCGCCGGGGGTGAACCGGTCCGCTCGAACATCGTCGCCAGCACTAGAGTCGCCCCATGATCACCATTGACCGGCTCGCCCCGGAGGACCGCCCGGACTGGGAGATCCTGTTCGCTGGCTACAACACCTTCTACGGACGGACCCTGCCGGCCGAGCGGTTCGACCGGGCCTGGGCGGAGTTCGCGGCCGACACCCGGATGCACGCCCTCGGCGCCAAGGTCGACGGCCGGCTCGTCGGGATCACGCACTTCCTCGTGCACGCCAACACCACCGGCGAGGACGTGTGCTACCTCCAGGACCTGTTCACGGCGGCGGAGGCGCGCGGCAAGGGGGTGGCCCGCGCCCTGATCGCGGCGGTGGCCGACCGGGCGCGCGCCCGCGGCTGCGACCGGGTGTACTGGTCCACCCACGAGTCGAACACCACCGCCCGCCGCCTGTACGACCAGGTCGCCGAGAACCGCGGCTTCCTGCTGTACCGCATCCAGCTCTAGGCGGCGCGGCTCCGGTACCCGTCAGCGGATCCGCTCTTCCGCTCTCCTGGTCGGAGCTTCGTTTCCAGGTCACGAGCGGCGACCGCCTTGCGCGCACACCGCGGCGGGCGGGACGCGACAGTCCCGCCCGCACGTCGGTCTAGTTTCCGCGCAGCACCTCGCGCAGCCGGTCGGCGAACGCGTCCGGGTCCTCCGCGAACGCGATGTGCCCGCCCGGGAACATCGTCGGCTCGACGCCCAGCGCCGCCGCGAGCGCCCGGGTCGTATGGTCGCACGTCTCGCCGGCCGAGTCCTCGCCGATCCCGGCCACGATCCGGACCCCGCCCGCGCGCAACGCGGAGGTGTCGGGCAGCCAGTTCGTCGTGCCGCGCAGCTCGTGCGCGAACCAGAAGCGCTCGTCGGCGACCTGCCGGGGGTCGCGCTCGCCGCCGAACATCATCTCCAGCGCGCCCTCCGGCAGCTCGATGTTCGCGTCGGCCATGAAGTGCGCCCACGCCCCGAGGACATCACCGGCCAGGTACGTCGCGATCTGGTGTTCGGTGGCCGCGTGGTGCCGGGCCCGGGCGGCGTCGTCGAGCAGGTCGACCACCGGCGGTTCGTGGGCGACGACGGTTCCGAGCAGGCCCGGGTGCGCCTGGGCGAGGGCCAGCGCGGTGACCGCCCCGCCGCTGGAACCCAGCACGGCGGCCGGACCGGCGTCGAGGTGCGCGAGCAGCCGGGAGACGTCGTCGGCCCGCAGGGGCGGGGTCGAGTCCCGCTCCGGGTCGTCCTGCACGCTGCGGTGCACGCCCCGCGGGTCGGTGGTGACGACCGTGTGGTCGGTGGCCATCAGGTCGGCCAGCGGGGCGAAGGAGTCGGCGTCCATCGGGGCGCCGAGGAGGACGATCAGCGGGCCGGTGCCGCGCACCTCGTAGTGCAGGCGCACGCCGGGGACGTCGAGGGTGCGGGCGGTGGCGGTCGCGTGGGGGATCATCGGGTACTCCTGTGGATGTGGTGTTCGGTCGGGATGTCGGTCGTGCGGGGTTCTGGTCGCAGGTCCCGGGTCGGGCTCAGGTGGTGCGGACGGGGCTGGGCGGAGGCTTCGTTCGCAGTGACGACGAACGGGGGCCGGTCGGATCGACACCGCCGACGGAGATTTCGCGGCGGGACGTCCGCGGGTGCCGGTCGGCGCGTTCGGTCCCGGGGACACGCACCCCGGTGCGGGCGGCCGGCTCGGGGGGCCGGGGCGGGTTCGTGGCCCTGGCCAGGGCCGACGGGGCCACGACGGCGACCAGCAGTGCCAGGGCCGCCGGGATCAGCAGCGCCGTCGGCAGGTTTGCCCGGGAGGCCGCGTAGCCGATCAGGGCCGGGCCGACCAGTCCGCCGCCGTAGCTGATCGTGGTGACGGCCGACAGCCGACCCGCCGTGCCACCGGACGCGCCCAGGGTGCTCGTCACCACCGGCCACACCATCGCCATCCCGGCGCCGGCGAGCGCCCAACCGGCCAGGGCGCAGCCGACCGCGCCGGCGACGGGGAGCGTGCCGGCGAGCAGGACCAGGGCGTACCCGGCGCCGGCCGTCCCTCCCGCCCAGCGGACCGTCGTGGCCGCTCCGAGCCGGGCCCGGAGCGCGTCGCCGACGAACCGGACACCCGTCATGGCGACGAAGAAGACGGTGTACATGAGGGAGGCGGTGGCGGGGGCCGCGCCGAGTACCCGGGTCGCGTGCACGCCGGCCCAGTCCGTGGCCGCGCCCTCGGTGACGAACGCGGCCGCGCCGACCACCCCGAGCGCGAACACGAGGCCGGGCCGTCGGGACCCGGCCGGCGTGATCGGCGCCGGGGGAGGCGGGTGCGCCGGGCCGGGCCGCCGGTCGTCCGGCGTCCCGCCGTCCGGTCGGGCCGCCGGCCCGGGGCCGGTCGGGGTGGTGACCGCGCTCCCCGTCACGGCCACCCCGGCGAGAGCCAGAGCCGCCGCGCCGACGGCCATCAGCACCCGGACGTCCGTCCCCGTGCGCAGCCCGCCGGCGACGAGCGCCCCGCCGGCCACCGCGCCGAGCGTCCACGTGCCGTGCATCGCGGCCATCACCGGCCGGCCGAGCTCCCGTTCCACGGCCACCGCCCGCAGGCTCAGCGCCACGTTCAGCGCGCCGGACAGCACCCCGAGCACGACGGCGGCGACCACCAGCGGCCCGAAGGACGGCGCCAGGGCCGGGCCGACCAGCGCCACCGAGGCGGTCGGGAGGACCAGCCGCAGCAGCCGGCCCTCGGACCACCGGCCGGCCAGCCACCCGGCGACCGGCATGGCGGCCAGGGCGCCGAGCGCCAGGGCCATCAGCAGGCCGCCGAGCCGGCCCGCGCCCAGGTCCAGCCGGGCGTCGGTGGCCGGCAGGGTCGCGCCCCACAGCGCGTTCAGCACGCCGGTCAGCCCGTAGCCCGCCGCGATCGTGGCCCGTGCGCCCATGTCGTCCACCTCCCCGAAGAACCTGTCCCTCGACCTTCCCCGAGGTCACGGCCCCGGGTCCAACACCTGTTCGAGGGTGATTGACGCGCCTGGCGTGTCAATCGGGTAGAAAGGAACCGTGCCCGACGACCTGGAGTTCCGCCTGCTGCGCCACTTCGTGACCGTGGCCGAGGAGCTGCACTTCAGTCGCGCCGCCCAACGGCTCTTCGTCGCGCAGCAGGCCCTCAGCCGCGACGTCCGGCGGCTGGAGGACCGGCTCGGCGTCCAGCTGCTGGCGCGCACCACCCGCCGCGTGACGCTCACCCCCGCCGGGCACACCCTGCTGGCCCGGGCCCGGGAGATCCTGGCGCTGTACGACACGACGGTGCGGGAGCTGCGCGGCGAACCCCGGTCGCTGACCATCGACGTCGTCGGCCCCGGGCTGACCCCCGCGCTCGTCCTGGCGGCGGCCCGCCGGTACGCGCCGGACGTGGAGTTCTTCGCCCGGTTCCACACCGGAACGGAGGCGGCCGTACCCCTGCTGCGGGCCGAACGGCTCGACGTCACGTTCGGTCGGTACCCGGGCGCCGACGCCGGACTGGCCCAGCGCGTCGTCCGGCGGGAACCCCTGGCCGTACTGCTGCCCGGCCACCACCCGCTCGCCGGGCTCGACGCCGTACCCCTCGAGAGGTTGCGGGGTTCCGGGGTGTGCATCCGGGCCGGCAACCACGCGACGCCGGGCTGGGAGCACGCGGTCCTCCAGCTGCTCGCCCCGTTCGGCGTCGGCGCGGCGGACGCGCACCCGCACGTGCAGGGCACCGACGAGCTGGTGCGGCACCTCCGCGACCGCGACGCCCCGATCCTCACGATGACCACCCAGCCCGCCGTCCCCGGCACGGTGCTGCTGCCGCTCGTGGAGCCGGTGGCGCTGTACCCGTGGGCGATGATCTGGCGGGCCGGGGCCGAGCACCCGGGGCTGCGGGCGCTGCACGCCGCCGTGGACGAGCTCGCCACCGCCGAGGGGTGGCTGCCGGATCCCGGGGCCGCGTGGCTACCGGAGCCCGAGGCGAGCCGACCCGCCCCGACCTAGCCCCCGACCAGCCGGCGTTGGGTACGCTGCGACGATGGGCACCGTCGATCGCATGACCCCGTTCCTGGGCGGCTGGCAGGGCTCCAACAAGTTGCGCCTGATGCCCACGGACGACTACCAGGAGTCCGCCGCCACCGCGACGGTCACCGTCACGGCCCGGGAGTTCGTCACGCTCGCCTACACCTGGGCGGACGGCGACACACCCCAGGACGGGCTCCTGCTGCTCGCGGGCGTCCCCGACGACCCGGCCGGCGCGACGGCCGTCTGGGTCGACTCCTACCACACGGGGCCGTCCTGGCTGCCGCTGTCGGGGACCGTCGGCGAGGACGGCGTGATCCGGCTCGCGGGCACCTATCCCGCGCCGCCCGGGCCCGACTGGGGCTGGGAGATCCACATCGAACCCGACAGCGCGCGGGTCACGATGCACAACCTCGTGCCGGGGCACGACGCGTACCAGGTCGTCGAGACGGTCTACCGCCCCGCCTGACGGCCCCTCCGCGCCGGATTTGTCACCCGCCGCCAGATTCCGGCCGTGCCGGGACCCCGGTCCGGGTGGGACGCCCCGCAGCCCCCAGCTGCGAGGACGTAGCCTGGCGGACGTTCGTCGCGGGAACGCGCGACAGGAGCCACTGGGGGGTACGGCCGTGACGAGACGTGGTTGGGCGCTGTTCCTGGCGCTGAGCGTGATCTGGGGCGTGCCGTACCTGCTGATCCGGATCGCCGTCGTGGACATCGACCCCCTGGTGGTCGCGTTCGGCCGCACCCTGATCGGCGCGGCGGTCCTGCTCCCGATCGCGCTGTACGCCAAGGGCATGTCCTCGGCACTCAAGCACTGGAAGTGGCTGCTGGTCTACACCCTGGTCGAGATCTCCGGCCCGTGGCTGCTGCTCGGGCACGCGGAGAAGCGGCTGACCAGCTCCACGGCCGGGCTGCTGATCGCCGTCGTCCCGCTGATCGCGGCCGTGATCGTCACCCGGCTCGGGCACGACAGGTTCGACACCCGCCGGCTGGTCGGGCTGGGGATCGGGTTCGCCGGGGTCGCCGCCCTGGTGGGGCTGGACATCCACTTCTCGGACCTCACGGCCGTCGGGGCGATCATGCTGACCGCGCTCGGGTACGCCATCGGGCCGATCATCGTCAGCCGCAAACTCGGCGACGCGTCCCCGATCGGCGTGGTCACCGGCTCGCTGGTCATCGCGACGGTGCTCTACGCGCCGTTCGCCCCGTTCCTGTGGCCGGAGCGGATCCCCGCCGACGCCGGCTGGTCCGTACTCGGCCTGGCCCTGATCTGTACCGTCGCCGCGTTCCTGGTGTTCTTCGCCCTGATCGCCGAGGTCGGCCCCGCCCGGGCCACCGTCATCACCTACATCAACCCGGCCGTGGCCCTGCTGCTGGGCGTGATCGTCCTGAGCGAGCCGTTGACGGCGGGCATGGCGATCGGGTTCCCCCTGGTCATCCTGGGGTCGATCCTGGGCACGGCCCGGACCCGGAAACCGGCCGCCGGGCCGGAGGCCGCGCTGCTCCCGGCACCGGATTCCCACTGACAGAAGATGTCAGTGGGTCCCGGTTACGGTCCCCGCATGACTGGGAACAACGACAACGACGGCCGGCACGACTTCGACTTCTACCACGGCGAATGGCGCACGGTCGGCCGCAAGCTGGTCGACGTGAAGGACCGGGCGTGCACGGAGTGGGTGGAGTTCGAGGGCACGGGGGACTGCCGCCCGATCCTCGGCGGTCTGGGCAACGTGGACACCCTGACGGTGCCGGCGCAGGGGCCCGACGGGGAGACCACGTTCGGCGCGACCCTGCGGCTGTTCGACCCGGCGACCGGGATCTGGCGGATCTGGTGGATGTCGAGCCGGCTGCCGGGGGTGCTCGACACGCCCGTCGCGGGCCGGTTCGACGGGCCGCGCGGGATCTTCGAGGGCCCCGACGAGTTCGACGGCGTACCGGTGCTGGTCCGCTACGAGTGGGACGACCACGGCGACGGCCGGGCCGACTGGGCGCAGCGGTTCTCCTGGGACGACGGCGCGACCTGGGACGACGTGAACTTCACGTTCAGCCACACCCGGATCGGCTGACCCGCCGCAGGCGAGAGTGCCGGGCGTGCGGCGGGAGCACGGTGTGCGGGCGGCGGCCGGGGACGCCGCCCGCCCCGGTCACCCGTCGGGGACGCCGACGCTAGGCCGGCACCGTCGCCGTCGTGACGAACACCGTGGAACTCGCCAGGAACGGCCCGGCGGTGACCCGGTCGAGCCATGCCCGGGCCCGGTCCGCGTCCATCGCCCCGTCCCGGACCGCCCACCCGGTCACGTCACTGATCCGCAGGATCCGCTCGGCGACGGCCACGTCCCGGAACACGACGGTCACCGCCTCGACGTCGACCACCACGAACCCGGCCGCCGCGCACAACCGGGCCAGCTGCCGCCCGACGGTCGCGTTGCGGACCCGTTCGTGGCTCACGTAGCGGGTGTACGCCCGGCTGGTCTCCACGTCGGGATCGTCCACGACCAGGGTGTCCCAGTCGTTGTCGGCGAGCACGGCCCGGCCGCCGGGCCGCAGTACCCGGCGCAGTTCGGCCACCGCCCGGGCCGGGTCGGCCACGTGCTGGAGCACCCGGTCGGCCCGGGCCCGGTCGACGCTGGCGTCCGCGAGCGGCAGGGCGTGCGCGTCCCCTAGGTGCAACGTCGCCGCGGGGACGCGCAGCCGGGCGGTGGCCAGCATCCCCGGATCCGCGTCGACGCCGAACACGCCGCCGGTCGGCCCGACCCCCGCGACCAGGTCGGCGAGGTCCGTCCCCGGCCCGCACCCCAGATCGAGAACCGTGTTTCCGGGTACGAGGTCCAGCGCCGCCAACGCGCGCCGCTTGTAGTCCCGGCCGGGTCCGCTCGCGGCGACATGGTCGAGGTAGGCGATCGATGAGGAGGTCATGCGCTGATCCCACCAGCCCCGTCGGGGCACCCGGTGGTGGAACCGTGAAGATTCCGCGCCTGCCGGGCCCGGCCCGCGTGCCGCCCGGCTCGGCCCCGCCCGGCCCCGCCCCCGGCCCCGGCCTCGTGGCGCGCCGTGCCGCTCGCCGGTCTCGTGGACCCGCCCGGGGCGCCGGCCCGTCCGGTACCCGTCAGAGGTCTTCCGGCCTGTCGAGGCGGACGAATCGGGCACTGCTGGCAGCGTGGGTCCGATGCGCAACGAGAACTTCTACGCCCTCGCCGCCCAGGTCCTGCCCGCCCTGCTGATCGCGGTGATCCTCGAGATCCGGGGCGCGCTGGGCACGATCGCCGCGGGCGCGCGCCGCGACCGGGACACCGCCGTGCACCGCAGCTGGGCGCGCTCGGCCGGCTACATGGTCCTCGCGTACGTCGCGATCGCCGTCACCTTCACCCTCGGCGAGGTCGCGGCGCTCCTCGTCGTGTTCTGCGGCACCGGCGGCTGGCTCGTCCGGGGCGCGGCCCCGGTGGTCGGACTCGCCCTCCTGGTGCTGATCGTCGCCGCCATCGCGGTCCCGGCCGTCGCGGTGGGCGTCGAGACGGGGATCCTGATCCGCGCGGACGGCGACACGCACACCGACGACCCCGTGTCCGTCGGCTGAACGACACCGGACCGACCGATCCCCGACCCGGCCGCCGTGAGGGCCGTCACTGGCCCTGACCTGCGGTGACGTCTGCCCGACACTAGGAAAAACTGGGTGTCGCACACCCATGTGGACCCGGCAGGCTGGGTGCCAGAGTCACGGGGAACACGGAGAACGCACACTCGCTTGGGAGACACACCATGAACGCGCCGAAGACCACCGGAGTGAAGATCGTCCTGGCCACCCTGACCGCCCTGCTGCTGGGCGCGGCGGGCGTCGCGGCCGCGACGGCCGGCGCCGGCACCGGCGGCCCGAACCCGGGGCACTGCGCGGTCGCCGCGCCCGGTTGCGGGGTGACCGCCGACGGCGGCACCGGCAACGGCAGCCGCGACGACCCGACGCCCAGCCCGAACGCCAACATGTGACCCACCCACCGGCCCCAGGCCCGGACGCCCACCCGGCGTCCGGGCCTTCGCGTGTCCGGGCACCGGCCCCTTCCCCGCGCCGGCCGCCGCCCGCGACCGGCGGACGCCGTTACATCGAAACAGTGTCAACTTGTATCAGCATTCGGTCACTTGCCGCAGTCGTGGTGATCACGGCGGTAGCGTGCGGCCGTGCACGTGATGTCCCCTGTGGTCGTGGGGCGCGCCGAGGAGCTGGAGCTGCTCGACGGCGCGCTGTCCGCCGCGCGCGGGGGCCGGGGCGGCGCGGTGTTCCTGGTCGCCGACGCGGGGATCGGCAAGTCCCGGCTCGCCCGCGAGTGCGAGGCCCGCGCGACGGCGGCGGGCATGACCGTGCTGCGCGGGCGGGCCACCCCGGCGGGCGCGACCGTGCCGTTCCGGCCGCTGACCGAGGCCCTGTTCTCCCTGGCCCGCGCGGACGGGGTGCCCGACGCCCCGGAGCTGGCCGCCTACCGGCCCACGCTCGGGCGGCTGATCCCCGAATGGCGCGACGGGCCCGTCACCGACACCGGGGACTCCCTCGTGGTCCTCGCCGAGGCCGTGCTGCGCCTGCTCGCCGTCGTCGGCCGGGACCGGGGCGCGGTGCTGTGCCTCGGTGACCTGCACGACGGGGACACCGAGACCCTCGACATCGTCGAGTACCTGATGGACAACCTCTCCCACCAGCCCGTCCTCGTCCTGGCCAGCCTGCGGTCCACGCCGTCCGCCGCGCTGACCCTGGCCCGGTCCGGGGCCCAGCGCCGCGTCGCCCGGCTCGTCGAGCTGGAACCGCTGACCGGCGGGCAGGTGCACGAGATGGCCGCCGGCTGCCTCGGCGTCCCCGTCGGGGAGGTGCCGCCGCCGGTGGTCGACCGGCTCACCCGGGCCGCCGACGGCAACCCGTTCGTCGTCGAGGAGCTGCTCAGCGGCATGATCGGCGCAGGGGCGCTGCTGCGCTCCGACGGGGCCTGGACGGTCGTGGGGGACCTGCGGGTCGACGTGCCGTCCACCGTGGTCGCCAGCGTCACCGACCGGGCCCGCCGGCTCGGCCCCGACTGGCACCGGGCGCTGGAGGTCGCCGCCGTCATCGGCCGCCGCTTCCCCCTGGGCGCCCTGGGACTGGCGTCCGGGCTGCCGCAGGCGGAGCTGCACGCCCTGGTCCGGGCCGGGGTGCAGGCCCGGCTGCTGGTGCCGTCGAGAACCGGTCCCGACTGGTACGCGTTCCGGCACGCCCTCACCGCCGAGGCCCTCGCGAGCACCCTGCTGCCCGCCGAGCGCGCCACGATCGCCGCGTCCGCCGCCGACGCCCTCGAATCGGTGTCCCCGGACCTGACCGGCGAACTCTGCCAGCTCGTCGCCACCCTGCGCCTCGTCGCGGGCGACGGACCGGGCGCCGGGCTGCGGTACGCGCAGGCCGGCCGGCGCGCGCTCGCGGACGGGGCGGCCGGCTCGGCGGTGCGGCTCCTCGACCGGGCCATGGACCTCGTCCCCGAGGCGGGCCACGCCAACGAACGCGCCGACGTGCTGTCCTCGTTGCTGTACGCGCTCGCCGAGGCCGGCGACGTCGACCGCGCCCTGCGGCTCGGCGCCGAACTGGCCGGCGGCGCGCTGCTCGGCCCCGCCCGGCGCGCCGCCCTGCACACCCGACTGGCCTGGGTGTGCGTCGTCGGTGGACAGTGGGGTGAGGCCGCCGACCAGGTCGCCGCCGCCCGCGCGCTGCTCGGCCCGGACGCCGGCCCCGAGGAACTGGCCCCCGTGGACGTGGTCGAGGCGCACCTGCTCACGTTCGGCGACATGCCGGGGGAGGACCGGGCGGCCCGCGCCGAGGACCTGGCGCTGCGCGTGGTCCGGACCGCCGAGGCCGCCCCGCTGCCGGCCGTGGCCTGCCAGGCCCGCCAGGTGCTGGCCCTGCTCGCCCGGCGGCGCACGTTCGACGACGCCGACGTGCACCTGCGCAGCATGTTCGGCACCGCCGACGAGCACGGGCTGTCCATCTGGCGGCTGCGGGCCCAGATCCGGCTCGCCACCAACGAACTGATGCGCACCGGCCAGGCCGACCAGGTCCGCCAGGCCCGGCGGGCGGCGCTGGACCTGGGCGCGGTCACCGCCGGCTACCAGGCCGACGCGACCCTGGCGATGCAGCACGTCCTCTACGGCGAGTTCGAGGACGCCGAACGCCTCGCGACCGAACTGTTCGGGGCCACCAGCCGGATGCGCCAGGAGGGCGAGTCCCAGTTCGCGCTGGTGATCCGGATCGCCGCCGCCGCCCACCAGGGCCAGCGCGACGGGCTCCGCAAGGCGCTCGCCGAGTTCCGCAGACACGGCGGGGAGCAGTCCTTCCACCTGCCCATCGTGTTCGGGCACCGGGCGATCTGCGCCCTGCTCGGCGAGGACCGGCCCGGCGCGGAGGCCGAGATGGCCCGGATCCGCGAGTGGGAACGCTGCAACCCGACGATCTACTACCAGTCCGGCCGGTACGGGCTGGGCCTGCTCCTGGAGATCCTCGCCGGCAGGGCGGGCCGCGAGGGGTACGCCGACGTGGCCGCCGCCCCGGCCGCGAAGCTGCGCTGGAACCACCAGTTCGTGCTCGCCGCGCACGCGGTGCTCCTCGGCCGGGAACGCCGCCCGCAGGAGGCCGCCGAGGCGCTCGCGGAGGCCGTGCGCGCCGCCGCCCCGTTCCCGATGGCCCGGCACCTCGTGCTGCGCCTGGTCGCCGAGGCCGCGCTCGCCGACGGCTGGGGCGACCCCGTGGCCTGGCTGCGCGCCGCCGAGGAGCACTTCCACACCGCCGACGTGGCCGCCGTGGCCGGCGCGTGCCGGGCGCTGCTGCGCAAGGCCGGGGTGCGGGTCATGCAGCGGCGCACCGGTCGGGACGCGATCCCCGCCGAGTGGGCCGACCGGGGCGTGACCGTCCGCGAGTACGAGGTGCTGACCCTGCTCGGCGAGCGCCGCGCGAACCCGGAGATCGCCCGGCTGCTGTTCATCTCCCCGCGTACCGTCGAGAAGCACGTCGCCAGTCTGATGGACAAGTTGGACAGCGCCGACCGCACGGCGTTGTCGGCGCTCGTCACCCGGCACGGCTGACCCGCCGCGTACGCATAAAGTCCCGCGACGCGTCGCGGCGCTCCCGCCCAGCCCAGGGCACCCGCCGGTCGCCCGCCCGACAGCGCGCGCCACCCATGTCGGGCGCCCCGGGGCACGAAGATGGGTCCCGCTCACCCATGTTCGCCCGCCCCGGTCCCGGCAGTGTCGTCCCCATGAGAACGGACATCGAGAGAACGGGAGGCGGCCACCCGGTCGCGGGCCTCGACGTGATCGTCACGGGCACGGCCTCGGACTCCCACACCTGGAACCTGGTCTACCTGCACCTGCTCCTCGAGGAACTGGGCCACCGGGTCGCGAACCTGGGCCCGTGCGTCCCCGATGACCTGATGGTCGCCGAGTGCCGGCGCCGCCGCCCCGCGCTGATCGTGCTGAGCAGCGTCAACGGCCACGGACTCACCGACGGCGCGCGGGTGGTGGAGCGGCTGCGGGCGTGCCCGGAGCTGGCCGGTACCCCCATCGTGATCGGCGGCAAGCTCGGCATCGCCGGGGCCGACAACGCCCGGCACTCCCACACCCTGCTCGACGCGGGCTTCGACGCGGTGTTCGAGGACGGCGCGGGCCTGGGCCTGTTCCGGTCCTTCGTGGCCGCCCTGCCGGGAGCCGCGACGAACCTGGCCGTGGCCGGGACCGCCGGGTCCGACGAAGGCCGGCCCGGCACCGACCTCCCCGAAGCCGCCCTCTGCGGCCCCACCCACCACGCGGGAGCCTCCCGGTGACCGCCGACCTCCTCCCCGCCACCTCCTTCGGCGGCTTCGTCCGCCGCGCCCAGGCCGCCGGCGAACTGGTCGTCCAGCCCCGGATGGGGATCAGCGACCCGGCCGCGATGCGCGCCGGCCTGCTGGCCACCCGGCACGCCGACGCCACCACGGTCGGCACGATGACCCTGGACAGCTACACCCGGATCGGCGACCACCGCGCCGCCGGCCTCGCCCTGGCCAGCGGCGCGGGCCTCAACGGCTTCCCGATCGTCGCGCACGGCCCGGCGGTCACCGCCGCCGTCCTCGACGGGGTGCGCGACGACCGGTTCCCGGTGCAGGTCCGGCACGGTTCGGCCTGCCCGGAGGACATCATCCTGGCGCTGGCCCGCGCCGGGCTCGACGCCACCGAGGGCGGCCCGGTGTCCTACTGCCTGCCGTACGGTCGGACCCCGCTCGCCGACTCGGTGCGCAACTGGGCCCGCTCGTGCGAACTGCTCGCCGCGCTGCGCGGACCCGGGGTCGAACCGCACCTGGAGACGTTCGGCGGCTGCATGATGGGCCAGCTGTGCCCGCCGGGGCTGCTGGTGGCCATCTCGGTGCTGGAGGCCATGTTCTTCGCCCGGCACGGGCTGCGCAGCGTCTCGCTCAGCTACGCCCAGCAGACCCACCCGGGCCAGGACGCCGAGGCCGTGGCCGCGCTCCGCCGGCTCGCCGGGGAACTGCTCCCGGGCCTGGACTGGCACGTCGTGATCTACACCTACATGGGCGTGTTCCCGAAGACCCCGGCCGGGGCGACGGGCCTGCTGGAACGGTCCGCCGAGCTGGCGGTCCGCACCGGCGCGGCGCGCCTGATCGTCAAGACCGTCGCCGAGGCGCACCGGATCCCCACCGTCGCGGAGAACGTCCGCGCCCTGGAGACCGCCGCTGCCGCCGCCCGCCGGGCCCGCGCGGCCGGTCCGGCCGGGACCCCCAC
Source organism: Longispora urticae (assembly GCF_053902585.1). Classification (NCBI taxonomy): domain Bacteria; kingdom Bacillati; phylum Actinomycetota; class Actinomycetes; order Micromonosporales; family Micromonosporaceae; genus Longispora; species Longispora urticae. The sequence continues at coordinate 199,553 of NZ_JAQZSH010000020.1, forward strand.
CGACACCGGGGTGTACGCCGAGGCCCGCGCCCTGATCGAAGCCGTCGCGCACCTCGACGACGACCTGGGACGCGCACTGACCAGGGCGTTCGCGCTCGGGTACCTCGACGTGCCGTTCTGCCTGCACCCCGACAACGCCGGCCGGGCCCGCAGCCACATCGACCCGGCGGGCCGGCTGCGCTGGTCGGAGGTCGGTGCGATGCCGATCGGCCACCTGGTCGGCCCCGGCACCCGGCGGCGGCTCGGTTCCGCCGACCTCCTGACCTCCCTGTCCCACGTCGAACGCTCCTACGACCACCCCGCCCTGGGCGCCCACCTCCCGAAGGAGAACCACCGTGACCACCGCCGTTCCGCCCGCCTCGCCCCGCGAACACCTCTCGCGGGAATCCACCCGGCACACGCTGCGGATCCAGAACGCGATCCTGTCGGCGACGCGTGAGCACCTCACCGGGCTCGGGTACACCGAACTGCTCCCGCCGATCATCGGCCCGGTGACCGACCCGGGCGGCCGGGGCTCCAAGCAGGTCGACATCGACTTCTACGGGCACCGGTACAAGCTGATGACCAGCGCGATCCTGTACAAGCAGGCGTCGTTGCTCGCGTTCGACAAGATCTTCTGCATCGCGCCGAACGTGCGCCTCGAACCCCTGGAGACGTGCAACACGAACCGGCACCTCGCCGAGTTCCACCAGATCGACGTCGAGATCTCCGGCGCGACCCGCGAGGACGCGATGGCCGTCGCCGAGGGCATCGTCGTCAACGCCGTCCGGAAGGTCCTCGCGGAGCGCTCCGCCGAGCTGGCCGCCCTGGGCCGGAGCCCGGAGGCGTTCACCGAGCTGCTGGAGTGGCCGTTCGACCGGATGACGCACGCCGACGCGGTGGCGAACCTGCGCGGCCTGGGCCTGGAGCAGAGCGCCGACGCGGAGATCGACTGGCAGAACGAGGAGATCCTGTCCTCGAAGGCCAGCCGCCCGTTCTTCGTCACCGACTACCCGAAGGGCTCCCGCGGCTTCTATGACCGCGAATCGCGCACCGAGGCCGGCAGGCTGCGCAACTTCGACCTGATCGCCCCCGAGGGGTACGGCGAACTGACCAGCGGCAGCGAGCGCGAGTACGAGTACCCGCGGATCGTCACCCGGATGCGCGAGTCCGGCGAGAACCCGGCCAAGTACGGCTGGTACCTCGACATGGTCCGCGACGGCATCCCGGGCAGCGCGGGCTTCGGCATCGGACTGGAGCGCCTCACCCGGTACGTCGCCGGGCTCACCTCGGTGTGGCAGGCCAGCGCGTACCCGAAGATCCCCGGCGTGGTGTCGGCATGACCGCCCTGCGCGCCCCCGGGTTCGACGCGCGCGCCGTGCGCGACCGGGCCCTGCGCGGGACGGCGGCGGTGTTCCCGGACACCGCCGACTACGGCCGCACCCTGTACGGCGCGGGACTGCCCGTGTCCGGGGACGCGCTCGACGCGGCCCGCCTCGTACCCCCCGTGTTCATGCCCCGCCGGCTGGAGAAGCTGATCGAACTGGGCCGCGAACCCCTGCACACCGATGTGGACCTGACCGCCACGGTCGGCGGTTTCCGGGCCGCGCTGCCCCTGTACCTGTCGGCGTTCGGTTCCACCCAGGTGGCCAGCGCCGACCTGGGCCTCGCGGTGAGCCGGCAGGCCGCCCGCCTGGGCCTGCCGCTGGTGATCGGCGAGAACGTCGTCCCCGTCAACGGCTACGGCCGGCTCGACCCGGACGCCGGCTCCTCCCTGGTCGGCCGGATCCGGGCCTACGCCGAGCACGCCCTCGACGGCCTCGGCGGCGTCGTGGTGCAGCAGAGCACCGAGGACGCCGACGCCGAGGTGTGGAACCTCGTCTACAGCGACCCGTCGGCGGGGCCCCTGCTGGAGTCCGGCCGGCTCGCGTTCGAACTCAAGGTCGGCCAGGGTGCCAAGCCCGGACTCGGCGGGATGACGGTGCTGTCGGCCGAGGCCGCGGCGCTGCTCGGCGGCCAGTTCGCCCTGGACCCGGTGTTCGGCGACGGCCCCGTCCTGCGGTGCGCGAGCCCCGGCACGTTCACCGAGGAGATTCTCCGCCAGCAGATCCGGTTCATGCGCAACAACTTCCCGCGCGCCCGGGTCTGGGTGAAGCTGCACCCCGGCCGGGACGTCGCCGACGCCGCCCGGGTCGCGTGGGCGGCCGGCGCGGACGCGGTCACCGTCGACGGCGCCGAGGGCGGCACGGGCTGGGCCCCGGTCCCGTTCCTCGACCACGTCGGCCTGCCGCTCGCCGAGTGCCTGCGCCGGATCGGCCGCCCCGACGGGGACCTGCTCGCCACCGGCCGGATCTGGGAGGGCACCCGGGCGCTGAAGTGCCTGGCGCTGGGCGCGAGCGCCGTCGGACTCGGCCGGGCGGCACTGCTGGCCGCCGACGCCGACCCCTCGGACGGGCTGGTCCGGCTGGTCGAGGCGCTGGCTCTGGAACTGCGGCTGCTGGTCAGCGCGCTGGGCAAGTACTCCGTGCCGGACGTCGGCCCGGAGGACGTGTGGACGCCGACGGCGCCCGAACGACAGGAGCACCTGGTATGACCACCGTCGAGAGCCCCCCGGCCCCGGCCACCGGGGCCACCCCGGCCCCCGCCCCGGCCAGCCCGGCCACAGGTCCGGCGCGGAAGGCCCCGCGTGGCGGCCTGTTGCGGCACCGCGACTTCCGCCTCCTCTGGTTCGGCGAGACCGCCAGCGTGATGGGCAACGCCATCTCCGGCGTCACCCTCCCGCTCGTCGCCCTGGAACTGCTGCACGCCGGCCCGTTCGTGATGGGACTGCTCAGCGCCGCGTCCTGGCTGCCGTGGCTGGTCCTGGGCCTGCCGGCCGGCGCGTGGATCGACCGGCTGCCCCGCCGGCCCACCATGGTCGTCGCCAACCTGGTGTCCCTGGTCCTGGTGCTCAGCGTGCCGGTCGCGGCCTGGCTGGAGGCGCTCACCCTCGGCCAGCTCGTCGCGGTCAGCCTGCTGGGCGGCGCGACCGGCGTGTTCTTCAGCCCCGCCTACTCCGCCTACCTGCCGTCGATCATCGCGAAGGAGGACCTGGCGGAGGGCAACGCGAAACTGCAGGGCAGCGCCCAGGCCGCCGTCGTGTCCGGCAGCGGGATCGGCGGCATGCTCACCCAGGCGCTCACCGCCGTCCTCGGCCTGCTCGCCGACGCGTGCACCTTCGTGATCTCCACGGTGTGCCTGCTGGCCATCCGGACGAAGGAGCCGGCCCGGTCCGCCGAGCCGCGCACCACGACCCTGCGGGAGGAGATCCGGGCCGGGTTCCGGTTCATGGTCCGCGACCCGTACCTGCGGATCCTGACCGTCGGCGCGTCCATCGACAACCTGCTGCTCAGCGCCGGGCACGCCCTGCTCGTGGTGTTCCTGGTCCAGACCGTGGGCGCCGGGCCCGGCATGGTCGGCCTGCTGCTCGCCGCCGACTGCCTCGGCGGGGTGCTCGGCGCCGTGGTCGCCAACCGGGTCGCCCGCCGGGTCGGCACCGCCCGGGCCCTGCTGCTCTTCTCGCTCGGCACCACCCCGTTCGGGCTGCTCATCCCGCTCACCGGGCCCGGCTGGGCGCTCGCGTTCTTCGCGGTCGGCCTGCTGGTGCCCGCCGCCGGGATCGTCGCCGGCAACGTGATCGGCGGCGCGTTCCGCCAGGGCTACTGCCCGCCCGACATGCTCGGCCGGATCGGCACCAGCGGCAGCTTCGTCGCCTTCGGCCTGATCCCGCTCGGCGCGCTGACCGGCGGCGCGCTCGGCGCGACGATCGGGATCCGCGAAACCCTGTGGATCCTGCTCGCGGCCGGTGTGCTCGGCAAACTCGTCCTCCTGTTCGGACCGATCCGCAGGTCCCGCGACCTGCCCGCCAGCCCCGCCCCGACCTCCCCGCGCCCCTAGGAGCACACCATGACCAACCCGTTCGAGAACGCCGACGCGTCCTACCTCGTCCTCGTCAACGACCTGCGCCAGCACTCCCTGTGGCCGGCGGACCTCACGGTCCCCGCAGGCTGGGCGGCGACGCACGGCCCCGCCGGCCGGCAGGAGTGCCTCGAGCACGTCGACGCGCACTGGACCGACCTGACCCCGGAAGGGATCTGAGTACCGTGCGCCAGCCGACTGAGCGGACCCGGGCGCGGCAGCGCTTCGACGCGGTACTGGCCGGCCTGGCCGAGCCCGCGCCGGTCCCGGCCCGCCCCGAGTGGGCCGGCCCCGGGGCCGAGTACCCCGCCGGGTGCCTGCACGACCTGGTCGCCGCCCGGGCCGCCCGGACCCCGGACGCCACGGCGGCGGAGGCGGCCGACGGCGAGTTCCTCAGCTACGCCGCCCTCGACGCGCGCGCCGACCGGATCGCCCTCGGGCTCCGGGGCCGGGGCGTGCGGCCGGGCCACCGGGTGGCCGTCGCGCTGCCCCCGGCCCTGGACCTGGTCGCGGCCCTCCTCGGGGTACTGCGCTCCGGCGCCGCCTACGTCCCCCTGGACGCCGACGACCCCGCCGACCGCCTGGCGTACGTCCTCGCCGACGCGCGCCCGACCGCCGTCCTGACCACCGCCGACACCGTCCTGCCCGGGGACACCCCCCGGTGGACGGTCGCGGACCTGCTCGCCGGCCCGGTCGGCACCGGCCCGGCGGCGACCCCCGACGACCCGGCCTACGTGATCTACACGTCCGGCTCGACCGGCCGGCCCAAGGGCGTGGTCGTGCCGCACCGGGCGATCGTGAACCGGATCTGCTCCCTGAACTCCCTCTACGTCCTGGCCCCCGACGACCGGGTCCTCCAGAAGGCGCACATCGGCTTCGACGTGTCCGTGGAGGAGATCTTCCGCCCGCTGGCCGAGGGCGCGACCGTGGTGCTGGCCCGGCCCGGTGGCCGGCGGGACCCCGCCTACCTGGCGGCGACCGTCCGGGACCGGCGGATCACCACCGTGGACTTCGTGCCCTCGATGCTGGCCGCGTTCCTCCGCGAACCGGCCGCCGCCGAGTGCGCCGACCTGCGCCGGGTGCAGTGCGGCGGGGAGGCCATGCCGGCCGACCTGCCCTGCCGGGTCGCCGAGACGCTGGGGGTGCCGCTGTACAACCTGTACGGGCCCACCGAGGCGGCCGTCGACGTCACCCAGTGGCTGTGCGCCGACGACCCGGACGCGGTGCGGGTGCCGATCGGCCGGCCGGTGCCCAACACCCGGGCGTACGTGCTCGACGCCGACCTGGGGCCCGTCCCGACCGGGGTGACCGGCGAGCTGTACGTCGCCGGGACGCAGCTCGCCGACGGCTACCTGGGCCGGCCGGCCCTGACCGCCGAGCGGTTCGTGGCGGACCCGTACGGCCCGCCGGGGGAGCGGATGTACCGCACCGGCGACCTGGCCGCCTGGCTGCCCGGCGGGGTGCTCGACCTCGTCGGGCGCGCCGACGACCAGGTGAAGGTCCGGGGCTTCCGGGTCGAGCTCGGCGAGGTCGAGGCCGTGCTGCGCCGCCTCCCCGGCGTCGTGGACGCGGCGGTGGCGGCGCACGCGGACCCGGGCGGCGACCGCCGGCTCGTCGCGTACCTGGTCGGCGGCCCCGCCCCGGCCACCGTCCGCCGGCACGTGGCCGGCCTGCTGCCCGAGCACATGGTGCCCGGCGCCGTCCTGGCGCTGCCCGCCCTGCCCCGGCTGCCCAACGGCAAGGTCGACCGCGCCGTGCTCCCGGCGCCCGACCTGCGCGGCACCACCACCGGCCGCGCGCCCCGCGACCCCGGGGAGGAGGCGCTGTGCCGCCTGTTCTCCGAGGTGCTGGGCGTGGCGTCCATCGGGGTCGAGGACAGCTTCTTCGACCTGGGCGGGCACTCGCTGCTCGCCGCGCGCCTGATCAGCCGGGTCCGCTCGGTCCTGGGCGTGGAGTTGACCATCCAGACGGTGTTCGAGGCGCCGTCTGTCGCCGGGCTCGCGACGCGGCTCGGCAACGCGGAGAAGGCCCGACCGACGCTCCGTCGGCGGGCGATGCCTGAGGAGGCACTGTGATCCCCCTGTCCTTCGCCCAGCAGCGGCTGTGGTTCCTCGACCAGCTCGAGGGCCCGTCGTTCACCTACAACGCCCCGCTGGCGCTGCGGCTGCGCGGCGACCTGGACCGGGCCGCCCTGCGCACCGCGCTCGGCGACGTCGTCGGCCGGCACGAGGCGCTGCGCACCCTGTTCGTGGATGTCGACGGCACACCCTGCCAGCGGATCGTGCCCGCCGCCGAGGCGCTCGTGGACTTCGACGTCGTCCCGGCCGACCCGGCCGGGCTGCCCGCCGCGCTGGACGCCGCGTCGAAGTACCGCTTCGACCTGGCCCGGGAGCTGCCGGTCCGTGCGACCCTGTTCACCCTCGACCCGACCGACGCGGTCCTGCTGCTGGCCCTGCACCACATCGTCAGCGACGGCTGGTCGCTCGGTCCGCTGCTGCGCGACCTGAACACGGCGTACACGGCGCGGTGCGCGGGGGCCGAGCCCGGCTGGGAGGAGCTGCCCGTCCAGTACTCCGACTACACGCTGTGGCAGCAGGACCTGCTCGGCGGCGAGGACGACCCCGACAGTGTCGTGTCGAAGCAGCTCGCCTACTGGGTGGACACCCTCGCCGGGGCCCCCGAGGAGCTGCCGCTGCCCCTGGACCGGCCGCGCCCGCCGACGTCGAGCTACCGGGGCGACTCGGTCGAGGTCGAGCTGTCCCCGGCCACGCACACCCGCCTCGCCGAGCTGGCCCGCGCGCACGGGGTCACCATGTTCATGGTCATGCAGGCCGCGCTCGCCGGGCTGCTCAGCCGCACCGGTTCCGGTACCGACATCCCGATCGGCTCCCCGATCGCCGGCCGGACCGACGAGGCCCTCGACGAGCTGGTCGGCTTCTTCGTCAACACCCTCGTGTTCCGCACCGACACGTCCGGGGACCCGACGTTCACCCAGCTCCTGGCCCGGGTCCGCAGAACCGTCCTGGAGGCGTACGCGCACCAGGAGGTGCCCTTCGAGCGGGTCGTCGAGGTGGTCAACCCGGCCCGGTCGCTGTCCCGGCAGCCGCTGTTCCAGGTGATGCTCGTGCTCCAGAACAACGCCGAGGCGACCCTGGAACTCGGCGGGCTCGACGTCACCGACGAGTCCTTCGACCTGACCGTGGCGAAGTTCGACCTGACCGTCACGTTCGAGGAGCGCCACGGTGCCGACGGGGCGCCGGCCGGCATGAACGGCTGGGTCGAGTACGCCACCGACCTGTTCGACCGGGCCACCGCCGAGGACGTCGGCGCGCGCCTCGTCCGGCTGCTCGACGCCGTCGCCGGGGACCCGGCCGCCCGGCTCGGCGACATCGAGATCATGTCCGCCGAGGAGCGCCGGCAGGTCCTGGCCGACTGGAACGGGCCCGTCGCCGACGTGCCGGCCGAATACTGCGCGCACGAGCTGTTCGAGCGGCAGGCGGCCGGTACCCCCGACAGGACCGCTCTGGTCTTCGAGGACACGGTCGTCAGCTACGCCGAGCTGAACACCCGCGCCAACCAGCTCGCCGCCCACCTGCGCGAACAGGGCGTGCGGCCCGGGGTCCTCGTCGGCGTGCACCTCGAACGCGGCCCGGACCTGCTGACCGCGGCGCTCGCCGGGCTCAAGGCCGGCGGCGGCTACACCCTGCTCGACCCCCGGTTCCCGGCCGAACGGCTCCGGGTGGCACTCGCGGAGACGGCCGCCCCCGTGGTCGTCACCCGCGCCGGCCTGCTCGGCACGCTCGGCGGCGACCGGGTCGAGGTGCCCGTCGACACCCTCGACCTGTCGGCGCTGCCGGCGCACGACGTGCCGTCCGGCGCGACCCCCGGCGACGTGGCCTGCGTGATGTTCACGTCCGGTTCCACCGGCCGGCCCAAGGGCGTCGCCGCCCCGCACCGGGCCGTCGTCGGCACCGTGTGCGGTCAGGACTACGTCGACTTCGGCCCCGACGAGGTGTACCTGCAGTGCGCCCCCGTCTCCTGGGACGCGTTCGTCCTGGAGGTCTACGGCGCGCTGCTGTTCGGCGCGACGTGCGTCCTGCAACCCGGCCAGAACCCGGAGCCCGAGGCCATCGCGGCCCTGGTGGCCCGGCACGGCGTGACCATGCTCCAGATGTCGGCGAGCCTGTTCAACTTCATGCTCGACGAGTACCCGGCCGTCTACACCGGGCTGCGCTGGGCCATGACCGCCGGCGAGGCCGCGTCCGCCGCGCACGTCGATCGGGCCCTGACCACGTTCCCGCACCTGCGGGTGTGCAACGGCTACGGGCCGGCCGAGAGCATGGGCCTGACCACCAGCCACACCGTCACCCGGTCCGACCTCGGCGGCGCGTCCGTGCCGATCGGCCGGCCGCTGACCAACAAGGCCGGCTACGTTCTCGACGCCCGGCTGCGACCGGTGCCCCCGGGCGTCGTCGGAGAGCTGTACGTCTCCGGCATCGGCCTGGCCAACGGGTACGTCAACCGCCCGGCCCTGTCCGCGGAACGGTTCGTGGCCAACCCGTTCGGCAAGCCCGGCGAGCGGATGTACCGCACCGGTGACCTGGTCCGGTGGAACCGCGCCGGCGCCCTGGAGTTCACGGCCCGCGCCGACGACCAGGTCAAGATCCGGGGCTTCCGGGTCGAACTGGGCGAGGTCGAGGCGGTGCTGCGCCAGGCGCCCGGGATCGCCGAGGTCGCCGTCGTGGCCCGGGACAACCCGCTCGGCGGCAAGCAGCTCGTCGGCTACCTCGTCGGCACGGCCCCCGACCCGGACGGCGCCCGCCGGCACGTGGCGGCCGTGCTGCCGGAGTACATGGTGCCGGCCGCGTTCGTCGTCCTCGACGCCCTGCCGCTCACCCCGAACGGCAAACTCGACCGCCGCGCCCTGCCCGAGCCGGACATCCAGGCGGCCGTGACCGGACGGGGGCCGAGCAACCCGCGCGAGGAGGCCCTGTGCGGCCTGTTCGCCGAGGTCCTGGGCCTGACCACGGTCGGGGTGGACGACAGCTTCTTCGAACTGGGCGGTCACTCGCTGCTCGCCACCCGGCTGATCAGCCGGGCCCGCTCCCAGCTGGGCGTCGAACTGTCCATCCAGGCCATCTTCGAGGCCCCGTCCGTCGCCGGCCTCGCGTTGCGGCTGGTCGGCGCGGAGAAGGCCCGCCCGACGCTGCGTCGCCGGGTCCCGCAGGGGGCGTCATGATCCCGCTGTCCTTCGCCCAGCGGCGGCTGTGGTTCCTCGACCGGTTCGAGGGCGGCGGCGCGCACAACGCGCCGCTCGCCCTCCGGCTGACCGGGGAGCTGGACCTCGCCGCGTTGGAGGCCGCGTTCGCCGACGTCGCGGACCGGCACGAGACGCTGCGGACCGTGTTCCCGGTGGTCGACGGGGAGCCGCACCAGGTGGTGCTGCCGGTCGGGACCCGGCCGGAGTTCACGGTGGTGGACTGGCCGGGACCCGGGGCCGACCCCGACGGCGACCTCGTCGACGAGCTCAACCGCGTCGCCTACCAGCCGTTCGACCTGGCCACCCAACCCCAGATCAGGGTCCGGGTGTACCGGCTGGGCGGCGACTCGTACGCGCTCCTCCTCGTCCTGCACCACATCGTCAGCGACGGCTGGTCCCTCGGCCCCCTGCTGGGCGACCTGGCGGCGGCGTACGCGGACCGGTGTGCCGGGCGCGCGCCCGACCGGCCGGAACTCCCCGTCCAGTACACCGACTACACCCTGTGGCAGCGGGACCTGCTCGGGAGCGAGGACGACCCCGACAGCCTCGCGTCCCGGCAGCTCGCCTACTGGGTGGACGCCCTCGCCGGGGCCCCCGAGGAGCTGGCGTTGCCGGTGGACCGGCCCCGGCCGGCGGTGCGGACGTACACCGCCGGGCTGGTGCCCTTCCGCCTCGACGCCGACCTGCACCGGGCGTTGCACGCGCTCGCCCAGCGGCACGGCGTCACCCTGTTCATGGTGTTGCAGGCCGCGTTCGCCGGGCTGCTCACCCGGACCGGTTCCGGCACCGACATCCCGGTCGGCACCCCGGTCGCCGGCCGCACCGACGAGGCCCTCGACGACCTGGTCGGGTTCTTCGTCAACACCCTCGTGCTGCGCACCGACACGTCCGGGGACCCGACGTTCGCCGAGCTGCTGGCCCGGGTCCGGGCCGTGGACCTGGCCGGGTACGCGCACCAGGACGTGCCGTTCGAGCGGGTCGTGGAGGTGCTCAACCCGACCCGCTCGATGTCGCGGCACCCCGTCCACCAGGTCAGTCTCGTGCTGCAGAGCAACGCCGAGGCCGCGACGGACTTCCTCGGCCTGGCCGTCGCCGGGCAGGCGCTGACCAGCGACACGGCCAAGTTCGACCTGACCGCGGCGTTCGCGGAGAAGCTCGACGCGGACCGCGGACCGGCCGGGATCGACGCGAACCTGGAGTACGCCGCCGAGCTGTTCGACCACGCCACCGTCGAGGCCCTGGCCGACCGGCTGACCCGGCTGCTGCGCGCGGTGGCCGACGACCCGCACGCGCGCCTCGGGGACGTCGACCTGCTGTCCGCCGCCGAGCGCACGGCCCTCCTGGTCGACTGGAACACCACCCGTCGGGGGGTACCGGCGACCACGCTCACCGCCCTCACCGAGGCCCGCGCGGCGCGCACCCCGGACCACCCGGCCGTCGTGTCCGGCGCCGTCACCCTCGGCCACGGGGAACTGCACGCCCGCGCCAACCGCCTCGCCCGGCGGCTGGTCGCGGCCGGGGCCGGGCCGGGGCGGGTGGTCGGGCTGGCGCTGCCGCGGTCCGAGCACCTGGTCGTCGCGCTGCTCGCGGTCCTGAAGTCCGGCGCCGCGTACCTGCCGCTGGACACCGGCTACCCGGCGGACCGGCTGGCGTTCATGGTCGCGGAGGCGGAGCCGGTGCTGGTCCTCACCGACGCGGCCACGGGGTATCCGGGGGCCCTGGTGGTCGACGCGGCTCCCGATGCGGGGGACCCCGGCGACCCGGCCCCGGGCTCCGCTCGCACCGACCCGGGCCGGGGCGACTCCGAGGCGGTGCCGGCGGGTGGCCCGTACCCGTCGCATGATCTGACCGACGACGAGCGGCTCGCCCCGCTGCGGCCCGGACACCCCGCCTACGTCATCTACACGTCCGGCTCGTCCGGCCGGCCGAAGGGCGTGGTCGTCCCGCACTCCGCGATCGTGAACCGGCTGCTCTGGATGCAGGCCGAGTACGGCCTCGGCCCCGACGACCGGGTCGTGCAGAAGACCCCGTCGAGCTTCGACGTGTCCGTGTGGGAGTTCCTCTGGCCGCTGATCGCGGGCGCGACCCTCGTCATGGCCGCGCCGGAGGGGCACCGCGACCCGGCGTACCTCGCGGACCTGATCCGCCGGGAACGCGTCACCACCGTCCACTTCGTCCCGTCGATGCTCGACGTGTTCCTCGCCTCCCCGGGCGCGGCCAGCTGCACGACGCTCCGCCGGGTCTTCGCCAGCGGCGAGGCGCTGTCGGCCGAGTCTGTCGCCCGGTACCGCCGGCTGCTCGACGCGCCGCTGCACAACCTGTACGGGCCCACCGAGGCGGCCGTGGACGTCACCGCCTGGCCCACCGACGGCGCGCCCGGCCCGGTGCCGATCGGCCGGCCGGTGTGGAACACCACCGCGTACGTCCTGGACGCCGCGCTGCGCCCCGTGCCGCCCGGCGTCACCGGGGAGCTGTACCTCGGCGGCGCGCAGCTCGCCCACGGCTACCTGCGCCGCCCCGGGCTGACCGCCGAGCGGTTCGTCGCCGACCCGTTCGGCACCGGCGGCCGGCTGTACCGGACCGGGGACGCCGCCCGCTGGCGCCGCGACGGGGTCCTCGACTACGTGGGCCGCGTCGACGACCAGGTCAAGATCCGGGGCTTCCGGATCGAACTACCCGAGATCGAGGCCGTGCTGGCGGGGGATCCCGGCGTCGGGCGGGTCGCCGTCGTGGCCCGCGAGGACCGGCCGGGTGACCGCCGCCTCGTCGCCTACGTCGTCCCCACGGCCGCCGGGACCGGCCCGGACCTGGCCGCCCTCCGGTCGCGGGTGGCCGCCGCGCTGCCCGGGTACATGGTCCCGTCCGCGTTCGTCGTCCTCGACGCCCTGCCGCTCACCCCGAACGGCAAACTCGACCGGCGCGCCCTGCCCGCCCCGGAACCCGGCACCCGGGCGGCGGGCCGCGCCCCGGGCTCGCCGTACGAGAGCGCCCTGTGCGCGCTGTTCGGCGAGGTCCTCGGCGTGGACGGCGTGACCGTGGACGACGACTTCTTCGACCTCGGCGGGCACTCGCTGCTCGTGATCCGCCTGATCGGCCGGATCGCCGAGGAGCTCGGCGTCGACCTGTCGGTCCGGACCGTCTTCGACCGGCCGACGGTGGCCGGGCTGGCGGCGGTGTCGTCGGCCGTTCCCGGCACCCCACGGGGCCCCGAGGACGGGGGAGCACCCGGTCCCGACCTCGCCGCCGAAGCCGTCCTGGACCGCGACCTCCTCGTGGACCCGGCCCTGCCCGTGGCCACCGCCCAGCGCCGGGTCCTCCTGACCGGCGCGACCGGCTTCCTCGGCGCGTTCCTGCTCCGCGAACTCCTCGACCGCACCGAAGCCGAGGTGTACTGCCTGGTCCGCGCCCCCGACGCGGCCACCGGCCACGACCGGCTCCGCGCGGCGCTCACCGGCTACGGCCTGTGGGACCAGGCCCTCGCCGACCGGATCGTCCCGGTCCCCGGCGACCTGGAACGCCCCCTGCTCGGCCTCGCACCGGGCGCGTTCGCCGCGCTCGCCGACCGCCTGGACGCGGTCTACCACAACGGCGCCAGGGTCAACCACCTCGACGGGTACGCCCGGCTGCGGGCCGCGAACGTCGGCGGCACCCGCGCGGTGCTCCGGTTCGCGACCACCGGGCGGGTCAAGCCCGTGCACCTGGTGTCCAGTGTGTCCGTGGCCGTTGCGCTCGGCGAGAACCCGGAGGTCATCGACGAGGACTGCCGGATCCCCGCCGACCGGGTCGTGCCCTCCGGCTACGTGGCCACCAAGTGGGTCGCGGAGGAACTCGTCCGCGCGGCGGGGGAGCGGGGCCTGCCCGTCACGGTGTACCGGCCCGGCAGGGTCAGCGGGCACAGCCGCACCGGGGCGGCCGGCACCGACGACGCGTTCTGGAACTACGTCCGCGCCATGACCCGGCTCGGGGCGGTCACCGCCGACGACGGGGCCATGGACGTCACCGTCGACCTGGTCCCCGTCGACCACGTCGCGGCCGGGATCGTCGCGCTGGCGGCCCGACCGGCGACCGGGCGCACGTACCACCTGGTGGGGGAGGGGCCGGTGCCCGTCGGGGCGGTGGTGGCGGGACTGCGCGGCCACGGGTACCCCCTGGAGGTGGTGTCCGCGAAGGAGTGGGACCGGCGGCTCGCGTCCTCGGCCGGCCAGGCACTGGCGGCCGGCGACCGGACCTGGGCCTCGGCGGCCCTGCTCAGCGCCGGGTTCCGGGCGGAGGGCGCGGGGCTCGTCTGGGGCCGGGCGGCCTCGGCGCGGGCACTGTCCGGCCTGGACGTGCCCGCGGCGGTGGTCGACGCCGGCGTGATCGCCCGCCAGGTCGCCCACCACGCGTCCACCGGCTTCCTCCCGCCACCTCCGGGAGCCCACGGCGCGACCGGCACCCCGGCGGGGACCGTGACCGCCCGCGCGCCCGTGGCGGGGGCGGTGCCCTCCGACGGGTCGGCTTCTTCCGGTCAGGAGGGCTGAGCGGTGGAGATGGCCTGGGAGCGGGTCGACCTGTCCCTCGCGGAGCCGGACCTGCCGGTCGCCGTCGGCGGCTGCGTCGCCCCGCACCGCCTGCTGGAGGCGTACCGGCACGGCGCGTTCCCCTTCCCCTGCCCGGACGGCTACGCGGCCGAGGTCAACGCCGCCCTCTACGCCGACCACGTCGCCGACGGCCGGGTGGCCCTGTTCCCCGGCCCCGCCCCGTACACCCTCACCTGGTGGAGTCCGCCCGACCGCCCGGTGATCCCGGCCGACCGGGTGCACCTGTCGCGGAACCTGCGCCGGGACCTGCGCAACCGGCACCGCTGGGTGACCACCGTCGACCACGCGTTCGCCCGGGTGGTGCGGGAGTGCCGCCGGTTCCGGGCGACCGCGTGGCTCACCGACGAGCTGTGCGCGGCGCTGGAGACCCTGCACGGGGCGGGTTGGGCGCACAGCGTCGAGGTGTGGGACGGCGAGGAGCTGATCGGCGGGCTGTTCGGTACGGGCATGGGGCGGGTGTTCGGGGTGGACTCCGTGTTCAGCCGCCGGCCCGACGCGGGGAAGGTGGCCTTCGCGGACCTGGGTCGGCGGCTGCACGGTACGGCGGGGCGGCTGATCGACGTGCAGGTGCCGAGCGGGTACACGACGGCGTTGGGCGCGGAGCCGGTGCCCCGGAAGGAGTACCTGGCCGCGCTGCTCGACATCGACCTGCCCCTGGTGCCGGTGGGCGGGGTCCTGAGCGTCGCGCCGCTGGGCTGAGCCGGACCGCCCCACCGGCCACCGGAACCGGTGGGGCGTTCGATACCTAGCAACCTAGGACGCTCTACGCGAGGTCGCGCGGGTCACCCGACCACTCGGAACGTGGGGGCCCGTCGGAACGCGGCGCCGACCGGAGATCTGTCCGCCGGTCGACGCCGTTCGGGCCGGCACCGACAGGGAAAATCACGGAGTGTCACCGAACCCTGTCGGCATTGTCACTGACGCGCCGTTCCGGGCCGGCTCCTCGCGTGGGTTCGACGAGGGGAGCCGGTGGTATGCCTTCGCGGGTATCAGGGGCCTGACCAGGAAAAACGCCGGCCTTGTCCAGTGACGTCCATGGCGTGCCTCACATTGATTTAGTTGTCTTAAAAGATTTATGGAACGATCACTCTCCGGTCACTTGTACCTCGAAGGATCAGCCCATGAGTCAGACCAAGGTTCCCGTCGTCCCGGTCGTCGTCCTCTCGGGCGGAGCCGCGACCCTGCCCGTCACCGGCGTGAGCCTCGTCGGCGTGATCGCCGCCGGTGCGGCCCTGCTGGTCGGTGGCGCCCTGTTGATCCGCAGCGGCCGTCGCCGCACCGACGCCTGACGTGACCCGTTCCGTCATCGGCCTGGTGCTCCTGCTCGCCTGGCCGGCGCACATCCTGCTGATGGCGTTCGCCTCGTGGGGCGGCACCCGTCCCGCGAGGCGCCGACGGGCCACCGCGCCCCGCCCCGCGCAGTACTGGATCATCGTGCCCTGCCTCAACGAGGAACGTGTGGTGGACCGCACGGTGTACGCCGCCGCGGAGCTGTCCACGCCCGGTACCCCCGTGAAGGTTCTGGTCGTCGACGACGGCTCGGACGACGACACCGGTGTGGTGCTGTCGATGATCGTGGACCCGCGGATCCAGGTGTTCCGGCGGACCGCGCCCCTCGCCCGGCAGGGTAAGGGTCAGGCGCTCAACGCCGCCTTCCGCTACATCCGCCAGGTCACCGAGGCCGACGGCCTGCACCCCGAGGACGTGGTCATCGGGGTCATCGACGGCGACGGCCGGATGGAACCCGGCGCGCTCGACACCGTGGCGGAGTACTTCCGCGACCCCCGGGTCGGGGCCGTGCAGTGCCGGGTGCGGATCCACAACCGCAAGCACACCCTCGCAGCTCTCCAGGATCTGGAGTTCGCCGCCATCGCCAACGCCGGGCAGACCCTCCGCGACCGGGTCAACGCCGTCGCGCTCGGCGGCAACGGCCAGTTCACCCGCCTCAGCGCACTCGGGACCCTGGGTGAGGACCCCTGGTCGGAATGCCTGGTCGAGGACCTCGAACTCGGCCTGCGCCTGCACCTCAACGGCGTCCGCATCCGCTACATCCCGCAGGTCGCGATCACCCAGCAGGGCCTGATCGACGCGCGGCGCCTGTTGCGGCAGCGCACCCGCTGGGCGCAGGGGAACCTGCAGTGTCTGCGCTACGCCCCGAAACTGGTCGCCTCGCGTCGGGTCGGTAACGCCGCCCTGCTGGACATGATGTACTACCTCCTGGCGCCCTGGCTGACGATCGTCGGACTGATCGCCGCCCCGGTCGGGCTCGCCCTGGCCTGGCGTGACCTGGACGCCGCCCTCGTCGCAGCCACGGTCGGGACCCTGTTCGGCACGATGGCCGTCGCCGGCCTGTTCTGGGCCTTGGTACACCGCGCCAGCCTCGGCGACGCGTCCCTGTGGCGATGCGTGACCGCCGGCCTGGCCTACCCGTTCTTCCTACTCATCGGCTTGATGGCCACCCTGCGCGGCCTCGGCCGACACCTCACCGGACGCGGCACCTGGGCCAAAACAGACCGCGTCATCGACGAACCCGCATGACCAGGGCGCCCGCCGGGGAACCGCGCGCCCGAAGAGCACCGTCGAGACCGCTGGACCCGGGCACACTCCCGGAGCCGCATCACCCAGGGCCACCCAGTCGAGGAGAGCACGTGACCGAGATCCACCTCATCGTCGGCACCCGCCCCGAGGCGATCAAGATCGCACCCCTGGTCCTCGCCGCCCGGGCCGCCGGCCGCGTCACCCCCGTCATCGTCGCCACCGGCCAGCACCCGACCATGGTCGCCGAAGCCCTCGCCGCCTTCGGCCTCGACGTCGACGTCGCCCTCACCCTGGACCGGCGCACCGGAACCCAGCCGGAACTGGTCACCCAGATCCTCACCGGCCTCGACGCACACCTCGCCGCGACGAACCCCGCCGCCGTGGTCGTGCACGGGGACACCACCAGCACTCTCGCCGGGGCACTCGCCGCGTTCTGGCGACGCATCCCCGTCGTACACCTGGAAGCCGGCCTACGGTCCGGAGACCTCGCCTCACCGTTCCCGGAGGAGGCCAACCGACGCCTCGTCGGACAGATCAGCCAACTCAACCTCGCACCCACCACCCGCGCCGAGGAGAACCTGCGCCGCGAAGGCGTCCCCGGCGACATCGCCCTCACCGGCAACACCGTCGTCGACGCGGCGCTTGCCGTCGCCGCCCGCAACCACCCCGTGGGAGACCCCCGCATCGAGGACATCCTCGCCGGCGGACACCGCATCATTCTCGTCACCGCGCACCGCCGCGAGTCCTGGGGCGAACCCCTCGACCACATCCTCGGCGCCGTCGCCACCCTGCACGACCGGTACCCGGACCT
Source organism: Longispora urticae (assembly GCF_053902585.1). NCBI lineage: Bacteria > Bacillati > Actinomycetota > Actinomycetes > Micromonosporales > Micromonosporaceae > Longispora > Longispora urticae. Next base: position 216,678 of record NZ_JAQZSH010000020.1, read on the forward strand.
GCGGATCGTCCTCCCCAGCCACCCCAACCCCGACGTCCGGCGCCAGGTCGACAACGCACTCACGCACCTACCCCGCGTGCTCGTCACCGACCCGCTCCCGTACCAGGACCTCACCAGACTCCTCGCCGCCAGCCACCTCGTGCTGTCCGACTCCGGCGGCATCCAGGAGGAGGCACCCACCTTCGGCGTACCCGTCCTGGTCCTGCGCGAGGTCACCGAACGCATGGAGGCCGTCGAAGCCGGGTGCGCGCGCCTCGTCGGCACCGACCCGGCCGCCATCCTCGCCGCCGCCGACCAACTCCTCACCGACCCCGAACAGCACCGCCGGATGAGCACCGTCGTCAACCCGTTCGGCGACGGCACCGCCGGCGCACAGGCCGAGGAGGCCATCGTGCGGATGTTGCGCGCGGAGCGGGCGATCGCGGCGGCCCCGGAGCTGGCCAGTCTGCTCACGGGTGCGCTGGTGGCCGGGGTCGACCCGGACCTGGCCCAGGCGACCACGGACCACTGACGGGTACCGTCACCCGACGACCGATCGCCCAGAGATAGGCCGGATAGCCTACTTCTGGGCGATCAGTTGTTTTCCATACAAATGTGGTGGATTGCCTGACCCTGTGACCGACGATGGCTCCGCGAGCGGAGGCCCTGTACGGCCTGCTAGGCGGCCAGCTGGCTGTCGGCCCGCTCGTCGAGGAACGCGGCCAGGTCCTCGGGCATCCAGTACGGGTGGTCGCCGACCTCGAGCTGTCCGACGGCGGTGAGCCGGTCGATCACGGGTTCGATGAGGGGCCGGTGCCGGTACTTCAGCATCAGCGCCTGGTCGGGTCCGGACAACAGGTTCCACCAGTGGTCGGGGGCGTCGTTCATACCTCGACAGTGCCACCGGATCCGCCGACCGGCGAAGGATCGGGGGCCCGTGGGGCCGTTCGGAGGCAAGATCCAGACTTCGGGTGCGGCCGGGTCGGCCGGACGGCGGAGGGGCGGTTCCGCGACACGCCGACAGGGTGTTCCGTGCCACACCCGCACGTCACGCGCCGCATGTCCGAAGTCACCGCACCCGCACGCAGCCCCGCACCCACCGTGCCCACCGCGCGACGGAGCCGACCGGACCGGGGCCGGTGATCGGGCTCAACGTGGTGTCCGGGCCGGCCGTCGCCGCGGGCCGAGAGGGACGAACCGCACCGGCGTCCCCGGCCTGGCCTGCGCGGCGGCCGCCAGGTCCTCCGCGACGACCACGCCGATCACCGGGTATCCGCCGGTCGTCGGGTGGTCGGCCAGGAACACGATCGGCAACCCGTCGGCGGGTACCTGCACCGCGCCGAGCACCATCCCCTCACTGGCCAGCTCGCCCGGCCCCACCCGGCGCACCGCGGGCCCGTCCGTCCGCAGCGCGATCCGGTTGCTGGCGGTGGCCACGGAATACCGCCCCCGGCCCAGGTCCCCAGCCGGGTCCACGAACCAGTCGTCGCGGGGCCCCAGCCGCACCCGGAGCACGAGTCCCACCGAAGCGGCGGGCATCGGCACCACATCCGGGGCCGCGCCCACCGGGGCCACGGGCGACGTCGCGTCCGCCCGCACCGGAGGCGTACCCAGAGGAAGGGCGTCGCCCGTGCCGAGGCGGGGCGGGCCCAGGCCGGAGAGCAGGTCGGTGGCGCGGCTGCCCAGGACCGGCGGGGGAGTGAGTCCGCCGTCGAAGGCGACGTAACCGCGTACCCCGTGCCGGGCCGGCCCCACGTCGAGCACCGCACCGGCCGGCACCCGCACCGCGGCCCCCCACGGCACGGCCCGTCCGTCGCACCGCACGGTCGCGGACGCCCCGGTCACGGCGACCACGGTGTCCCGGGCGCACCGCACGGCGACCCCGGTCAGCGTCGTCTCCAGCGTCGCGGCGGAGGCGGGGTTCCCGACGAGCCTGTTCGCGAGGTCGTGCGCGGGGCGGTCCAGCGCCCCGGACCGGGGGACGCCGAGATGGGCGAGCCCGGGCCGCCCGAGATCCTGGACGGTGGTCAACGCCCCGGCCCGCACGACGACGATCATGCCCGCTCCGCCACGAACCGCACCCGCGTCCCCGGCACGAACAACGCGGCCGGATCCCGCCCCGCGTCCCAGGCCACCACCCCGGTCCGCCCGATCAGCTGCCACCCGCCGGGCGAGGTCCGCGGGTACACCCCGGTGAACTCACCGCCCACCGCCACCGACCCGGCCGGCACGACGGTCCTCGGGGTGGCCCGGCGCGGTGCGTGGTACCGCTCCGGCAGCCCGGTCAGGTAGCCGAAGCCGGGGGAGAAACCACAGAACGCCACCCGGTACTCGAACGAGGTGTGCACCGCCGCGACCTCGGCGCCCCACAGCGCGCCGAGCTCGTCGACGTCGGCCCCGTCGTACGTCACCGGCACCTCGATGGCGGGCCCGTCGGCGGCGCGGACCGGCGGAACCCGCCAGCCGGGCAGCTCCCGGGCCAGGTCACCGGGGGTGTCGAGGCCGTCGAGGAGCACGGTGCGGGCGGCCGGCACGATCTCGGTCAGGGCCGGCAGGTCACCGGCGGCGCGGCGGCGGAGGAGTTCGGCGTGCAGGGCGGCGACCTCGCCGGTGGACCCGACCTCGACCAGGAGGGCGTGTTCGCCCATGGGCAGGACTCTCACGGCGCCCACGGGCGGGGCGGCACGGGCGGGGCGGGCACGTGCGCCACTCTAGCCCGCGCGACCCCGCCCCACCGGTACCCGGAAAAGAATCTCCGATCTCCGCTATGCGTGACTCCACGCCGCGAACCTGATACTGATGGTGAGTTCTCCACACCGCCCACGCGGCACGACGGAGGGACTGAGCATGGCGGACATCATTCGCGCGGCACTCGTGCAGACGACGTGGACCGGCGACAAGGAATCCATGATCAAGGCGCACGAGGAGTACGCGCGCCAGGCCGCCGCGCGGGGCGCGAAGGTCATCTGCTTCCAGGAACTCTTCTACGGCCCGTACTTCTGCCAGGTGCAGGACGCCGCCTACTACTCCTACGCCGAGTCGGTCCCCGGCCCGACGGTCGAACGGTTCCAGGCCCTCGCCCGCGAACTGGGCCTGGTCATGGTGCTGCCGATGTACGAGCAGGAGCAGCCCGGCGTCCTCTACAACACCGCGGCCGTGCTCGACGCCGACGGCAGCTACCTCGGCAAGTTCCGCAAGACCCACATCCCGCAGGTCAAGGGGTTCTGGGAGAAGTTCTACTTCAAGCCCGGCAACCTGGGGTACCCGGTGTTCGACACCGCCGTCGGCAAGGTCGGCGTGTACATCTGCTACGACCGGCACTTCCCCGAGGGCTGGCGCGCCCTGGGCCTGGCCGGCGCGCAGCTCGTGTTCAACCCGTCGGCGACGAGCCGGGGCCTGTCGGCGTACCTGTGGAAGCTCGAACAGCCGGCCGCGGCGGTGGCCAACGAGTTCTTCGTCGGCGCGATCAACCGGGTCGGGATCGAGAGCGAGCTGGGCGACAACGACTTCTACGGCACGTCGTACTTCGTGGACCCGGAGGGCAGGTTCGTCGGCGACGTCGGGCACGACCACGATCCGGAGCTGATCGTCCGCGACCTGGACATGGGGCTGCTCGCGGAGGTGCGCGACCGGTGGCAGTTCTACCGCGACCGCCGCCCGGACGCCTACGGCCCTCTGGTGACCCCGTGAGCGGGCTCCTGATCCGGGGCGGGACGGTGATCGGCCCGTCGGGCGGCACCGAGGCCGACGTGCTGGTCGAGGGCGAGACCATCGCCGCCCTCTTCGCCCCCGGCCGCGCCCCCGAGGACACCCACCGCCGCGAGATCGACGCCACCGGCAAGTACGTCATCCCCGGAGGGGTCGACGTGCACACCCACATGCAACTGCCGTTCGGGGGTACGAGCGCCAGCGACACCTTCGACACCGGTACCCGGGCGGCGGCCTTCGGCGGCACCACCACCATCATCGACTTCGCGGTGCAGAAGACCGGTGAGGTGGTCGCCGACGGGCTCGCCGCCTGGCACGCGAAGGCCGACGGCGAGTGCCACATCGACTACGGCTTCCACATGATCCTCGGCGGGGTCGACGACGCGGCGCTCGCGGCCATGGACCAGCTCGTCGGGCACGAGGGCATCACGAGCTTCAAGCTGTTCATGGCGTACCCGGGGGTGTTCTACAGCGACGACGGCCAGATCCTGCGCGCCATGCAGAAGGCCCGCGACAACGGGGCCACGATCATGATGCACGCGGAGAACGGCATCGCGATCGACGTCCTCATCCAGCAGGCCCTGGCCCGGGGCGAGACGGATCCGGTCTACCACGGGCTGACCCGGCCCCCGGCGCTGGAGGCCGAGGCCGTGCACCGCGCGATCCGGCTCGCGGAGGTGGCCCGGGACTGCCCGCTGTACATCGTGCACCTGTCCGCCAGCGAGGCCCTCGAACAGGTCGCCGCCGCCCGGGACGCGGGGCGCAACGTGTTCGCGGAGACCTGCCCGCAGTACCTGTACCTGACCCTCGAAGACCAGCTCGGCGCGCCCGGGTTCGAGGGGGCCAAGTGGGTCTGCTCGACACCGTTGCGCAGTAGGCACGAGCCGCACCGGCGGGACCTGTGGCGCGGGCTGCGCACCAACGACCTGGCCGTGGTGTCCACCGACCACTGCCCGTTCTGCTTCAAGGACCAGAAGGAACTGGGCCGCGGGGACTTCTCCAAGATCCCCAACGGGATCGGCGGCGTCGAACACCGCCTGGACCTGCTCTACCAGGGCGTGGTCGACGGGCAGCTCTCCCTGGCGCGCTGGGTGGAGACCGTCTCGACCACCCCGGCCCGGATGTTCGGCCTCTACCCCCGCAAGGGCGTCCTGGCCCCCGGCTCCGACGCCGACATCGTCGTCTACGACCCCGCCGGGCACACCACCCTGGGCGTCGAGACCCACCACATGAACATGGACCACTCCGCCTACGAGGGCTTCCAGGTCGACGGCCGGGTCGACACGGTGATCTCCCGGGGCAGCGTACTCGTGGCCGGCGGGGAGTACCGCGGACGCAAGGGGCACGGTCGCTACCTGCGGCGGGGCCTGTCGCAGTACCTGAGCTAGGAGGAGCCGCGATGAAGCAGGTCACGCACTGGATCGACGGCGCGGCCGTCCCCGGCACCGGGGACCGGCGGCTGCCCGTCTGGGACCCGGCGACCGGCGAGCAGCAGGCCGAGGTCCTCGCCGCCACGCCCGCCGAGGTCCGCGCCGCCGTCGACAGCGCCCTGGCCGCCCAGCCCGGCTGGCGCGCGGCGTCGCTGTCCCGGCGCGCGGAGGTGATGTTCCGGTTCCGCGAACTCGTCGACGCGCACCGCAAGGAGATCGCGTCCCTGCTGTCCGCCGAACACGGCAAGACGGTGGCCGACGCGCTCGGCGAGGTCGCCCGGGGCCTGGAGAACGTCGAGTTCGCCACCGGGGCGCCGCACCTGCTCAAGGGCGGGTTCAGCGAACAGGCCGCCACCGGCGTCGACGTGTACTCGATCCGCCAGCCCCTCGGCGTCGTCGCCGGGATCACCCCGTTCAACTTCCCGGCCATGGTGCCGATGTGGATGTTCTGCAACGCCCTGGTCTGCGGCAACACGTTCGTGCTCAAGCCCAGCGAGAAGGACCCGTCCGTGTCCCTGCTGCTCGCGGACCTGCTCCGGCAGGCCGGGCTGCCGCCGGGCGCGTTCAACGTCGTCCAGGGCGACAAGGTGGCCGTCGACGCGCTGATCGCCGATCCGGACGTCGCGGCCCTCAGCTTCGTCGGCTCCACCCCGGTCGCCCGGGCGGTCTACGAGGCCGGTACCCGGGCCGGCAAGCGGGTCCAGGCGCTCGGCGGGGCGAAGAACCACATGGTGGTCCTCCCCGACGCGGACGTGCCCGCCGCCGCCGACGCCGCCGTGTCCGCCGGGTTCGGTTCGGCGGGGGAGCGGTGCATGGCCGTCTCCGTGGTCGTGGCGGTCGGCTCCGTCGGCGACACCCTGGTGGACGCGATCGCCGCCCGGATCCGCCAGATCAAGGTCGGGCCGGCCAGCGACCCCGACGCCGAGATGGGTCCCCTGATCAGCCGCGAACACCGGGACAAGGTCGCCGGGTACCTCGACGCGGCCGGCGGCCGGGTGGTCATCGACGGCCGCGACGCCCACGACGGCCCCGGCTTCTTCCTCGGCCCCTGCCTCGTCGACCACGTGGCCACCGACTCCGTGTTCTACACCGACGAGATCTTCGGCCCCGTGCTGTCCGTGGTGCGCGTGGACACGTACGAGGAGGCCCTCGAGCTGGTCAACGACAACCCGTACGGCAACGGGACGGCGCTGTTCACCCGGGACGGCGGGGCCGCGCGGCAGTTCCAGTACGACGCGGTGTGCGGGATGGTGGGGATCAACGTGCCCATCCCGGTACCCGTCGCGTACTACTCGTTCGGCGGGTGGAAGTCCTCCCTGTTCGGCGACCTGCACATGTACGGCCCCGAGGGCATCGCCTTCTACACCCGGGCCAAGGTCGTCACGTCCCGCTGGCCCGACCCCGCGACCAGCGCGGTCGACCTCGGCTTCCCGAAGGTGAGGTGACGATGGACATCGGCGTCGTCCTCCAGTGCGACCCGCCGGCCCTCGACGTGGTGGCCCTCGCCCAACGGGCCGAGCGGGCCGGTTTCAGCCACGTGTGGACCTTCGACTCGCACCTGCTGTGGCAGGAACCGTTCGTCATCTACAGCCAGATCCTCGCCACCACCGAACGGGTCATGGTCGGCCCCATGGTCACCAGCCCGGGAACCCGCGACTGGACGGTCACGGCGTCCCTGTTCGCCACCCTGAACGAGATGTTCGGCAACCGCACCGTCTGCGGGATCGGCCGGGGCGACTCGGCCATGCGCACCCTCGGCCTCAAGCCCACCACCCTGACCGAGCTGCGCGCCTGCGTCGAGGTCGTCCGGGGCCTGGCCAACGGGGGCACCGTCAGCTACCGGGGCCAGGAGCTGCACTTCCCCTGGATCACCGACGGCAGCCTGGAGGTGTGGGTCGCCGCGTACGGGCCGAAGGCGCTCGCGCTCGCCGGGGAGGTCGGCGACGGGTACATCCTGCAACTCGCCGACCCGGAGATCGCCGCGTGGATGATCGGCGCGGTACGGACCGCCGCCGAGCGGGCCGGACGCGACCCGGCGGCGGTGAAGATCTGCGTCGCCGCGCCCGCCTACGTCGGAGAGGACCTGGCGCACCAGCGCGACCAGACCCGCTGGTTCGGCGGCATGGTCGGCAACCACGTGGCCGACATCGTCACCCGGTACGGGGACACCGGGGCGGTGCCCAAGGCGCTCACCGACTACATCCGGGGCCGGCAGGACTACGACTACGCCGAACACGGGCGGGCCGGGAACACGCACACGGGCTTCGTACCCGACGGGATCGTGGACCGGTTCTGTGTGCTCGGGCCGGCGGAGGAGCATGTGAAGCGGTTGCGGGAGCTGCGGGATCTGGGGGTCGACCAGTTCGCCGTGTACCTGCAGCACGACGCGAAGGCCGAGACGCTCGCCGCCTATGAGGAGACGGTGATCCCGGCGCTGCGCGACAGCTGAGCCCGGGTGGCCGGGCCCTGGCGGCACGGGGCACGGGGCACGGCCACCGTCCGGCCCGGCACCTGCCACTGCCCGGCACACGCCACCGACGCCACCGCCCGGCCCGGGCCCGACGCCGTGACGGCCGATGGCCTGTGGGCTACGCCTTGCCCGTGTAGTGCCGGTCCGCCAAGGTGAGCACCTCGTCCAGGATGTCCAGACCGGCGTCGAGGTCCGCCTCCGACGTCACGCACGGCGGCACCACGTGCACCCGGTTGAAGTGCGTGAACGGCCACAGCCCGCGCTCCTTGCACGCCGCGACCAGCTCCGCCATCGGCGCCGCGTCCGCCCCCGCCGCGTTGTACGGCACCAGCATCTCCCGGGTGTCGCGGTCGCGGACCAGCTCGACGGCCCAGAAGAACCCGAGCCCGCGCACCTCGCCCACACTCGGGTGCCGCTCGGCGATCCCGGCGAGCCGGGGCCCGATCACCCGGGAGCCCAGGTCGCGCACCCGTTCCAGGATGCCCTCGTCGCGCATCGTCTGAATGGTCGCCACGGCCGCCGCGCACGCCAGGGGGTGCCCCGAGTAGGTCAGGCCGCCCGGGTACGGCCGGTCGGCGAACGCCTCGTAGACCCGCTCACCCAGGATCACGCCGCCGAGGGGCACGTACCCGGAGTTGACGCCCTTCGCGAACGTGATCAGGTCCGGGACGACGCCCCACCGGTCGGCCGCGAACCACTCCCCGCACCGACCGAACCCGCTCATCACCTCGTCGCAGATCAGCAGCGCCCCGTACCGGTCGCACAGCTCGCGCACCCCGGCCAGGTACCCGTCCGGCGGCACCAGGATGCCGTTCGTGCCGACCACGCTCTCCAGGATCACGGCCGCGACCGTGTGCGGGCCCTCCAGCGTGAACACCTGCTCCAGGTGCGCCAGCGCCCGCTCGCCCTCCTCGGCGGCGGTGACCGCGTGGAACGCCGACCGGTACGGGTACGGCCCGAAGAACCGGACCACGCCCGGGATGCTCGGCTCGCTGCCCCACCGGCGCGGGTCCCCGGTGAGCGTGATCGCCCCGGCGGTCGCCCCGTGGTACGACCGGTACGCCGAGAGGATCTTGTGCCGGCCGGTGGTCAACCGGGCCATCCGCAGCGCGTGCTCGACGGCCTCGGTGCCGCCGTTGGTGAAGAAGACGTGCGACAGGTCCCCGGGCGCGACCTCCGCGATCAGCCGGGCGGCCTCGCTGCGCGCGTCGTTGGCGAACGTCGGCGCGACCGTGCACAGCTTCGCCGCCTGCTCCCGGATCGCGGCGACGATCCGGGGGTGCTGGTGGCCGAGGTTCAGGTTGACCAGCTGGGAGGAGAAGTCCAGGTACCGCCTGCCGTCGCCGTCCCAGAACCAACTGCCCTCGCCGCCGGCCAGCACGGTCGGGGTCAGGGCGCGCTGCGCGGACCAGGAGTGGAAGACGTGGGCTCGGTCATCGCGGTAGGCGGAATCGGTCATCAGGACCCCCTCGGTGGCGGCTGCGCGATCCTCGCAGTCTAGGAGACCCAGGGTCATCGGTGGGTGACCCGCCGCGTCCGTCCTGGTCTCGCGATCAGTACCCATTGTGGGGATTCGCAATGATAACGTCCCGATTCAGGTGCTCGGAGACCGATGGGGGAGACATGACTGTCCTGGTGCGGGCCGGCATCGCGGCCCTGGTGCTGTCCGGGGGACTCACCGCCGGGGTGGCCACGCCCGCCGCGGCGGCGCCCGCTCCTCTGCTCCGGTCCGACACGGGCGAGATCGCCGGCCGGTACGTCGTCGTCCTCAAACGCCCCGACCAGGGCGGCCCCCGCTCCGGCCCCGAACAGGCGCTCGCCGGCCCGCTGTCGACCGCCCGCGAGTCCGGCGGAACGGTCCTGCGCCGGTTCTCCTCCGCCCTGCGCGGTTTCTCCGCCGACCTGCCGCCCGCCGCGCTCACCCGGCTGCGCGCCGACCCGACGGTCTCCTATGTCCAGTCGGTCCGGCTGCACCGGATGGAGACGGCGCGCGGCACCCAGCCGTCCGCCCCGTGGCACCTCGACCGGATCGACCAGCGGAACCTGCCCCTGGACACCAGCTACACCCATCCCGGCGACGCGGCCGGCACCCACGTGTACGTGGTCGACTCCGGCGTGCGGGCCGGCCACGCCGAGTTCGAGGGCCGGGCGACGGGGGAGTACACGGCCATCAACGACGGCAACGGGACGAACGACTGCGCCGGGCACGGCACGTTCGTCGCCAGCCACGTCGGCGGGAAGACGTACGGGGTGGCCAAGAAGGCGACCCTGCACGCGGTCCGCGTCCTGCGCTGCGACAACAGCGCCTCCACCGACGAGATCGTGGACGGCATGGACTGGACGGCCGCGCACGCCGTCCGGCCGGCCGTGGTGAACCTGAGCATCCAGAGCGGCGGCGGCGACAGCGACCCGGCGATGGACGACGCGGCCCGGGGCCTGGTCGACGGCGGGCTGCTCGTCGTCCTGATCGCGGGCAACTTCAACCGGGGCGACTGCCAGAACTCGCCCAAGGACCCGCGCGCGATCACCATGGGCGCCACGGACCGCGCCGACGCCCGCAACACCGCCGCCAACGCGTCGAGCTACGGGCCGTGCGTGACCGCGTTCGCGCCCGGGGCCGACGTCACCGGCGCGGCGATCTCCAGCGACACGGCGACGGTCGGCGGCTTCTACGGCACCTCGTTCGCCGCGCCCCTGGCCGCCGGCGCGGTCGCGCTCGCCCTGCACGGCAACCCGGCGCTGACCATGGCCCAGGCGAAGGCCCAGCTCCTGGCGGTGGCCACGAAGGACGTGCTCACCGACCTCGGCACCGGTTCGCCCAACCGGCTGCTGTTCGTCACGGCCCCCGGGCCCACCGTCACCCGGCCCGCGGACCAGGACTCGCCGGTCGGCGCGGCGGCCTCGTTGCAGATCCGGGCGACCGACCCGCAGGGCGACGCGCTGACCCACACCGCCACCGGCCTGCCCGACGGGCTCACGATCAACCCCACCACGGGCCTCATCTCGGGTACGCCGACCGAGGCCGGCACCGCCACCGTCACCGTCACGGCCACCGACCCCGGCGGGGAGTACGGCACGGCCACGTTCGCCTGGACCACCCGGGGCTGCCTCGCCCGGCAGCTGGTCGGCAACCCCGGTTTCGAGGACGGCGCCGCGCCCTGGACCGGCGACACCGTCACGATCGGACACTTCCTCCTCCAACGTCCGCACGCCGGACACCGGGTGGCCTGGCTGGGCGGGCACGGCCGCGCCGACTCCGAACACCTGTCCCAGCAGGTCAGGATCGCGGCGGGCTGCACCGCCACCCTCACCTACCACCTGCACGTCGACACGTACGAGTGGCGGCACACCGCCGACGACACGCTGACGGTCACTTTCGGGGGCACGGCCGTGGCCGGCCACAGCGACCGCGACGCCCGGTCCGGGTACGTCCGGCACACGGTCGACCTGTCCGCGCTCGCCGGCACGACGGGGCTCCTGACGTTCACCGCCACCGAGGACAGCCGGCTCCAGACCAGCTTCGTCCTCGACGACGTGACCCTGACGACCGCCTGAGCCCGGTCGGCCCGGCCCCGCGCCGAACCCCCGAGGTCGGGTGCAACCGGACGCCCCGCCCGCTGGTCTACTGACGACGTCGTCGAGAGGAGACCAGATGGACGCGACCGAAGCGGTCCGTCAGGCGTACCACGCGCACTACCGCCGGCTGGTGGCGCAGCTGTACGGGCTCACGGGGAGCTTTCCGGAGGCCGAGGACGTGGTCCAGGAGGCGTACGCCCGGGCGCTCACCCGTCCGGCGCGCTTCCTCGCGGTGGCGAACCCCGAGGGCTGGCTGCGGAGGACAGCGTTCAACGTCGCCCGCACCCGGTACCGCAGAAGGTGGCTCTTCGACCAGTTGGCCCGCAGCCGCCGGATCGGCGTCGCCGAGCAGGTGCCGGGCGTGTCCCCGGACCGGGTGGCGCTGGTCGCGGCCCTGGCCCGGCTGAACCGGGGCACCCGGGAGGCGGTGATCCTGCACCACCTCGCGGACCTGAGCGTCGAGGACGTCGCCGAGAACCTGGGCGTCCCCGTCGGCACGGTCAAGGCCCGGTTGTCCCGGGGCCGGGCCCAACTCGCCCGGCACCTGGCCGACGACGCCGCCCCGCACTCCCTGAAGACGAGGAGCAGTCATGTCTGAGCTGGACTTCGCCGGGCTGCGGTCCGACGCGGAGGCGGCGGCCCGCCAGCCGGAGTTCGACGCCGTCACCCACCGGGTGCGGACGGTGCGCCGCCGTCGGGCGGTCGTCCTCGGGGGCGTGTTCCTGGCCGTGGTCGCGGTGACCGGCGCGGTGGCCCTCACGGCCGGAACGGACGACCGCCAGCCCGGACCCGCGGGACCGCCCGTCCTCCGGGAACCGACGGGCGTCGACCTGGGTATGGGCCTGGGTGGGACCGTCGAGGGCTACGGCGACCACCTCTACGTGCTCAGGAACGGCCAACTGATGGCCTCCGAGGACCAGGGCCGCACCTGGCAGCCCCGCGACGCCCCGGGGGTCACCCGGTTCCGGGTCCTCGGCCCGGACCTGCTGGTCGGGGGTGCGGGCGGGTTCATGATCCCGAGGCCGCCGAACGCGAGCCCGAAACCGACGCCGACTCCGACCGGCACCGGCTACCAGGTCAGCACCGACGGGGGGCGGACCTGGAAGCCTCTGCGGCAGTCGGAGCGGCCGGCGGACGTGGTGCCGACCGGAACCCGGCCGCTGAGCTGCGACGGGGACCGGTGCAAGCTGGCCGTGGTGGACCCGGCGACCGGGATCCTGGCGGAACTGCGGTCCCAGCCCGCCCTGGACTCCCCGGGGTTCGACCCCGGCTCCACCGGGGACGGCCTGTGGATGACGGGGTTCGACCCGGCCACCCAGAAGCCGGCGGTGGCGTCCAGCGCCGACCGGGGCGCGACCTGGCAGGTCACCGTGCTGGACGGCGAGGCACCCCGGCCGGACCCGGCGACGATGTACCGGCCCTACGTGGCGACGTTCGACGGCCGGACCGGCTACGCCCTGTTCGTCGGCGCCGGCGACACCCGGGTCTACCGCACCGTCGACGGCGCCCGGACCTGGGTCCGGACGGCGGCGAACATGCCCGGCGGCGCGTTCCTCCTGGGGCCGACCTCGGTCGCCACGGCCGACGGCGGGCACCTGATGGCCGTGCAGACCTCCGGGTCTACCCGCTACCTGACCAGCCCGGACGGCCGCACGTACACGGTCGTGGACCTGCCCGGCGCCACCGGACTCGGGGCACCTCCCCGGTTCCTCGGCCCCGGCCGGCTCCAGATCAGCGACCGCCAGCACCTGTACGTGTCCGAAGACGGCCGGACCTGGCGGGCGGCGACCCTGCCCTAGGGGTCCGGTGGGGGCGGCGCGCGCCGCCCCCCCCG